>DATKUC010000299.1:0-4504 GCA_035530835.1 Spirochaetia bacterium
TGGAATCGTGCGTATTGCCGTTTCAACCGATCGAATTCTCAAGCAGATCGACGACGCGACGAACAGCCTGATACGGAACACGGTCATCATCGCCATGATCGCAGTCGGTATCGGAATCCTTGGCGCACTGCTTCTGGCCACCATCATCGTTATCCCGATTCGCAAGCTGGTACGCGGCGTAGAGCTCATTCGCGATACCGAGGACAAGGCTGAGCTCGAGTCGCACGTAATCGACGTGCGCACGCGCGACGAACTGTACACGCTTGCCGATGTGATCAACCAGATGACTCAGGGACTCGTAAAGGCCGCCCTGGCGAGCAAGGAACTCACTGTCGGTAAAGAGGTCCAGAAGATGTTCATTCCGCTCGGATTGAACCGCTCCGGATCGAAAGGCACAACCGGAAAAACCGAAACGAACGACGTGCTGTTCTTCGGCTACTACGAAGGAGCAAAGGGAGTTTCGGGAGACTACTTCGACTTCGAGAAGATCGATGATGAGCATTACGCAATCATCAAGTGCGATATCTCCGGCAAAGGGGTGCCTGCCGCACTCATCATGGTGGAAGTCGCGACGATCTTTCTGAATCACTTCCGCAGCTGGTCCGCAAAAGATATGAACCAGACGCTTCCCCGGCTCGTCGGAACTGTTAACGATCTGCTCGAAGAGCGGGGATTCAAAGGACGGTTTGCCGCATTCACGGTGGTCATTCTGAACGTGAAGAGTGGGATTTGCCGCGTCTGTCATGCGGGTGACAACAAGCTCCATATGTACGACTCGGTGCAGCAGAAGCTGGTCATGACCGAAATGCCCACCTCTCCTGCGGCCGGAGTGTTCAGTACCAGCCTGGTGCCGAACGGCTTTCCGCAGATACCGTTGAAACTGAAGGTTGGGGATGTGCTGCTGATGTTCACCGACGGTCTTGAAGAGGCAAACCGTGTCATCCGGCAGGCAGACTACCAGCCGTTCTACATAACGAAAGAGGAAGTTGACGCGGGTACCTATCCTCCGGAGCGGCTCGGAGACACTGTCAGGGAAGAGTTCGAGATGAGCAGGATCAATGATCTGGTCAACACAATTGCCCATCAGGGAACCTTTCAGTTGACGAAAGAGCGGAATCCAATCCCGGACGAGGAGCTGACCTTCGATTTTTCAGCCTGCGAACCTTCTACCGAACACATGGTGCTGGGACTGGTCTCCGTCGAGAAGCTCTTCCGAATCTATGCAGATCCGACCGCCGGTCCGGATGACCGTGTGCAGGTCGATCGAAAGGTGGATGAGTTCCTAAAGAAGTACTTCAGGCAGTATTCACGCTACTTCAGCCATCCGCTGGACCTTGACCCTGAAGGCGAATACCTGTATTTCACCCACATTCGCGAGGATGAACAGTATGATGATCTTACGATACTGGGAATAGAAAAGAAGTAGGAGGGGACCGGTGTTTGCCGATAAGAAGATCATGAAGAGGCGAATTCTCGGCGCATGCTTTGTGCTGCTCATCCTCTGGATGCCGGTGCAGCTGTTTGCCATCACGATCCAGAACGGTGAAGGTGCGGTGTTCTATTATCTCGTCAGGAGCGGCTCAGAGTCGGATCTGAAGTCACTCGCGGCAAATCCGGAAGACATCGTACAGTATCTTCTCGCAAATCAGGAATCGCTTTCCTACATTCCGCCGAACGGTTTCGAGCCGAACGTTGATACCGGAGGCAAAGCTGCTGCCGTACTCGGCTTCTTCGCGCGACCCGGTGACAGCAGATATCCGGTAAGTGCAATCTACGTGAGTGCGGCAAATGCAGAGGCGCCGTTCACCGTTGGCGCGAGCACTCTGGTAACCTCCAGGTCCACCGGTGGTGAGCTTACTGTCGATTCTCTTGCCGTATACCCATCATCCGAGCCGGTCGTGATCGATAACCGATATCTTGACTGGCTCAGGATTCCCGATCTTGCGCGGTTCCGTGACTCCTACGTCCCGAGTACTTACGTACAGGTGCAGAATGCGAGCCGCAGAGAGCTTCCGATCTCAGACTCACTCTTCTGGTCCACAGGTGGCTCGCAAATTGACCACTTCAAGGCTATTCGGTCGGACAGGTACCTCTATCTGCTAATGTCATCCACTACTGAACTCTCTTCGGGACTTTCCTACATCTTCTACCTGTATGGTGATCGAAGAACAGGCTCCGGCGACTACACGATCGAAATTCCAGTTGATCGTCCGTCCGGGATTGTCGCACTCTGGAAGAAAGGTAGTTCGACACCGGAAGTAGTCGGTGACTTTGTCCACAGCAGGTATCTGCTCGAGGCGCGTATCCGGCTTGATTCGTTGCCCGCTGTCCTGAACGACACCGGCGTCTCGGCGGATCTTGCGACGATGATTCATGATTCCGGACTGACAGAGGAGTTCTATTTCGGCACGCTCTTCGTACGAAATATACCGAAGTGAAACGAGCGAAGTTCTACTGTGAAAACTGCCGCAAGGAGGTCCGCTGGGATGCTAAAGTCTGTCCGCACTGCGGTCGATTCTTCTCGGCGGTAAAATGCCCGTCCTGCGGATTCACCGGAAAGAGTGAACTCTTCATAACAGGATGTCCATCCTGCGGCTACGCAGGGGCGGGTCTCGTTGGAACCGATGGGTCAATCCCTGCCGACGGGCCGAATGTTGAGGCCTACTCACTCGATCAGGTCCTTGAACGGTCCGGTGGGGCCGGGCGGCCCCAGCGTCGAGTTCCGAGGTGGGTCTATCCGCTTGCGACCGGAATATTGCTCACCGCACTTGTCGTTCTCATCCTGCTCTACGCAAACCTCTCCGGCTGACCCCGCTCTATTGAGTCCGCTCAATAGAGAAAGGCTATTCCTCCACCACCGAGAATGTAGTAGTCGGTGAGGCTCGAAAACTCGCCGGCCGCCGAAAGACTCACAATGAAAGAGGTGCCCGGGAGCATGAGATGCATCTCCGCCGCGACGTCGACCGGAAGCAGAACCCAGCCTGCGGCGACCCCTGTTCCGGTCGGAATCGTGGTGCCCGCTGGAGAGAGAAACGGGATAGTGCGCACTGCGGCGGACACCCCCGCAAGCACCGATGGCGTATCGAAGTAGATTCCGGCCCGGCCATATCCCCAGAGGTAGGCGCCCTGGGTAGAGGATGCCGTGACCGGATAGACCGGGTAGGTGGAAGCGAGAATTTCCGGTGACAGAGAAAGCCCAATGGGGCCGAAGTGCACCGAAACCGGTGCAGAGAGCGAGAGACCGTCGAAATTAGTCAGTGTGTCGGTTGCCGCGTTCGAGAGGAACGTCGCGCGCATCTGCAATGCTCCGGAGAGCCCAAGATCGGCACCGAACGGAACCTCTGCATACCGCCAGCGGCCTCCCAGCGAGACTGATGCGTCGTTCAGCGCAGGATCGGTGTTGAGGATGCCCTGAACGGTTCCGTCGACTTCCAGCCCAAAACCTGTTCCATAGCGCAGCCCTGCCATGACCGGCACGCGCGCCTGCAGGTTTTGCTGTGAGTCAAGGCCGACATGTCCGAGGAACTGCGTTCCGATCTGAACGGAACCACCCGGAAGTAGGTCGGCGATCGGCACATAGGTTAGTCCGGGTGCCCCGCCGAGCATTGAACGATATCTGATCGAAAGCGATGAGTCTACGATGACCATCACCGACCGGGTCTGCGGCGGACCGCCGTCCGCGGGTGTTGCAGCGATGGTCGCAACGTAAGTTCCGTCCGGCGCGAGAATGCCGTCGTTGTTCTTCCCGTTCCATGCAACCTGTTGATTCCAGGTACTGAAGGACGGGATGACAAAGGTCCGACTGAACTCGGGGCCTGAGAGCGTGTTCCGGGCCGGAGTGTTCTGTTGTTCAGGAGCAATGGTAACAGTGGCGTGGCCGAACGAAGTTACGCGAAAGCCAATGTTCGAAACGCCGAGTGGTCCGGGATTATGCGGATTGAACCGTGGTCGGCCTGTCGACACTTCCGAGAGAAGAAACTGTGCGGGTTTCAGTGCGGCGGCCAAATAGGTTGTCCTGTTTGCCTCAATGTCGACAGTCGATACAAAGTCTTCGTAGGCGAACTTCGAAACTCGAACCCGATGCGTTCCCACCGGCCATTCGGATCCGAAGGGGTTCGCCTGCTGTCCGTCCACAGTGACAATGGAATCTGCCTGGTTCGAGTCCACGACAAGGTGGCCGGTGATCTGGGCAAGCGTTGTGTCCATGGTAACGCCGATTCCGCCCGGAAGATCAATCCTTCGCACAACGGGGTAGTAGCCGGCAAGCTCGATCCGTATGACGTACGCCCCCAGAGGCGGATTCTCCATCGTCACCGGTGTGAATCCCTGGAAACTTCCATTCACGTAAACCGATGCGTTCGAAGGCGTCGAAGTGATCTGTATCGATGTCCCGGTCATGACCGCGGTCTGAAGGGTGATTGAGGCACCGTGCCGATCGCTCTCGGTATTTTTGACAGGTTCAGACCCGGGGACAAACGGCGCCTGCCGCCCTGTGTCAGATTCC
>DATKUC010000300.1:0-9227 GCA_035530835.1 Spirochaetia bacterium
TTGCGCGTGGGTCAAGAGAGAGTCCGAAGGGCTCCAGAAGCTTCCTCACCTCCGATCGCATCGTCTTCCAGTCAATCAGACCGCCCGCCCGTCTTGGCTCCCGCCCGAGAAATATATTCTCGGCGACCGACATGTAGGGAACCAGATTCAATTCCTGGTAGATTACGCTGACTCCGGCTTCGAGCATGGGTCGCGGCCCCGTGCTCGTTACCTTCTTACCTTTGAGCCAGATTTCCCCTTCGTCCGCGCGATATACCCCGGAGAGTATTTTCATCAACGTAGACTTTCCTGCGCCGTTCTCTCCGACAAGCGCGTGCACCTCTGATTCGTTCAGATCGAAGTCCACCCTGTCCAGAGCCCTGACGCCGGGGAAATTCTTGCTTATTCCAGTCATACGCAGCACTGTTGACATGCACCAATCCTGTCTTTGTCACACATTGAATATGATAATAGAAGAGTCGATATGCCGGGAGTAATCCCGGCAGAATCGACTCCTGAGAAAAATCGCAGAATCCTTACGGAGCCTGAGTTACCGATTCCGGATTGATGTAAACAACCGACTTCGCAGGCATCGTCTTGTTCTTGACGTAGTCTGTGAGATACTGCAGCGCCATTCCCGCCTGTTTGCCGGGGAACTGGTCGATTGTTGCATTGAGCTTGCCCTCTTTCATGTACTGAAAGGCGTCCGGAGTTGCGTCAAACCCGATGGTCACTTTGCTTGCCGGATCGATTCCCGCACCCGACATCGCCTCGATAGCTCCGATGATCATCTCGTCGTTTGCGCCAAAGACCGCGTCAAACTTCGGGTATTTCTGCATCAGACTTTCCATGACGTTCTGACCCTTCGCACGGTCAAACTCTGCGTTCTGGCTCACAAGGATCTTCACATTTGATTTGTTGATTACTTCGTCGAAGCCGGACTTCCGGTCGATTGCCGCTGAGGCTCCGGGAGTTCCTTCGAGCTCGATGACTGTTCCCTTGTTGCCAAGCTTGTCGATGATGAACTGGGCGGCCGCGCGGCCTCCCTGCACATTGTCAGCTCCAACATGCACAAGTACCTTGTCTGTATTGGCTTTGCGATCGACTGTGGCCACCGGTATTCCTGCCTTGACCGCATCTTCGATTGCCGGAACAAGTGAATCTGTCGTCATCGGTGAAATCAGTATTGCCTGGACTCCCTGGGCGATGAAGTTCTCCACATCGGAAGCCTGCTTCGACGATGAGTTCTGCGCATCGGCGAAAATGATCTTTGCACCAAGTTTTGCTGCGGCCTGCTCGGCCTCATTCTTCATGGTGACGAAGAACGGGAACTGCAGTCCAGGAACCGACATTCCGATTACGATCTGACCGGAAGTTCCGCTTGATGTTGATTCCTTTGCGCCAGATGCAAACATGAAACTCGGGATCATGAAGAACGCAACAAGTAATACCAACAACGTCTTTTTCATACAACTGCCTCCTTGAGGTTTTTCGACCGCACAGGTAATCCCGGTGCGGCATCCCCGACGGCTAAATCGGTGCCTCGTTCACCGATTTGCCGCGCACAAAAAGTGCCCTCCAAGTTGACCAAAGCGCGACCTCCGACGTCACCTCCTTTTCTATGCGTCTGGTCCGAAATGCTTGAGCATCACCAGGTTGTCGGTATCGCTTGTGTTGCTGATCCTGATGCCCTCCCTTGCGGCCTTCGCCGTGACGAACAATTCGTCCTGCGTCATCTGCCCAAAGCGGATCATCGCCGGAGAATCAATATCGAGCACGCCGAAGCTTCCTTTACCCTGAATGACAATTACACCGTACGGTCCACTGTCCTTTATCACTGCCGACTTTCCCGGCAGAATGGTAAGCTCTTTCGCGGAGAACATATCTGACTTGTATACGATCCAGTTTTCTTCGTAGCCCTCGGCTCTCATCTGCTCTATCGGTGCAACTGGTTTCGGCGGCATGAACCGGTTCTCGTAGAAGTAGGGATCCACGTTGAGTTCCCAGTCGAGAAGGCTGACAAGGTAGTCCAGATCATTTTGCCGAGCCGCAGGTACGTCCTTCAGCAGCAGTTCTTTCGGTGTGTACACCTCCCACACGAGAGACTGGAACATCGAGAATACATCGGATGCGCGTTGCGGTTCGTAGGTGAGAAGTGAGCCGGGTGCGTGAAGGATTCCGGGAGGGACATCCCAACCGGTTCCGGGTCGCAGCCGATATGCCTTCGAAAGGTCCAGAATCTCATTGTCACCAATGTCCCAGTTCTCCAGACATCGCTTGATATCGCCCTTCGTGGTTTTCGGATGCAATCCGAAGAACGTATATGGAAACCAGCCCCCGTGATTATTGAGCTGTCTCGGAAAGTAATACGCCTCAGGTTTACCCTTCTGCCCGACATCCGCCGCGCGATCGTCAGTCTGATGGACATGAAAGGGAAGCGGTTCCTGATTGTCAAAAAACTTGCTGTACATGACCCAGCCGCCGAACTTCTTCATCACTTCGGGGCCGAGGATTTCATTGCCGGAAGTTTCGATCGCTTCCTTCAGCAGGACCTTCCCCTTCACGCCCTCTTCCACATAGACATAACTCAATCCTTCATCGGGCAGTGTTCCGGGCCCGTTATCCGCTTTCGTTGTCGACGAGAACCATCTCTCATCGATACCACCGCGATGACCTCCGTAGGAGTAGTAGTCGTTCGGATGAAGTTTCAGCCGTTTTCCCGGAACGCAGAACGAACGCGGAACCCAGTTCGGCATGAGCCTCAGAACCCCTTTCCCTCGATTCAGCGCCGATTCAATCTTCTGTTTTTCGCCTGCCATTGACGCAGACCTCCTTCCTGGATCATCTCGGACGACTCTTCGCCGCAGCCCGTAATCTTGCCCGCGGTCCGGAGCTCCGGATTGAAGTCGTATCCCGAACTACAAGCGCAGGCGAGTGTGTCACAAGCCATTCGGCAATGCTCTCCTTTGCGCGCATGCTGACAATCATCTTCACGGCACTCTCACACATCTCAGCGAATGGCTGAGCGATGGTGGTAAGCGCCGGATTCACCATCCACGACACCGTGACGTTATCAAGCCCCATAATCGACACATCCCCCGGAACCGCAATTCCGTGACTGATGAACTCATTCATTGCGCCAACCGCCATGAGATCGTTCTGTGCCCAGAGCGCAGTGAAGTCGATCCGGTCTTCCAGCAATCTCCTGGCTGCGTGCTTTCCGCCTTCGAATTTGAAGTCGGCTTCAAGCACGTGCGAATCCGGGAGCCTGCCCCCGCGAGCAACTATGGTGTCCCTGAACCCGGAGAACCGATCGCGAACAATCGCGATGTTCATTGGCCCGGTAATACACGCAAGATCTTCGTGACCAAGGTCCAGAAGATGCTTTGCGGCAATCACTCCGGCGCCGTAGTTGTCCATAACGACAGTCGGAACGTCCTCCCGCTTCATCGACCTGTCGATGATCACGAACGGGACCTGCGACTCTTCGATTATCCGAAAGATCCGACTCTGATCGGACACCCGTGAAAAAATGACTCCATCGACGTGTCGCCGAATGAAGTTGCGGACGAATTGTTCCTCCTTGTCCGGATCGTTGTTGGTGTTACCAATCACCAGATTGAACCCATGTCGCTCTGCACTCGCCTCGGCAAAGTTGACAAAAAAGCTGAAGCTCTCGTGCACGATCTCCGGCACGATCAGACCGATGAGATTTCCACTTTTCGAACGAAGGCCCCGCGCAAGGAGATTCGGCCGAAAACTGGTTTTCAGTACTGCATCTTCGACACGTCGCCTGGTCTCATTGTCAACCGGAAGGGAATTGTTGATTACCCGTGAGACAGTCGACACCGAGACTCCTGCGAGTTTCGCCACGTCCTTCATCGTTGCCACGAGCTTATGTCCAATTTTTGAGTGAGTTGCGAAAACGATTGCACAATCGTTTTCATAGGAATTGTACCGCGGTCCGGTCGTCCTGTAAAGCTTTTTCTATCGAATAGGCAACATACTATTTCAGCGGCATCAGTGGCTTTTTCCTGAGTGAATTAGTCAGCAACCTTCCAAATGAGTACCTTGTGAGTAAACGGATCGGGAACAGGAGAAACTGCAGTGGCATACGAACCAATCGAAAATCATGCAATCATCGGCGATATGAGGACCCTTGCCCTGTGCACAGTGTCGGGCATGATCGATTGGTTTTGTTATCCACGATTTGACTCCCCGAGCGTCTTCGCGGCAATTCTGGACGACGAACGCGGGGGCTACTTCCGAATTGCGCCGGTGCAGGAAGTGATAAGTACCAAGCAGTTCTACTGGCCGGATACAAACGTGCTGGTTACACGGTTCTTCTGTTCAGGCGGTGTAGCGCAAGTCATAGACTACTTGCCGGTGCCGGAGAATGCCGCTCACAACGGCAGTCAGACCCCGCAATCCCGACTTGTCCGACGAGTCAACATGGCACGAGGGAAACTCGACATGCAGATCGAATGCTACCCGGCATTCGATTACGGACGCAAAGGTCATACGGCAAAGCAGCTCGATCATGGAGTACTCTTTGAATCCGGGGAACTCAGTCTTGCCCTTATCAGCGAGTCGCCGCTCACCCTAGATCCTCGAACCCGTAATGAATTGATTGATTCAGGAATTCGGGTACCGGGGCAGGGTCTGCGCGGAACATTCACCGTAGACGAGGAAAGCTCAGCAACGTTTGTTCTGTGCGAGATGACTCACGACCCCGACCGCAGCCCGGAACGAGAGGCACTCTCCGACGGGGAGTCTCGCAGGCTGCTCGAGCAGACGATACACTTCTGGCGCAGCTGGGTTTCGCAGTGCACCTACACCGGTCGATGGCAGGAAATGGTTCGGCGCTCGGCACTCGCGCTCAAGCTCCTCACCGACCGCGAGACAGGAGCGGTCATCGCGGCAGCGACATGCGGCCTTCCGGAACATATCGGAGGCGAGCGCAATTGGGACTACCGGTATACCTGGATCAGGGACGCCGCATTTACCCTGTACAGTCTGTTGCGCATTGGCTTTACCAGCGAAGCTGAACAATTCATGAAGTGGATAGAAACGAGGGCTCACGACATGGACCCCGACGGCACACTTCAGATCATGTATCGCGTAAATGGAGAACATGATCTCACCGAGACGAACCTTGACCACCTCGAGGGCTACCGAGGTTCGAAACCGGTACGTATTGGAAACGATGCAAGCAATCAGACACAGCTTGACATATACGGCGCTCTCATGGACGCGGTCTACCTGTACAACAAGCATGCCGCACCCATCTCCTACGATCTGTGGATCGATTTGCGCCGCATGGTAAACTGGGTGTGCCGAAACTGGAAGAATGAAGATTCGGGAATCTGGGAGTTCCGTGGGACGCAGAAGCATTTCACCTATTCAAAGCTCATGTGCTGGGTTGCGATTGATCGGGCGATAAAGTTGTCCGATCAGCTCTCCTATCCTGCTGAGCGTGAAAAGTGGTTGTCGGTGCGTGATGAGATCTATGAATCAGTGATGGAGAACGGGTACAACGAAGAGCGCGGCGCGTTCGTCGAGTATTACGGAGCCGACTCCCTGGATGCATCGCTTCTGGTCATGTCGCTCGTCTTCTTCGTTTCCCCCACCGACAGACGGATGGTCGGCACTCTCGACGCGATACTGAAATCACCGCGTGAAGGAGGCCTCGTGTCCGGCAGCCTCGCATATCGATACAACGTCGACGGCAGTCCCGATAGCTTCAGCAGCGAGGAGGGAACCTTCAACATCTGCAGCTTCTGGCTTGTCGACGCGATGACACGGGAAGGCGTCACCAATTCCGAACGGCTCGAAGAGGCCAGGCTCATCTTCGAGCAGATGCTCGGTTACGCAAATCATGTGGGCCTCTATTCGGAAGAGACCGGATTGACCGGCGAAGCGCTCGGCAACTTCCCACAGGCCTTCACGCACCTCGCGCTGATAAGCGCAGCGTACAATCTTGACCGCGCACTGAACAAACAGAAGCGAAGCGAATAGGTGCACGCTCACTCAATGCTGACTTGACACTCGACGCAGTCGCGCTTGCCACGAATCCGGCCGACGGTTACAATCCGAAGAAAGGCACCGAACAATGACTGAGGCGGAGGATTCCATGAAGATTGTTGAGCCGGAACAGGTTGGATTTTCAACTGAGCGACTTGCGCGCATCAATCCGGTAATGCAGGGTTATATCGACCGGGAACAATTCGCCGGCGTAATAACGCTGATCGCACGAAAGGGACAGCTCATCCATCTCCATAAGTTCGGCAGCCAAAGTCGCGAAGAACATCGACCGATGGAACTGGATACGATCTTCAGAATCTATTCAATGACCAAACCAATCACGAGCACAGCGGTCATGATGCTCTGCGAAGAGGGCAAGGTGCGACTCGTCGATCCGGTGTCCCGTTACATTCCTGCATTCAAAAATACAAAGGTGATGACCTCCCGAAACGGTTGCGACTATGAACTTGTACCTGCACGACGGGAAATGACGGTTCACGATCTATTCACCCATACGGCAGGACTCAGCTATGGATTCGACTCACAGTCCAGCCTGGATGATATGTATCGCAAGGAGATTTGGGGACGGATCGAAGAAAACCCGCAGATTACTCTTGAGGAGCTGATCCAGGTACTTGCGGGGCTGCCTCTCGCATTCCACCCCGGTGAAGCGTTCCGCTACAGCATGTCTATTGATGTCCTTGGCTACATTGTGCAGGTTGCCTCCGGGAAGCCATTTGACGTATTCCTGAAGGAACGCATCTTCGATCCGCTCGGGATGCCGGACACCGAATTCACGGTACCACCAGAGAAGATCAGCCGCCTTTCAACCGTCTATGGCCCGGCAGAATCTGGAGGACTGAAGCCGATCGATCAACCGGCAAGCAGTCGGTACGCCCACCCGACGCGTAACCCGTCAGGCGGCGGCGGACTCGTTTCGACGGTGAGCGACTACTTCCGTTTCGGACAGATGCTGCTCAACCAGGGAGAGCTTGAAGGGGTGCGTCTGCTCGGCCGCAAGACGGTGGAATGGATGCTGCAGAACCATCTGCCTGACGGAATTACTGCCAATGGGAATCCTGCACTCGGCTTTGGACTGGGCGGCTCCGTGCTGTTGAAACCGGGGCTTCTGCATCAACCCGGTTCAGTTGGCAGGTTCGGATGGGGAGGCGCAGCGAACACCGAGTGGTGGATTGATCCACAGGAGCAGCTCCTGTGCCTGTTCATGACCCAGTACATGCCCGGCTTTACGATTCCGATTGTGGAGGACTTCGGCCAGCTCACCTACCAGGCGCTGCTTTAGTTCTGAGGCATCGACATCCGCGTTGCAACAGTGAATTTCTCAATCCGAAAGCACAAGCACACTCGCCGAATGAGGCGGAAGATGAAGCATAGTGTGTGATTCACCGGACAGACGAAACGAGTCGCTGTGCACGCCAACTCTGTTCGGTGAATCAACATCGTTGTACGCGTCCCTCGATGGCCCACGGAGCTGATGGAGGGTGGCGTTCGAGAACTCCTGAATCTGATTGCTGTGGATTGAGATCACCATCTCATCTTCAGGATGGCGATTCACGAGGGCTATGCGCAGATCATGCCTGCCTGAAGTTCGCGTTGCCACAGCGTCTATTGCCGCAACAGTCTGATCGCCTTCAGGCATCGATACGGTGAAACCGGGCTCCCCGGAAACCCACGAGTCGAGGACTACATCACCCATGTGCCGTGTGTAGAGGGCAAAAACGAAGTAGGTTGAGCGCAGCACGATCCCCTCGGGGTAGGTGAAAATAGCACCACGTGTATTCACCAATGGAGCGAAGTTCGCCATTCCTACGGTGTTGCAGTGGCGAAGACACTCATTCAGAAAGCAGGCATTGAATACCGCATCCGCCATGGTGTAGGTCGAGTTATCATCATTCTTGTCTCGTGGAGTCAGGAAGTCCTCGGTCGCAGACCAGCGCTTCGGATGGTGCCAGCCGCGGAGATTCCATTCATCAAAGGCAATCCGAACACGCCCGAGTAAGCCGAGTGCGCCGAGAATGTGCTCGGTCGTTTCGATCTGATCGCCGATTCTCGTCGAATGAGCCATGCAAGTTTCGTAGGAACTTAAATTGTTCACTTCCCAAAGTGCATCCCAGTACCCGTGGATGGATATCCAGTTGAGGTATTGACCGGCCTCCCTCAGAAGATTGATGTTCCAATCAAGCTCTGCAACGCTTGCCGCCATGAGCTCAATAGATGGGTCCACGGCCTTCATCATCTTTGCAGATTCCTTCACGAACCGGCCCCATTCGGTCGCCGACTTCGCCCCAATTTCCCAGTCTCCGTAATTCTCGTTCCCGATGCTCCAGTACTTCACACCGTGCGGTTGCGGATGGCCATTCTGAGCTCGTAATCGCGCCCAGCGCCCATGTTCGGTAAGGTTGCAGTACTCGACCCAGTCCGCCATCTCCTCAGAGGTGCCGGTACCGGCGTTCGTGCAGATGTAGGGCTCGGCGTTGACCCGCCTGCAGAAGTTGACAAACTCATCAGTTCCGAACTCATTCGAGTCCTCGACCCGCCATGCCTTGTCGAAACGCGGACGGCGATCGGGCCCGATGCCATCCTGCCAGTGATATCCCGAGACGAAACATCCGCCCGGCCAGCGGATGACTGCCGGATCGATCGCGCGGATTGCCGAAATCACGTCTTCGCGTAAGCCGTCGGAATCGGCGAACGGCGACTTTGGGTCGTAGATTCCACCGTAGACTTGTCTATGGAAATGCTCAAGAAAGTGTCCGTAGATTCGGGGGCTTCGCAGCCCGGTCACCCGTCGGGTATCAATAAATAGTTCAGCCGTCATGCACAACTCCTGTAGCGGGTGACCGGAGCAGCGATACTGGGGAGTCCGATCAGACCGGGCTTTGCGGTGCGCTGGCAGGTCTCGCAGCGAGGATCATCTGTCGCGCGCGCGCGAACTGGCTCGGATACATATCCGACGGTACCGTCTGCTTCCCGAGCTCCTCCTTGACCTGGTGACGCGCACACGCCATGAAGTCATCAAGGCAGTAGCGTTTTTTCATCATCCCCGAGAGCGCCGGCATATTCGTCATCTTGTCATGAAAAAACGGACAACCAGCAAGACAATCGCATTCAGCCATGGGTCTCCTCCATATAGAGAGTGTGGTGATACTGTAATTGTATCACGTCTGCCACATGAGGGAAAGAGATAAAAATAGCACGGATTG
>DATKUC010000301.1:0-4303 GCA_035530835.1 Spirochaetia bacterium
GCGAGGGCCTGTGTCAGCATGCCCGAACCGCCGCGCGGTCGCGCCGGCCCCACCTTGTGGATCAGCGCGTGCCATCCGACAAACTCTGCCGAGGCAGTATCGGTCGGCGGGGGACCGCTCTGTGCGCCCCACCAGGCGAGCGCGGCCTTCAGCTTTTCCGAGTGGAATGTCTCTTCGAGGAGCGCGCCGTAGCTCTGCATGATCGATCGCACCATGTTGACACGACTCGACCCATCGCCCATTTTGCGGAGCATCACCTTGCGCCCGAACGAGGAGAGAGTCGGCGGTGCGAGGAACGATTCGAAGACCGCTTCGTTCAGCGGCTGCCATTTGCGAATGAAGCGACGGTAGGCATCCGCATCATGCTCGTCGATACGTGCAATGCTTTCACAGGTGCGGTCTATGTCACGGTAAAAGCTGATTGCGGAGCCGTCCTCAAAGGGCGCGGACATGAATGGATCCATGGGCAGGTACTCGAGTCCGTATTTCGGGAGATCGAGATCACGTACTATCGGTGTGTGATGAATCATGAAATGCGCGGAGCCGCCGACGTCCATGCGATAACCGCCGAACATCTCTTCGGTGCAGACAGCTCCGCCAATGGTATCCCTTCGTTCAAGGACGAGCACACGGTATCCCCACTGTGCAAGGTACGCAGCGGCAACGAGCCCGTTGTGACCGCTTCCCACGACAATAACGTCTTCATCCATCGTGACGGAATGGTACTCGCAGCGGCAGCTGGTTGCAACCCGGGGCCGCGGCTATTTCAGCGAATCGAATATCGACTTAAAGTACGCACGGTTTGCGTTGTAGAGTCCGTACTGCGATGTGAAGTTCAAGGTATAGAGTGTGCCATTCTGTACCCAGAACCGCAGAAACTGAATGTCTCGTACATTGTCAGCGCCGACCAACTGCCATGCACAGCTGGCAGCATCCTTCGTGCCCTGGATTCTCACCGTGAGTGGAAGCACGTTCGGAGTCGCAGCGATGACCGCCCGGACAAACCTGTCCAGGTCCTCGTATCCGAGCGACTGATAATGTTTCCAGTCATTCGCATCGAGTGATATCTGCGCGGTCTGCTGCCCGCCATTCTGGAATCGGTAGCCGCCCGAATCATCAGAGTGCCAGCGATCATCCAGTTCGATTGTGAATGATCCCAGTTTTACGCGCGCCGAGGAGCCCTGCGGAATTTGCATTTCCGGACTCTCCTTCGGTTTTGCGAGAGGCGCTATTCTGAAAAACTCCCTGACCGAACCGGTTCCTATAATGCCTACACGGTCGAGCAGATAGTGCGCCTCTGTATCGCCTTCTTTCAGAATTGCGTCCAGTCCGAACAGCGGCAGATCACGGTTGAAATGGTAGAGCAGCGTACCGCCGGCCGTCGCATCCTTGATGGTTGTGTCATAGCCGATCCGTGCCTCATCAGCGTTCCTGATCGACAGAAAGGTGAGAAGGTCGACATAGGACTGAGATATGTTCGCAGGTGGATTCTTCTCCGGAAGCCGCAGGTTGGTGATGACCGGATTGCCGAGTTTGTCCGCACCAAGGGTCGCTTCGATATCGGTCTCTCTGCCTGAAGCGAGATCCAGGTTGCGGATGAAGAAAACAGCCGAGCCGTCCTGCGTCTTGAACACGCAGTAACCGCGAAAGTAGTCTGCAGATCCCCGTGTATCGTGATAGAACGCATACTCACCGTTTCTCAGGAAGCTGAAGGGATTCGCCGCGAACGCGAACGTTGATACCGACAGGAGAATGAGAAGCGTAAGGAACAGTCGGGGAAATCGCATCAGGTGGCCTCCGCCGCAATCGTATCGGTCTTGTCGACCCCTTTCAAGAATGCGATCACATCCTGCTACATGTTTTTCAGCACATCAAGCAGATAGGGCATCAGCTGCTTCTTGCGCGACAGCATGTTGTGCATCTCGAAAAGGTGTTCGCCCGCCTGCGGGTACTGGATTGAACTGCGAACCCGCTCGGACCCGGTGAAAAGCAACAGGCTGGTTTCGCGGGTAATGTCCGTCACGAGCAGACAGGCAAAGTCGCATCCGAGGCTTTCGCGCGATTCCTCAAGGGCGCGTGTTATATCCGCAGAGCGCTCGTGGAAGCCCTTGAATCCAACCATTTCAATCTGGCTCACCGCGAACTTGAAACCACTTTCGGAATAGATCTTCTGGTCCTGCCGGATGAGCGCCGCTGCCGGTGTGCTTGACAGCTCGCTGCCGGCGGCAAACATCTGCTCGCCGTATGCCTCGATCTCTACGCCCGCCAGACCGGAAAGCCATGAGGCAATATCGAGGTCGAGCTGGGTGCAGGTCGGTGATTTCAGCACCACCGTGTCCGATAGTATGGCGGAAAGCATGAGCCCCGCAATGCCGGGATCTGGATCGATTCGGTAGTTCCGGTACATTTCAGCAATGATTGTGCACGTTGAGCCGACGACCTTGTTTATGAAGGTAATAGGCGTCTCAGTGCTGCGTGCGCCTATTCGGTGATGATCGATCACCTCGATTATCTCTGCATGTTCAACACCGTCTACTGCCTGCGATAGCTCGTTGTGATCCACGAGCACTACCTGAAACTGCGTCTGATTCAGGAAACTCAGCCGGGTTATGACGCCACGAACTATGCCGTCATCGTCGGTGACGATGAAACCACCCGCATTGGAACGGTTGATTTCCCGCTCGGTGCGCCGGACAAGGTCATGCACGTGGAAGAGCGGTTCTGCGGATTCGAGGTGCTCCTCGAGCGGGCAGGATTCATACAGCGCCACGACGACCCGCAGCAGCGTTGCCGGAACAAAAAGCATGAGCGCGGGCGAGCGCGCCTGCATTGCCGCTTTGTCGGCGGCGCTCCCCGAGCTGCCGAACAGTATGATGATGTCCCCCGCTGCCGACTCCGGAATGCCTGCGGGTTCGGTTTCGGACAGGATGAAAAGCCGCGGACTTCCGGCGCTGTCAGTTGGCGCACGGGCGGCCGGAGTACCATCGATAACGGGGGCGATTATGACGCCGGACCACACAGCCGGCAGGACCCGGCCTGCAGTGCCACGGCCACCGGAACGCGTCAGAAACTCTTCCGGATAGAATGTGATCTGATGACCGTTGCCAAACTTCGTCAGGTGCTCGGGTGCAGCGGCAAGGCCAAGCAGACTCACCTTGCCGAGGCAACGACCGCGATCATCTATGACCGGCAGAAATGAGAACCGATTCTTCAGCATGATCGAGCGGGCGCGCCCCACCGCCTCCCGCGGCCTGACGGTGATCAGCAGTCGTTCATCGATCATGATGTCCGAAAGCCTCGGGTAGACGTCGGTGAGGAGAGCCGGAGCCGACACACCGAACCGTTCGAGCACGTATCGAGTCTGCGCGTTGAGGTTCCCTGCGCGATAGGGATACGCCTCTGTCCCCATCGCGGATTTCAGGTTGGCGTACGCTATCGCGGCGCAGATCGAATCGGTGTCCGGATTTTTATGGCCAACAACGATCAATGGTCTTCCATCCATTGCACGCCTCCGCCGACAAACATACTATGGCAATCGCGAATCAGCTACCATGCGGAGGAGAAGGAAGTGGGAAAAACGCGACTAGAGGCATTCAGCGATGGTGTGCTCGCCATCATCATCACGATTATGGTTCTCGAACTCAGGATCCCGCACGGTGAGAAGTTCGCCGCTCTCGTGCCTCTGGTGCCGGTATTCCTGAATTATGTGCTGAGCTTCGTCTACATCGGCATCTACTGGAACAATCATCACCATATGATGCACACCTGCAGGAAAGTCACCGGTCCCATTCTCTGGGGAAACCTCCACCTGCTGTTCTGGCTGGCACTATTTCCTTTTGCTACCGGCTGGATGGGCGAAAACCATTTTGCCCCCGCGCCGACAGCTGTCTACGGCGCGGTTCTGTTGTTTGCCGCGTTAGCGTACTGGATCCTCCAGCAGCTGATCATCGCATCGCAGGGGAGCGAATCGACGCTGAAGAAGGCGGTCGGCCGTGATCTGAAGGGCAAAGCGTCCCCCATCATCTACCTGATCGCGATCCCTGTTGCATTCATCGCGCCGTGGATCTCACAATCACTGTTCGTTTTTGTTGCGCTCATCTGGCTCGTTCCCGATCGACGGATCGAGCATATTCTGAGAGAGACTCAGGAGTAACGTATCGTTCCGGATGGAGCTTGCCGTAAGTCTTGCAGCCTTGTTGAGTCGGTGGTACCCTGAATGAGCAATCATCAATTATCACCTGCTTATCAGGCTCCGGGAGTACTCCTGTGAAACGATCGGGCAGACAGAATCGTCCTTCCCAGA
>DATKUC010000302.1:0-5073 GCA_035530835.1 Spirochaetia bacterium
GGTCATTCCGCTTCGCAGACCGGTCCGTACCTCGCGGATTCGATGCATGGTCTGGCGGATGGATGTGGCGTTTTCACTGATGTCGTTTGCTCCGGAGCTGACATTGGTGGAAACGCTGCGAAGCCCTGTCATCGCTTCGAGAATCTGCTGGCCGCCGGAACGAAGTTCCCCCATGCTGGAGAAGATCTCTTCGAGGGAGATCCTGAGGTTGCGGGTCTCTTCCTCGATCCCGCGAAACGCTTCGCTCATCTCCCTGCTCGCGACATCGGTCACCGCGATGCTCGCGACGATCGTATCGAGATTGCGCGCAACCTCCTTGCTGTTTTCGGCTGACGCCTCAGCAAGTTTCCGTATCTCATCGGCGACAACCGCGAAGCCCTTTCCCGCTTCCCCTGCATGCGCAGCCTCGATCGCAGCGTTCATCGCCAGCAGATCCGTCTGCGAACTCAAAGCCTGGATCACTCCCGTAATGTCCTGGATGCTCTCAATACTGTTGCTGATCCGGGCAACACCGTCGAACGTCGCGAGAATTTTGCCGCCGCCTTCTCCTACCGTAGTGACCAGCCGATCTGTCGCCTCGCGTCGCCGGTCGGCGATATTTGCGACGTTTGTTATCGAGCTGATCATCTGCGTGACTGATGCTGTTGACTGCTCGACCATAGTCACCTGCTCCTGAATCTGGTTGTCAAGCACTTCGATGCTGCCTGCAATCAGGTCGACCGATCTGTCTGCGCTCAGTAATTCATCGTCAAGGGTGATGTTACTCTGTTCGATGGATGCAGCATGAACCCCGATCTGCGTCACCGATGCGGAGGTTTCCTCGGTCGTCGCGACCAGATCATCCTTCATCCGCATATTTTCACCGGAGGTCACCTGAATTCGATGCATTGCCTCCCGCAGCTCATCGAGGAACTGGTTCAGGTTGTCGCTCAGCGCGCCAATCTCATCGTGCGTATGTACCGGGAACGAGTGGGTCAGATCTCCCTCTTTCAGGAACAGCGTATTTCTGCCAATTGTCGTAATTGAGCGCACCAGTCTGCCCGCGAGGAGCAAGGCGAGGAAACCCGTCACGATGATGAGGACCGCGGCAACCGCGAGACTGAGCAGCTGACTGCGAACGCCGATTGCGCGGATTACCGTTGTAATGGAAGAGTACTGCGTGTCTATCACCCCGATCGACTGTTCGAAGCCGTGGGACAGCGAAGTGAGCTCGCCAAGCCACTGCCGAACGGTTGCAGCACCTGCCGCACCCGCACCATCCCCGTGCGATTCCCGCGAAACCATCTCCCCATAGGCGTCAAAGAGCGTCGCGTTCGCGGAAGCTGACGGTGGCAGCTGATCGAGAATCTGAGAAACCATGCTGATTTCATCCATGAAGCCGAGCAGATTCTCGTTGACGCCGGTCTTCAACTTTTCGATAGTTTCCAGAGACGCCCGAATTGACGGGTCGAGACGGGGAAGAACCTTCAGCTGCTGGACCTCGAGAAATGCCTCGGTGGTCTGGGCGTTCGCTGCCTTGAACAGAGGAACCGACTCACTGAACGGTGCGGTTGCGAGCCGTTGAGCCGCAGCTTCTTCGGCCAGAAATGCGGTTCGAAGAGCTGTGAGATATGACTCTTCACGATCTATTGAGGCAAGCGGAGCTTCGAGGACAAAGTATACTGCCGCCGAAACCACGAATGAAGCAATCAGAATGAGAATCAGAAGTGATAGCTTCAAACGCACTCTCATGCCGTTTCCTCCAGAAGTAACGAGTATGCACCAATTTTACCACAATCTCTCTTCTGTCGAAAGGAGGTGAATCTCCAATCAAGGGGGACATTTCTCCACATGAGAATGGGCAAACCTTCATCGTGTTGCCGTCGACAAAATTGTGACCCACGTTTAGAGTGATCAAAGGTTGGACTTGCCATGAAGTTGACTGCAATTGTTGTGGGAGTGTTGGCAGCGATGACTGCTCTCACGTCGTGTCAGAGCACGTCGGGAGAACGCGGACATTCGGGGGTCGAATCCCGGACGGCGACGATAGTGTCCGTCGATGAGGAGCGGCTTTCCCGCCTTTCGAAGGGGATCAACCTCACTACTGCGTTCATGAAGGGAGCGAACCCGCTTCGCTACGATACTGCAGTGAACGGATCACTCCTTGCAAGACTTCATGCGGCGGGACTCACCTTCTGTCGCCTCCCGCTTGATCCTTCGGTCCTTTTCAACGCTGCGGATCCTTCGCGCCTTCTGCCCGCGGTGAAGTACGTTGACCGGGCGGTGGACACAATCCTCGCAGCAGGGCTTGCAGTGGTCATCGATCCCATCCACACCTCATCAAGCGACCGCTGGTTCGAGGGTCAGCTTGCGACAGATCCGAGTTTTCGCGGAAAGGTAGCTCAATTCTGGCACGCGATAGCTGCACGGTATGCGGATCGAAATCCCGATTATGTATTCTACGAGATCATGAACGAACCACATGCGTCGGCGTTCGCGGGAGTGCATCCGAGCTGGTGGCCGCCGGTGCAGGAGAAGCTCGCTCAGGCAATCCGCAGCGCCGCGCCCCGGAACACCATCATCGCGACCGGACCCGAATGGGGCGGAATCGATGGGCTCCTTGCGATCAAACCGCTTCGTGACCCGGATGTCGTGTACAGCTTCCATTTTTACGAACCGTTCAGGTTTACTCATCAGGGAGCCGCCTGGGCCGGGCCGCTGCAGGAGAGTCTGCGCGATGTGCCCTATCCGTCGAGTCCGCAGCTCGTGCAGAAGGCGGTAGCGGAGGCAGCCGACGCGCAGGCACGAAAGGCTATTCAACAGTACGGCAGTGAGCGGTGGAACAAGGCGCGCATCCGCTCCCGTATTGCGCTCGCCGCCTCGTGGGCTGCACGGCATCACGTGCCGATCCTGTGCGGCGAGTTCGGCGTGTACAAAAAGGTCGCGCCGATGGTTGATCGGTATCGCTGGATTGATGACACCCGGTCGGTACTCGAAGAGTTTCACATCGGCTGGTCCATGTGGGACTTCGATGGCGGCTTCGGGCTCGTGAGCTACCGGTACCCTTCGGTGCAGTCGGTCCCCGTTATCGACTCTCGCTGCCTCGCGGCGCTCGGTTTGCGCAGTGTCGCTGTTGATGCAGAGCTCTCACCCATCGACGATTTCGAGCACTTGAGGAGCGCACAACTCACGTTTCCCGTGCAGTGGTCGGGAGGCCTCTGGACCCGCGATGCTCATGCCGGCTCTGTTTCCCTGGAGCCTCCGGCTGCAGGGTCGAACGGCACCACGACGATCCATATCGTACACACTGGTGCGCATGACTGGGCCGTTGCCTCGCAGTTACTGCTTCCGGTTCATCCGGGACAGGTGTACGAGCTTACCTCGGCGGCGAAGGTCGGGGGGCCGGGCAGCTGCGAGCTGGCGGTCGTGGCCTACGGCGCAGATGGCAAGGTCGTGAGCTGGTCGTACGGTCAGGCTGGGCCGGAGGAGAAGGACAAGTGGACCGCACTGTCGTCGCGCTTTGTCATACCATCCGCGGTTGCAGAGATCCAGCCGCGCTGGTTCGGTGACGGGCCCTCATCGGTCTTTGTGCACGAGATACGGCTGACCAGGCTCCCGGGGCCGATCGTGGGCAATCTTCCGCCGACGGTAGCGGCACAAAACGCGCAACTGAGCGTGAGTGTGGACACGGCGACTGCTGATCTCATCGTCACCGACCGGAGGACCGGCCGCATCTGGCGGCAGGCGCAGGGCCACGACAGCTTGTTCGTCAGCGCTGTAACCGCAGGATCCGCTTCCGTCTCGCTCTCGCTCGTGAACGCGCAAAACGATAAGCCGTTTGACGCTGTCATCAAGCTTGCGCACGATTCGCCGGAGTTCACGGTGACCATCTCGGGCCACGGAAGTCTGGCGCGGCCGATTGCCTATCCGCGGCCGTTTGTCACCCCCAGGAAGAGCCACCTCATTATCCCCATGAACGAAGGGGTAACCTATCGTGCCGACGACCGGACAATTGTCCCCATGAGTCTCCCCGCGTACAGCGGAAACAACCTGTCGATGAGTTTCTGGGGTGTGACTGACTCGATGCAAAGCAGCGCTCCGGGTTACATGGCAATTCTCGAAACACCGGATGACGCGTCACTGCTCCTGGAACGTGCAAACGGACTGTTGCTGCTTCGTCCCGAGTGGCTGAGCCAGAAAGGCACGTGGGGATATGCGCGAACGGTCCGCTACGTCTTCTATGACCACGGCGGCTTTGTCGCAATGTGCAAACGTTACCGCCAGTATGCACAGAAGCAGGGCATTTTCCGGACGCTCGCCGAAAAGCGGACGGTGAATCCGCGGGTCGATCTCCTGGCCGGCGCGGCGGATGTCTGGTACTGGGGCGGTGACGCGATCGCAATTGCGCACAAGCTGCAGGCCGCAGGCCTGAAGCGTATCCTCTGGAGCGAACAGGAGAATCCGTCCACAGTCTCTGCGATGAACAGGATGGATATTCTCACCGGACGCTACGATATTTTTCAGGATGTGATGAATCCAGCCACCTTCCCCCACCTCCGCGGCGTGAACCCGGACTGGCCAACTGCAGCATGGCCGGCTGATGTGGTGATTGCCGCGGATGGACAATGGAAGCGCGGGTGGAAAGTGGCCGGTACCGACGGCGCCTGGTATTCCTGTGGCGTCCTGAACGATGAGCTGGCACTGGGTTTCGCGAAACGGCGGATTCCCACCGACCTTGCAACCCATCGGTACCGCGCCCGTTTCATCGACACTGCAACCGCCTCCGCATGGAACGAGGACTTCAGCAGTTCGCACCCACTTACGCGCACACAGAGTCGTGCATGGCGGATGAAACTTCTCGCCTACGTTTCCGGCGAGAATCGCCTTGTAACCGGCAGTGAAACCGGGATCGACGCCGCCGTTCCATACCTTGACTACTTTGAAGGGATGATAAGCCTTGCCCGCTATCGGGTTACTGACGCCGGGCGGAACGTGCAGCAGATTCTTGACCAGGTACCAAAACAGATTGCAAAGTTCCAGCTGGGGTACCGGTACCGTATCCCGCTGTGGGAACTGGTGTATCACGATTGTGTG
>DATKUC010000303.1:0-3112 GCA_035530835.1 Spirochaetia bacterium
CAAACGCCGAATCTCGTACCGGCGTATCGAGCAGGGAATCACGAGCTGCTGCGGGGTACGGGCACTCGGACGATCACTCGGGTGTTCACCCGGTTCGGTGTCAAACAGGGTCTCCCGACTCGCCCGGCAGTACATCGCAGCACACGAACGGATCCTCGCTACGGTCAACCTTCGCGAGCCGCTTGCTGCTGACGGGTTCCAGAGTTTCACGGTCAGTCAGTACTACCCGAATAACATTCACCTGCTCACTGGCTGTGATTCTCAGTTCCTCTATTTCATCGACTACGTGACGATTCGCCGTGCAGGAACGATGACCAAACGACAGAAACGGCTTCGGCGTGCGCTTGAGCAGCTCTATCGTGCCGATCCCGGCGGTATTCGCAGGAGTTTCTCCAATCTCGCTGCTGCGATCGCGAAGCTCGCCGATCGATCCGAGCTATCACGCATCACCCTGTGGACCGATAAAAAGACCGCATACCGCGAGGCGTTAAGCGGTATCCCTGCGATCAGACAGAGAATCATCGATCACACCTTTGAGCATCCGACGGTGAGCTCGCGACGCGCGCGGGATGTGCACAATCCACTGTTCCCGGTGAACTACATGGACCGTGAGTTTCGCAAAGGGCTTGCCGAGCATGTGCGGGAGTCCACCCGATTCGCCCGCAACGTGAACAACAGCATGGAACGCCTCTGGGTCTACCTCGGGGTACACAACTACCGGAAGCAGTTTCGGCTGAACACACCGGTCGCAGAACGAAGGTTCCACGCGATAGAGGCCGGAATCGATAGACAGCGGATCGATGAGGCGCTCGCGAATCTCTATGCGAGGAGGCGATTCCTCTCGCTGGAATCGGTACGAGGATGTGCGCGAAACCTCTGGTTGCGCCGATACCCAACGCCACTACGGGGAGAGGATCCGCGACTACTCACAACGGTGCGACGACTCGGCGCACAAGGGGAGATCAATGTTCAGGATCTGCGGCGACAGATGGGTATCTCCAAAAGCTCATACCCGAAGCGCGAATATGTTCCCGCATATGCTTTTAGCTGAGTTTACAAACCAAGCTTCAGGACACTATGGGAGGAACGCAGTCCATCGACAGCAGATGAGATAATCCCCCCTGAATACCCACTCCCTTCTCCGACCACGTAGAGGTTGGAGAATCCGCTGCAAAGACCTGTCTCCGAGCGAACGACCTGTATCGGTGATGATGTTTTTGTCTCCAGTCCCAGGAGCAGCCCGGTATCGTACCCTTTGAGTTGGGTCGAAAATCGTAGGAGTCCGGTCGCGAGCTCTTCAAGCATCCAGCGCGGGTAAAAGGAGGAGAAGTCATCATCAATGAGGGGAAACGGAAAGCTGGATCGGGTAAGGCTATTGCTTCCCGTGTGATGTCCTGCGCCTCGTGAGCGGATAAACTCGGCGATGGGGAGTGATGGCACGCTGTAGCCGCCCATACGGTGATATACGCGTGCTTCAAGTTCTTCGAACCTGGTGAGGACCTCTTCGGCTGTGTCAGCGCCGGGGAACAGTTCGCCCGGGTGAATGCCGATTGCGACTGCGGCATTCGCAAACTCACCGTCGCGCGCATAGTCTGATGCACCGTTTACGATATTGACACCCGGCCGCCAGGCGGCGGGAACAACTTTGCCTCCGGGGCACATGCAGAAGGTGTACATCGGGTGGCCGTTCGGCGACGGCGCGGTCAGCCGGTATTCTGCGGCTTTCAGCCCGGGGACGGCGGCGGACCCCCATTGGGATAGGTTGATGGTCTCCTGCCGGTGTTCGGCACGCATACCGAGTGCGAAGTTCTTGAGCCGGAATTCGACACCGGCTCGAAGCAACATCCGTATCGTATCGAAACTCGAATGTCCCGGTGCTATCACCACGAGGTCGGTCTCGATATCACCGTGGTTCGTCTGAAGTGCAGAGACTGTTCCATTTGTGCTGGTTATACCGATGACCGTCGTATCGAAGCGAATATCGGCGCCTGCGGCAAGGAGCGCTTTGCGGGACTCGATGGCTACCCGATAGAGATTGTCGCTTCCAACATGCGGGTAGGCGAGGTATGCGATCTCTTCAGGGGCACCGAACTGAATGTAGGAGTCGATAATGAAATCCCGGTATTCGGAGATGCCCTTGGTTCTCGATGTAAGTTTGCCGTCGGAAAATGCGCCGGCGCCGCCCTCGCCGTGGGAATAGTCACAATCGGGTTTCAGCGCGCCGCCGCGTTCGAACTCCGCTATTCCGTCCCGCCGATCTTCCACGGCCTTGCCTCGCTCGATGACGGTTACCGAAAATCCCGCGCGGGAAAATGCGAGGGCCGAGAAATAACCTGCCGGACCGAATCCGACGACTGCAACGCGTGTTGTTCGCCGCTTTGGCTTCAGGGAACTCATGAGGGCTGTCGCGGCCGGTGAGCTTACCGCCGGAGAGTTTCCGATCATCGTCACTCGATAGACCCAGAGAAGTTTCGGCTTTTTTCGTGCATCAAGACTTTTCTTCTCGATCAGGTAGCTGGAGAATCCTTTCCGCAGTTCCTTCGAGATCCTGCGTTCGAATTCACCAGGGTCTGCGGTGACCGGCAGTGAAAACTCAATGGTTCGTGTATTCGTCATCACATTCTCCGATAGTCAGTGGCCCTGGCCGCTCAAGCAGAGTTTCGCGCGCAGATGCTCCGGCGAGCATCATCGTGATCATCATCTGGCAATCATAATGGAAGATTACTCACGCTTTGATGATCTCGAGTCCGAGCCTGCGGTAGGGTTCCAGTGACTCTTCGGGTACCGAGGCTTCGACGACGAGCATAGAAAGTTCGCTCGTGGGAATGATCTGGTAGGTGGATGCGGCTCCCCATTTTTCCGGTGATACCATGAGGATGGTATCCGCAGCGGCTCGGCAGAAGGCGCGCTTTACCGCAGCCTCTTCCCAGTCGCCGGTGGTAACTCCGGTGGCAGGGTGCAATCCTGTTGCGCCGAGGAAGAACGTGTCAACGCGCAATCGACTTATCGCTTCAACAGTCTCGGAACCGACGGCGACCTGCGAATGGCGAAAAATCCTTCCACCGATGAGAAGGATGTCCACAAGCGGATTCCCGCGGAGTTCTGCGGCAAT
>DATKUC010000304.1:0-28197 GCA_035530835.1 Spirochaetia bacterium
TAGTAATCTGCCGTATTCGTCCTGCACTCCGGAACGCGCAGTCACAAGAAGCGTTCCGCCCATCTCGACGTAGGTCGCAAGACGATTCGCAAGTTCGGCCGACAGCGACGGCAGACCTGCCACAACCAGCAGCTTGAACGACGAGAAACTGTCGAATGGATTCACATATCCGACCGCGTAACCGGCTTCAAAAAAAAGCCGATGGACGGTTTCCGCCTGCGAAACGGGGGAGGGCAGACCGTACGGGGCGGCAAGATGGATCAACTGGTTTCGGTGCCGGTCAAGGAGTATTCCAACTTCGGGTGCCGGCGTGGTAGGGATAGCAGTCGCACTGAGTCGGCCAAACTCGTCCCCTTCCCGGCAAAGCTCCTCGTATCGCGCTCCGGCAGGACCACCGTTTCCGATTATCCCCGCGTGAAACCGGGATGACGCAAAAATGGTCGTCCGAAACGCTGCATGAAGAATCCCGTCCGCGCCATGGGCAATCGCCTGATAGGCAAACAGGCGCATCTGTCCCGGATGCGGGGTATCGTCCATTGAGTCGGCTGATCCGTGCGCACCCGACTGAAGGTGCGACACCAGGAAGTTACCCGAATAACTTCTCGCCGTATCGAGCATTGAAGCGCCCCGTGAACCCCGTTCCGCGGGAGGAAAGGACATCGGAAAGAAGCTCCAGGCCGCCGGATCAAGTTTCGCGGAAAGTGCAAGATAGTCGGCCGAATTCTGCGCGAGATCGTGCGTCAGCATCCACGCCGGTTGCGCGTCGCGAAGGAGACCTACCTGTTCGGTCGCAAACGAGAGGTATTCCCGTGAGCGGAACAGCTTGTAGTCAAGAAGATGCGCCGAGTTCCGGCTTCCTTCGCCCTGCTCCGGAAGCGTAATTTCATCAAACGAGCGGTAACTCTGCCCCTGTTCGTCCAGACTCCACGCACGGTTCAGCGCAGCAATGGATTCGTGAGTCTCGCTGAGGTAGTGCGTGAACGCCTCCGTGCAGCGTGAACAGCGGCAGCCGCTCAGCGCTCCCGGCTCACTGCATTCGATCTGCCAGCCGGCAACCGCATCGACCGGGTGGTAGTGCACCGCAAGAGCCGTCAGAAGTGCTCGGACGCGGGAGCGGTATGCGGGTGCGTTGTAGCAGGCATTGTGAGGTTGAGCGTAGCCCGCGTGCGTTCCATTCCGGTCGACGCGGAGGATTTCAGGATCGAGGCGAGGCAACCACGCAGGAGGTGAAGCCGTCGGTGTGCACAGAATCATACGGATGCCCGAACCGGCAAACTGATCGATTCGCTCGTCGAGAAACGCGAAGTCGTATCGGTCCGGCTCGGGTTCCAGGCGCTCCCAGAGGTTCCCGTCGCAGCTTGCCACGGTGAACTGCGCCCCTTTCATCAGCCGAATGTCTTCCTCAAGGTTGCTCTCGCCCGCCGGTTCGAGACGGTAGTCGACTCCAAAAAAAATGTCCGGCAGCCCACTCTGCCTTCTATGATGGTTCATCTGCGACAATTCGTCCTCCGATCCGCGGAGAAGTCGATGTCATTCTCACGCGCAAGTCCCTTGACTTTTCTCAGTGGAGGTTTCCACTATATAGATGATGAATACTGATGCTCCCTCCGTTGTGAAGGATGAGGTCTCCGACCTCATTAATAATATCAAATCCGTCATCTACATTGACAACAGGAAACTCGAATACCTGGTCGCTGCGAACATTGCGGGCGGACACGTCATTCTTGCGGATTCGCATGGGGTTGGCAAGACTTCTCTTGCACGGGCGCTTGCCGGTTCCATCAACTGGAGCCGGGAATCCTCACCGGAGGAGGAGCAGACCGACGCTCCGACCAACGGCAGCGGTGGTACCGGAAGCGGGGCAACGAGCGTAGCAATGGACGATTTCAGCCGCATTCAGTGCACGGTGGACCTTCTGCCGCAGGAT
Source organism: Spirochaetia bacterium (assembly GCA_035530835.1). Lineage (GTDB taxonomy): Bacteria > Spirochaetota > Spirochaetia > DSM-27196 > DATKUC01 > DATKUC01. The sequence continues at coordinate 1,928 of DATKUC010000304.1, forward strand.
ATCCTCGGCTACAACCGGATTGTCGGCACAAGCCACGATCTTCTGTTCCATCGCGGCCCTATTTTCGCCCACTTCGTGCTCTGCGACGAAATCAATCTTCTCACGCCCAAGACGCAGGGAAGCTTCTTTCAGGCGATGGAAGAGCAGAACGTCACGGTTGAAGGTAAAACGTTCCTGCTCTCGGATCCTTTCTTCATCATCGCCACCATGAACCTCAAGGGTTCTCACCTCTTTCCGCTTCCTGCGCCGCAACTCGACCGCTTCATGCTTCAGCTTTCAATGGGCTTTCCTGACGGAAAGGATGAAGCTGAGATTGTGAAGCAGCACGGACGCAACGATTCGTGGAAGCATTTTGGACCGGTAATCGGTTACGATCGGATAATGGGCTGGAAGGATCTGGTGGACACGGTTGCAATCAGCGCTGAGGTTGTCGACTATGTGGTGGCCTGCGTGCGGCGCACACGCGAGCATCCTGAGGTGCTCATGGGTGCAAGCCCGCGCACCGGGGTAAAGATTTCCCGCCTTGCCCGGGCGCTCTCGCTCATTCGCGGCGAAGATTACGTAACGATCGACACTATAAAAGAAATTCTTGCGCCTGCCATGGCTCATCGGCTGGTCATGAAGAACCCGGCAATCCCGGCACAGCCGGTCGTGGAAGAGATACTCGCAAACGTGCCGGTCGAGCGCGGTCCCTGAGACACTATGGCCCGGCCGAACGCAAACAATAGTCAGAATCCGGGCAGGAAACGGACCCGTCCGGCAATGAACGATGCCGCGCGGCGCGCCGTTCGGTACTACCCGTTCGGTTTCGCCGGATCCGCCCTCTTCATCGTATCAGTCTACCTCTTCGGACACAGTGTAGTGTCAAAGAATGCGTACGGCCTCGTGCTCTCGGTCGCCGCACTGTTCGTATTGTTTGTTCTTGCACTGCTTGGCCGCATTCAGGCCGAGCGGCTCGCGCGGTCCGAGAGCACCTGGGACTTTTCGCCCGCACTTTATGCGCGCAATGTCGGTCCGAGCCCGCGGGCCGCAATCGACGGACCGGGGCCACTCCTGTTCTTCCGACTCCACGCCCTGCTGCGCGGAACGCTTGTTGCAGGTCGAACCAGTCGCTTTTCATTCCTTCGCGACGTAGCGACCGCCGACCCGCATCACATCGAATTGTCGCTCCTGGTGCCGTTCTGCGGCAGGCTGGAGCTGAGGACTTCCTTTCACATCGGAGACGTGTTCGGCCTGACGCGATCGCGCTTCGGTCACATCGAAGAGTTTGCGCTCCCGGTTCAGCCCTCCCCGTTTCCCGGAAGCCAGGTGCCGCCGATTCAGGCTGCCGGCGGTGATCGGGAGACAAGCCGCACCCGGCAACCGGATGAGGAGCGTTACTACCAGCGGGAATACGTGCCGGGTGATCGCTTCCGCGACATCAACTGGAAGGCATCATCGCGACTTACGCAGCTATTCACGCGAACCTCACCGGTCACCCAGGACCAGACGCAGCTACTTACCATATACTTTCGCCACTACCTGCCGCAGGAACAGCTGCGCAGACGGGAATCGCTTGAGCTTCTCGCGCATCTGAACATCCTCAAGAGCTGGCTCGTTGCATATCTGTTTCGCGTGAAACGTGAACATCCCGAGTTTCACTTTCGCGTGGTAACGGCCCGCGGCACTGCGATTCTCGAGACTGAAGAGGATATTCACGCATTCAGCGCCTCCATAAGCGACCTCGAGATGGAAAGCGAATCGCTCACCTCCCCTGAGCCGGAGAATCCCGACGGCGACAGGACGATACAGACAGAGCGGGAGAGCACGATCTTCACCACCTGCTACGATGAGGGCCTCTCCGCCTTTCTGCACAGCAGACCCGCGGGAAGGATTACCGTCTATCGCACGGTGTTCGATGAACGCGGGAAGTCAGGCGCTGCTTTGAATGCTGCTGCTTCAACTTCGACCTCGACCGGCACAACAGCACGTCGGGCCGCAGGACCGGCCGCAAAACCCGAGGTCAGATCGGCGACGGAATCCGCTGCGTCCGTCGATGCCACAGTGCCGTTCAGCGTGCTCGGTACCGCCATGTTTCCGACACTGGCCGCCTTCCTTCCGCTGGGTCTTCTCACCGCGCGAGAGCGCATGCGGAAGAATCCAGCCGTATTCACCGGCGCAGGAGTGGAACTCATCGAACGGACGGTGGTTCTGCAAGTCTGACTATCCTTGTCATCGACCCCGTGTTGGAGTATCATTTTGAGAAGGAGGATCGCTGGCTGCTATGACGATCCTGTTTTTTTCGCGTCTCTTTCTCTACCTACTTGCCTTCTCGCTACCGTTTATCAATCCGGCCATAGTAGTTCCCTACGATAAGGTCAGCGCCCTGCTCTGGTTCGGCCTGGTACCGGTTGAAATGGCAATCGCCTATTTCCTCGCGCCTCCGCGATTTCGTCTCCGGACCTGGCTCGGCGCAGCGGTTGCAGCGATAGTGCTCACTGTGGTGCTTGTTCCCGGTTTCGATTCGTTCTGGCTCATCCTGATTGCGGGAGTACTCTCGTTCGCGCTCACGACCTTCGTTTTCCACATCGGGGCACGCACTCGTGCGTTCTTCGTGCTTGAGCAGTTCTTTCTCGCGCTCATCTACTACCGCATGCTCAGTTTTTCCCAGGCATCGCAGGATGTAGCGCGGGAGACCTCCGGCCTTACGCAGATCATTATGGCAACGGCCATCGTGGCGTTCTTTGTGCACGGCCTGGTTCTCTACCTCACTTCGGCCCGGGCAACCGGTGTGGCGAAGATCGGGGACGGTGGACAGGTGGCCGGAGGAAAACGCGCACGTCAGGAAGTGGCGGTCTATCTGGCGGTGGGACTTCCGCTGCTTCTGGCTGTGGCGTTTCTCATCCCGCCGAACTTCGTGACACATACTGTCGTGGCAAACCTGCTCAATGGTCAGGTGCATCCCAAACCGATTCCGCTCGACCAGACAGGCAGAGGCTGGCCCGGGAACGGCAGTTTGAACAACCGCGACCAGTACGACCCCTTCGGACTGAACGGCCGGCAGTTTGGCAATAGACCGGGAAACGGCGATCCGAACGGTACCGGCCCGAACGGTCAGGGAAGCCTGGAAGGGGTTCCCGCTGACCAGTGGCAGAATCCCGGACAGGGGCAGGGAAAGGCCTCCGGCAAGGGGCAGAGTTCACAGCGTGCGGTTATGATAGTTGAAAGCACTCATAGCCCGGTATACGCGGCTGACGCCTACTTCGACACACTTGATCCGGTGAAAGGCTTCATCAAAAGCAGTACTGATCCGCTGAACGATCTGACGCAGTTGCGACTGCTCGGCACCTGGAAGAACCCGGTGCAGAACAACGACGTCGGCAGAATGCCATGGACAGTTCACTTCTTTTCGACGATTTCCAGCCGTGTAGTACCCTATCTGCCGGATTCCATCGATCCGACAGTGTTCAAAGGTGCCTACTATCCGTTCAGTTACTTCTACGACTCTGTTTCGCAGGTGACTATTCCGGATGTTCAATCATGGGGCAACCTCGGTGCTCTTTCGCCGGAGGAGAAGCTCGCGCTGAAGGATTACCTGTCGGTTCCCTTCACCGCCGCGGAACGGAAACCGTTTCAGACCTTTCTCGACGCACAGCTTCGTGGAACAAACAGCTACTTCGGACGCATAATGGCGATCCTCAAGAGCTTTTCGACCTATCAGTATCAGATCGGAATCTCTGACGATGTAACTGTCGCTCACATGGAGAAGTTCCTGACACAGACAAAGGACGGTGACTGCACCGAGTTCTCCAACACCGCAGCGATCCTTGGTCGCCTCGCGGGAATACCATCCCGCGTTGTCACCGGATACCTCGCTTCGCGTTCGCTGCAGACAGCGGCACACGTGCGCGGTACCTACATCCTGCAGCAGAGTATTCCCGAGCTGCAGAAGTACCCGCTGAAGGATCTCTTCCTGGTGACCACCTCTCACCGGCACTCGTGGGTGCAGTACTACCTGCCCGAATACGGCTGGGTCGATTTCGAATCAACGGCCTTTGCGCTTCCGCCACCTCCGGGTCAGAACCCGAACAACATGCGGGTAGTCATTCCGCTCATTCAGCCACAGAAGGAGCAGGCGCCGATTTTCCGGTTCCCCTGGCTGCTCGTGCTGCAACTGTTCGCGCTGCTCATCGTCGGCATTGTCGCTCTGCTCTACATCTTCCGCTACAGCCGGGAAGGAGCGCTGCTGCTCATGGCGCGACGGAAGGGACGCCGTGGCGCCTGGGCACTCTATCGAGTGCTGCTCATGCAGCTCGCTGCGGCAGGGTATCACCTCAAACCGCCGACGCGCACACCGGTGGAGTACTCCGAGCAGCATCCGGAGGTTCGTGATTTCGCTACCGCCTATACGAGACTGCGGTACCGTGAACAGTCAACCGAAGGAGAGCAGCAGAACATGTGGGATGAACTGAATCACGGCTATCGTTCGGCAATTCACACCAGCCGCAAGAATGGATTGAAGGAGAGAATGCGACGCATTTTCAGCCTCCGGGGGCTTTACTACTGATGATATCACCTGCTCGACTCTTCCGACATTCAGCCCGTGCCACGCTTCTTGCGACAATTCTTGTTGCGGCAGGCCTTCTCACCTCATGCTCGGGAAACGGCGATTGGGTGCTGTTTCGCGGGCAGGGCGGACGCGGCTACACATCCGACAACATACGACCTCCAATCGGCATAAAGTGGAAACTGCAGCTGCAGACCGACGGTTCGACCGCGTTCGCGTTCAACAACTTCGTCATCCGAAAGAACGTCATGTACTTCGGATCAACAGACGGTAATTTCTATGCAATGGACCTCGAGACCGGCTACATGAAATGGGTCTTCAAGACGGGGGCGCCGGTCAATTCGATTCCCTACGCGGACAACAAGAACGTCTACTTCGGTTCGAACGACGGAAACGTCTACGCTGTATCACGGTCTGATGGAAAGAAGGTATGGGCCTACTTCACCGGACGCACTGTCCAGTCAACAGTGGTCAGGTACAAGAACTTCATCATTGCATCGAGTGACGGCGGCAGCCTCTTCTTCCTGAACCTCGACGGCAAGCTGGTCAACGAGATCCAGAATCCCGTCTGGCACCGTGACACCTTCCAGGTCTATGACGATGTGATCTACCTTGCGCGGGGTCCTGTCTCCAATCCGAGGACTCTCGGCGCCTACGATCTGAAAACCGATAGCTACAACTGGCTTCTTGACGCAAGTGTTCTCAACGCGGACTGGTACTCCTTTCCGGCAATAGCGGGCAACCGGGTCTTCATATCCACCTGCACCTACTTCAACGACCACTGGCAGTACGACTACTACGCGTTTCACCGTCAGACCGGACAGATCCTCTGGCACTACAACGATCAGTCGGTGTTCGGGAACGATCCTCCCGCTGATCTCTATAATGCGCTTGACCGAAACCTCAGCATCCTCGACTTCATGGCACCTGCGGTTTGGAACAACCGGGTCATCTACGCGAGCGGAGACACCATTCTGCGTGCGTTCGATACACACTCTGGCGCGCTCGCGTGGAGCCATCAGTTCAACTTCCGGACAACGAGCGCGCCGATGATTGCCGGCGACCGTGTTTACGTCGGCGTTGGCGGTGACACGCAGCTGACTGCTCCGCCGAACGATGGAAAGCCTCAGCAGCTGAACTCCGCGTTCCAGCCGTCGGGAAAGCCGGTTTCGCCGCGCCTCGTCTGTCTTTCGGCTCGCAATGGCAAAGTGATCTGGCAGATGAACATCGACGGCGCGTTGCTCAGTCCGCCGGTGGTAGCAGGCAAGTGGATAGTCTTCGGTACCGACAAGAACTTCGTCTATGTCCTGGAGGAGCTGATCTGATGGAAGCCACCGTCGTCGAACAGTACGCTGCCCGGATTGCCCGAATAGCGCAGAGTATCTCGCAGATCTTTGTCGGTAAGCCGTCGTCGGTCGATCTGCTTCTGACCGGCGTGATTTCCGGGCTGCACGTGCTCATCGAGGATGTTCCCGGAGTGGGAAAGACCACTCTGGCCAAATCGCTCGCGGCGAGCCTCGGTCTGGACTTTTCACGCATCCAGTTTACGCCCGACCTTCTGCCCGGCGACATCATCGGTATGACCATCTGGAAGCAGGACACGCAGGAGTTCCTCTTCAAATCGGGTGCAATCATGCACCAGTTCATCCTTGCAGACGAGATCAACCGCGCCTCACCCCGCACGCAATCGAGTCTGCTCGAGGCGATGCAGGAACAGTCTGTCACTGTCGATGGGCACACCTACCGCCTGCCGGAACCGTTCGTTGTCATTGCGACCCAGAATCCTTCGTCGTTCATGGGCGCCTTCCAGCTTCCTGAGGGAGAAATCGACAGATTCGGTATCGCGCTGAGCCTCGGCTATCCGGAGTACGATGGCGAGCAGGAGATTCTGCGCCGCTTCCAGACCGAGGAGACGCTGGCGAAAATCGAGCCGCAAATTTCGCCGGAAGAGTTGCTCGATGTCCAGCGCATGACGCGAAACGTACAGATAGCCGACCCGGTTCGCGGGTTCATGATCGACATCGTACGCAAAACGCGCGAGACACCGCTCATACGGTTGGGTGCAAGCCCCCGGGCAACCATCCAGCTGCAGCGCGCCAGCCAGGCGCACGCGTTCATGAAGGGGCGCTACTTCGTAATGCCCGAGGATGTTCTTGCGGTAGCCGCTCCTGTTCTCTCTCATCGTATCGTGCTTTCACCGGAATCGAGGGCAGGATCGGTAGACGGTGCAGGCGCCATCGAGCGTGTTCTGAAGGAGTGCCGCATTCCAGTGGGGATCTGATGAAGCTGAACGTACGCCTCCTCGGCGTCTATATGCTTTGCCTTTCCTTGAGTCTTCTCGCCGGAATCTATTTTGGCCCGGCGCTTCTGTTTGTCTTCATCTTTCTGCTCGCCCTTCCGCTGACTTTCATTGCACTCACGCTGCTTCCCTTTTCGGGAATTCAGGTGGAACAGCGGTGGGAAGACGCGATGCCCGTTCGTGGCGAAACGACCTCAGTATCGATCGATGTCGCAAATGCGTCGCCATTTCCCGCGCATGGCCTCTCATTGAACGTTGAGAACCCGCAGTCGGACCGGAAGCAGGGCGTCGATCAATCGCACAGTCTCCATCTGCCCGCACGCTTCCTCCACACGATGCGATTGGTGATGCGATACGCACATCGCGGAGTGTACCGGCTCGGCGTACGGTCGGTTGGCATGAGCGACCCGCTCGGCCTTCTGAAGCTCGAACGGAAGTTCGAGCTTCAGGAGTTCATCGTCTATCCGAAGCTCTATGAGCTTCACGCATTTTCGACGGTAATCGAGGACATCCTCGGCCATGCGGGAGGGCGGAATGGACACGGTCCGGAGGACCCAAGTCTTTTTGTGCAGCTGAGGGAGTACCGGGAGGGCGAATCGATCAGGCATATCTCCTGGCGCAAGTATGCGAGCACCGGCAAACCCTACCTGCGTGAGTTCGAACGGCAACAGAGAAACGGTGCGGTCGTATACCTCGATTCGCGCTCGGGAAATGGCTCGGATCCGCGAGAGCAGGAGGATGCGTCGATCGAAATCTTCATTGCCATCATGCGCTACCTGCTCTCCAGTTCAGTCCCCGTGACTGCGCGTGTTCCGGGAAATCCGGACTTCGAGCGTGAAGTGGAGTCTGGTTCGGATCTTGACCGAATGCTTGAAGCTGCGGTCCGCGCCCGCTTCTCCCGATCAAATGATCTGGTCACAACTCTTCCCGCCGACGCCCGCGCAGGCATGTTTGATCGAAAGATCGTGATTGTGGTCTCGCATCACTTCGACGCCGGGTTGCGCACGGCTCTGGAGGGCAATTCCATCGGGGATCTCAGGCTGGTCATGAACCTGTCGGGTATGGATGCACGGGATCAGGAAGAGGTGCGTTCGGAGGTCGCAGGCTCGTTCGGAGAGCATGCGGAGGTATACCTGATAGTGAGTCCGCAGCGAATGGCCGCGGTGCTCGAGGCGCAGGGGAGTGAAGCAGGTGCGGGACTTCGCTAAGGCGCGGACTCTTGGAGTCTACCTCGGTGTATTCGTGATCGCGATCGGTACGCGTATCCTGCTTCGCGGAACATTGAGCGTACCGCTGCTTCTGATCTTCTCGTGGCTGCTTACCGCGACTGCGGTCCGGCGTCGAACTTCGCCGACGGGCGTAAACCGTGCACTGCAGGCCATCGTGTTCGCCGCAACAGGGGTTCTGCTGCTCGTGGCTGTCATCATCACCCCGTACGGCTCGTACGAGGCGTGGTTCACCTCGGTCGCCTCAGGAAAGAACAGCGAGGTATTCGTCGTCTCGAACCTGTTCGTCGCTATTACGACCTACTTCTCGGCGATCATTCTTCCGGCGGGACTGAAGGCAGGATTCCGCTGGGCATTTGCGTCCCTCTTCCTGTTCGTGCTGTTTCTTGTAACGGTGGTGACCGGTCGCGCACTTCCTGCAGTGCTGCTCATCCTCGGTATCGTTGCAGCAATTACGCTCTACGCGTACGAAAAGCATCACGAAGCGCTATCGACCGCTCATCTGCTGCGATGGATCGGACCTGTTGCCCTGTGTGTCGCAATTCCAGCCCTGCTGCTTTCGGCAGTTCCCACGAAGGGCGGCAGAGACTTCGTGGACCAGAGACTCTCTCCGGTGTTTCGCAGCATGGTGCTCACGTTCGATCCCTCATTTCCACTGCTTTACGACGCAGCGCGGGCCAGCCGCAGCTTCCGCGAGAAGGTGCTCGGCGGTCTGCCCGAGCTCACCGATACACCGATTTTCGAGGTGACCGGCCAGCCCGGACAGACCGTCTACCTCCGGACAAGCGTTCTTGACGACTACGACGGTAAAGCGTGGCACATTTCCGATCTGGTTCTGCACTCCGGCAGAAGATTCCGAAGGCCGAACTTCGACTCCCGCGTGAACGTGCAATGGATGCAGATCAAGGTGCTCGCCGGAAACATCGACCTGCTGCCGAACACGCTGAACACAATCAGCGTGTCGGCAACCGGTGGACTGCGCGGAGACGTGGTCGAAGGCAACTACGACACAGGCTTCCGGCTCGCAGATCCGCTGCCGAAGGGCGATTCGATCTCACTTGCGACTGTGGCCGCGGTCGCCCCGGCCCTCCGACCCGATCTGCGGGAGGCGTACCTGGAACTTCCACATGTGCTCCCGCAGCCGCTGCTTGCCCTTGCGCGAAAACTGCGGAGCGGCACGCACTCCGACAGGGAGATACTGCGCAACATTCAGACCTTCCTCGCGCAGAACTACACCTATACACTTTCGCCTCTGCCCGATACTTCCGGCGAAGATTACGTCTCCTTCTTTCTGTTCAAATCGACCGGAGGGTACTGCGTGCAGTTTGCAAGTGCCTTCGTCATCCTGGCCCGTCTGGAGGGGATCCCGGCACGATATGCGACCGGCTACCTCGCGTACATTCCGACCGGAACTGACCATACGGTGGTGACCGATCTCTCATCACACTCCTGGCCCGAAGTGTGGCAGAATGGCACTGGATGGACTACGTGGGAAGCGACGCCTGCCGTGGATCCGTCGAGTTACAGCCGAACCGTGACCGGAGAGTGGGTCTACGAATATCGCATCGCCGACAACCAGAATACCGCGCGTCAGCTCGACACAATTCTGGGGCGGAATGTGAGTGCGCCACTCGCCGCTGAATCACCGGTTTCCGAGAATACGCTTCGCCCCTGGCTCTTCGCGGCCGGCGGGCTGCTGCTTCTTGCCGGTGCGGGCGCCGTTCTGCTCCTGCTTCGCAGGCGACCGAGAAGTCAGATCTCTCACCGTGAACAGCGGTTCTACCGCTCGCTGAGAAAGAGCGCCGCCTTCGCCCGTCGCAGACTTGGCATTCCGGACCCGGCCGATATCGGCTGGATCGAGTGGACGAAGAGATCCGGCGCCCGCCTCAACGGCAACGGAGATCCATTGCGTCGCGCAACCGAGATTGCCATATTGCATCTCTATGGCCTGCAGCCGCTTCCCATCGATGCGGAGCCTGTGGCCCGCGCCGCCGCACGCGCTGTCCGCCGGCTGCGCTCTGGTTCCCCGCGAACTGACGGATCGCGCGCTTCCTGAGTATACTCTGGTGCTATGGAAAACCTGAGCCTGCCCCACATGTCGCTGCTTGCGCACTTCAGGATCGTTCTCTGTAATCCGGACAGCAGCTTCAATATCGGCGCCGTCTGTCGGTCGATGAAGACGATGGGATTCACCGATCTCGCTATTGCGGGTCGTATACTGAACTATGATCCTGAGCACATCCGTTTCATGGCAGTACATGCGTACGACGTTTTCGAGAGAGCTACCCGCCATGACACGCTTGAGGAGGCTCTATCGGATACCGTGCTGTCGGCCGGAGTGACGCGTCGACAGGGGAAAAGCCGCAAACGATCCTCCTTCCTTCCGGAGGAGTTCGCCGCGCGAACGCTCCCGGAGAGTGCGGGGACTGTTGCGCTTGTCTTCGGTAACGAGGAGCATGGGCTGACGACGGAGGAGCTCGCCTGCTGCACCGCGAGCATTCACATACCTTCCTCGCCGGAGTTTCCATCATTGAACCTCTCGCATGCGGTGCAGGTCGTCACCTACACCTTTTTTCGAGCTGCGGCACTCTACCGATACGCGACTGAATCGAGCGCGTCCATCGAAGATGGCTTGTTTCGCCGCGAGCGGCCCGTGGACAACGCGCGGATCGATTCGCTCATGTCAGGTGTCATGGAGACGCTCGCCGAGCTTGGCTTCTTTCGCATTTCGGACGCAGAGCCCACGCGGATCTTCCTGCGCGACATCATGGGCAGAGCACTCATGAATGCCCGGGAGGTGGAGGAGATGACGAATATATTCCGGAAGATCAGGCACATCCGCCGTTAGCGCTCGGATGTCAGTGATTCACGGCCGGATGCGTTTCCGATCACGCGGGAAGAGCGAAGCTTCCTTCACGTTCTGCAGACCGAGCAGTTTCTGCGTGATCCGCTCAAGTCCGATTGCAAAGCCGCCATGCGGCGGACAGCCGAACCGAAAGATCTGAAGATAGTCTGCGAGGCCTTCTGCGGTGAGACCGAACTTCGGAAGCGTTTCAAGCATCATCGGATATTCATTGATCCGGCGCCCGCCGGTCGTTATCTCCAGCCCCCTGAACAGCAGATCGAAGCTCATTGTCTTCTGCCCGTCCGGGTATGCGTAGAAGGGCCGCTTCTTGCGGGGAAACGCGTTCACGAACGCCGCGTCGATGCCATGCTTTTCGCGAGCCCAGTCGCAAAGCTCCCGTTCCCCTTCCGGATTGATTTCGAACACGCGATGGCCGAGCCGCGTGCTGATTATCTCCTTCGCCTCGTCGTGGCTGATCCGCGGAATGTGATCAAGCTGTTCGGCAGACGGCACCTCAGCATGCCAGGCGTCGAGAATATCCTGATGATCGTGCGCGACCCCCGCACAGATGTGCTTCAGAATGTTGACTTCGAGATCCATCAGTTCCTGCTCGGTCTCGATGAAGGCCATCTCCACATCAAGCGACACGTACTCGTTCAGGTGACGCGGCGTGTCATGCTTCTCCGCACGGTAGGCTGCACCGATTTCGAACACTCGCTCCATGCCGGAGGCGACCATCGCCTGCTTGTAGAACTGCGGAGATTGTGCAAGAAACACCCTGTTCTCGAAGTACTCGACGCTGAACAGGCCGGTCCCGCCTTCAGTTCCGGTACCGATCAGTTTACTCGACTTGATCTCCGTAAAGTCTTCGCTGCGCAGATATTCGGCGAAGTATCGCAGGATTGCCGACTGCAGCGTGAAGATCATGCGGATTCGCGGTATACGAAGGCTGGTGAATCGGTGATCGAGAATCGCGTCCAGGCCGAGATTGTCCGGCTCCTGGTTGACGGGCAGAGGAAGGTCCTGCTCAGCCTTGGCCAGAAGTTTCGTCTCGCGCACGGAGAGTTCGAATCCGCCGGGTGCCTTGTCGTTGCGCTGCACCATCCCGATCACTTCGATTACAGACTCGACGGTGAGGTCGGTCTTGCCGTCGTACACGAGCTGAACAATGCCGCTCCGGTCGCGAAGCAGAACGAACGATATCGCGCCGAGTTCACGGACGCGGTGAACCCAACCCGAAAGGGTTGCTTCCTTCTGCACGTTTGCCGCAAGATCCCGGGCCAGTGTCCGCATCAGTGTTCCTCCATGAGCTGCATCAATTCATCGTCGGTCTCCGCGGCAACAAGCGCGGCAATCAGGCGAGTATACACGGATTCTGTCGTAAGTGTCCCCATCGGCACTGCGCCTTCGCGCCACAGTTCGTGGCCCGTCACGTACTCGGAAAAGTCGACAGTGCCCTCCTGCTGGGAGGTGCAGAAGAAGCGGACAGGTGTGCCTTTTGCGAAATCGAACGCGTGTCGGAGGGAGTAGGGAGTTTCGCGAAGCGATGCGGTTCCGGTATCAAACAGTTCGAGGATGAAGTACTTGATCCCCGACTGGATGAGCGATATGAGCGAGCTTCCCTGCATGCCCGGGTAGATTCGTGCGATGAACACCGATTTTATGGCGTGTTCAAGCCGTTGCTGCAGTTCGCGCCGATCTGATGGCAGATGTCCTCCGGTCACCGGGTGGCCGGAGTGAACCGGCCGCGCAAGGTTCCAGTTGCGGAAGGTTCCTGCGCTCACCTGGGAAACGTGCCCATCCGTACCGCTTCCCGGCGCGATGGCGCGTTGGAACTTCAGGTTGATGGGGGAAAACTCCTCGTCGCCGTAGACGACATAGACACCGGGGCGTGCGTCTGTCGCAACGCGGATCGCGTGCTTCAGGTTCCGGACCGCCTCGTCGTCGGCAAATGATCCGGTGTCGGAAGTCCGTGAGGAAGGCGTGGATGCGGCAGTCAGCACAATCGGAGTCCGCGTATCGCCGAACACCCAGTAGAGCAGGCTCGCGGTGTATGCGAGCGTGTCGGTGCCGTGCGCAACCACGATTCCGGATGCGTTTCCCGCTTCCAGGCAGTCCTTTACCGTATCGATGAGCGCCGCCCAGTCCGCCGGAGTTATCTCCTCGCTCAGGAAGCGCCCAAGCTGTATCTCTTCGAAGCGAATGCCGTCGGGAAGCTCATCGTCTTCGCTGAACAGTTTACGGACATCCATCAGGTCGCCCGGCTCCACAAGCCCATCGGCTCTTCGTCTGCCGGAGATTGCTCCGCCGAACGAGAGAACCTGCACCACATTCAGCGAAAGCTTGGCCTTCAGCATCTCCTGAACAAGCTGCGGTTCGGCGCGTCCGGCAGTCAGTTTCATCACCTGGCCAACGAGAAACCCGAGGGGCTTCGAGTCTCCGGCGCGGATTGCGGCAACTGCCTGTTCATGCTTTGCAAGCACCCCGTCCACAAGCTCGGACAGCGCTGCCTGATCGGTAATCTGCTCCCATCCTTTCTCGCGGATGATCGCCTCCGGATCCTTATCCTCTTCGAAAACCGCTTCGAGCGTCTGTTTTGCTATCTTTCCGTGGATACGTCCCTTTCCGAGCATGATGAGCAGCGACGCAAGCCGTGCGGGCGTCAGCCGACAGTCCGCAAGCTGCACGCTGTCGCGGTTGAGCATCTTCTTCACGTCGCCTGACAGCCAGACTGCAACAACGCCCGCTTCGGCTCCGAGGCCGACAGTCTCTTCGAAGTAGTCCGCCGTCGGCTTCTCGTCGCACATGAAATCCGCCTGTGCTTCCGACAGTGCGTACTGGCTCATGAAGCGGTCACGCCGCGCGGCGGGTAATTCGACGAGGCTCTGCTCCACGCCTGCAAGAAACGCCTCGTCCGCACGAAACTGCGGCAGGTCCGGCTCCGGAAAGTAGCGGTAGTCGTGCGCGCTCTCTTTGGAGCGCATTGACTCGGTAACGTCGCGGTTCTCGTTCCAGAGCCGCGTCTCCTGAACTACCGTCCCGCCGTTCTCAAGAATGCCCGTCTGGCGGGTAATTTCGTAGGAGAGCGCCTTGCGGACGAAACGCGAGGAGTTCAGGTTCTTTATCTCGACCTTTCTGCCGAGGCCCTGACCGGCAAGATTCACCGAGACGTTCGCATCGCACCGAAGCGAACCCTCCTCCATGTTGCCGTCGCAGACGCCAAGGTAGCGAACCATTCGCCTGAACTGCTGCAACAGGAGCTCGGCTTCGTCGCCGATCTCGAGGTCCGGTTCGGTAACAATTTCGAGAAGCGGAGTGCCGGCCCGGTTGTAGTCGAGCAGTGACATATCACCGGCGTGAATCATCTTGCCGGCGTCCTCTTCGAGATGACACTCGTGAATCCTGACTCGTTTCTTCTTGCGATGAAACTCCAGGTCCAGATAACCGTTTACACCCACCGGTTCGGCAAACTGGCTGATCTGGTAGTTCTTCGGCAGATCGGGATAGAAGTAGTTCTTCCTGTCGAATGCGGCTACCGGGTTGAGCGTGCAGTTCAGCGCGCGTGCGACGACATACGCCATGTGGATCGCCCGCTCATTCAGCGCCGGCAGAACGCCGGGGTAGCCGAGACAGACCGGACAGACGTTCGTGTTCGGTTCATCGCCGAACGCTGCGCGGCAGCCGCAGAACACCTTTGTCTTTGTTGACAGTTGAATGTGGATTTCGAGACCAATGAAGGATTGGTACACTTCTAACTCCATTTCGACGGGAAGTCTGGGGGATTCTGAGCGGGAAACTCCTCTTCCATCCTGCGCGCAACTGCGAACAGCTGCTGCTCGGCAAAGGATCGGGCCAGAAGCTGAACGCCGGCGGGCAGTCCTTCCTCGATCGACACCGGTATCGATAGTGCGGGCAGGCCGGCCAGGTTTGCGGCACTGGTAAACCTGTCGGCAACCTTCTGCTGAAACGGATCGAGCGCGTCTGCCTTCCCGCCTGACGCGAATGCGAGGGTCGGAAACACCGGCATGAGCACCAGATCCACCTCGTTGAAGACGCGGGCAAAATCGTTTCGGACTGCAGTGCGGATCTTCTGCGCGCGAACGTAGAACTGATCCTGGAAACCTGAACGCAGTACGTAGGTGCCCAGAAGCACCCGGAGCTTCACCTCGCTGCCAAAGCCCGAATCCCGGGCAATACGCACCAGCTCGTCAGGATTTTCCGCGTAATCGGGGCGCACGCCATATCGGATGCCGTTGAAGCGGGCGAGGTTTGCGCTCGCTTCGGCCGCGGCAATCGTGTAGTAGACAGGCACCACATACTCGAGAGTCGGGAGGGTTATCTCCCGAATCTGATACCCGAACTTCTTCAGCCGTTCGATCGAAAGCCGATATGCACGCTCGACCGCCGGGACAAGTCCGAGCTCACCCGAGAGCACGCCGATTGTCCTGACCTCATGTGCGGCCTGATCGACCGCCTCCGCGCTGGCGTCCATACTCGTCTGGTCCATCATGTCCGAACCGCGCATCGCGTGGAACACCGCTTCGGCAATGCCGACCGTCCTGCTTGCGACGCCGATCACCTCGAGCGATGATGCGTAGGCGACAAGACCATACCGGGAGACTGAACCGTAGGTCGGCTTCAGGCCGTACACGCCGCAGAACGCGGCAGGCTGACGCACTGAGCCTCCGGTGTCCGAGCCGAGGGCAAACGGTACCATGCCCGCGGCAACCGCAGCGGCCGAACCACCGGATGAGCCTCCCGCAACCTTCGTCGCGTCCCAGGGATTCGACGTGGGGCCATAACATGAGTTTTCGGTGGATGATCCCATTCCGAACTCATCAAGGTTCGTCTTTCCGACTACAATCGCGCCAGCATCGATGAGATGCTGCACCGCGGTTGCCGTATAGGGTGAGGTGAAGCCTTCAAGAATTCGTGAACCGCAGGAGAGTCTGAACCCTTCCACCGCGATATTGTCCTTCACGGCAAACGGCATCCCGCGGAGCGATGCTGCATCGGGCGCCGAGTCGCTTCGGGCTCCGGAGACGTGCCTGCCAGGATCGAACTCAAGAAACGCATGAACTTTTTCGTTTCGTTCGCGAACAATACGACCGTACTGTTCACGCCTGTCGTCCGACGAAAGTGCGTCGATCCAACTGCTTTCGCTGTGCGCCATGGTATGTGCCTTGTGCATGGATGTGATTTTTCGCGACCGCTACAGGACGTTCGGAATAACGATGAGCCGTCCCTCGAGTTCGGGTGCGTTTTCCACAAGTCGATCTGCAATCGTCATTTCGGAAAGTTCGTCCGGACGAAGTCGGTTTTGTTCGAGCAAAGCGTGAGTAGTCGGCTCAAGCCCCTCTACATCGACTTTGCTCATCACTGAAAAGTACTCAATCATCTGATCGACCGCGCGTCCGAGAGAGTCGTACTCTTCGTCCTTGAGATTGATGTGTGCCAGTTCTGCAGTAACGGCGAGCTCGGTTTTATCCATGTTGTAGCACTTTTGCACGCAGTTTCCGCATCTGTCAAGTCATGGGGTTCCCACGGAACTGCTCACGCGCTCTGCCTCCCGGTGAGCTCCTTCACTGCTGCAACGAGCTCCACGTTCGAGACCGGTTTGTACAGCACCTTCCCGGATCCGAAGGAGGCGGCCAGCTGTTCGAGAATGGCGCCCTGGGAGCGCACTTTCCCGGTAATGATGATGATGCGGAGGTCACGATTCTCCTGACGCATCTCCATGATTGTTTCCACTCCGCCTTTCTCGGGCATGAGCACATCGACGATAGCAACATGTGGTTGCCACTCGCGAGCAACGTTGAGCGACGCCAGCCCGTTCTCAGCCGTCCGGACTTCGTATCCGGCACGCCTGAGCACTTCAGAGGTAACCTTCAGAATCGCGCGATCATCATCTACAACGAGTATCCGCTGCATGAGCCACCACCTCAGGGGACCGAAATTTGACTTTGAATGACCTTCTGCTTATTATGTAGCAGATTTGTCCATTTTCCTGATGTTCCTCATGGTATTATCTACGTACGCACTAACTATCGCACCGCCTTATGTCGAGGAGCCATTGTGGTCAAGAAAGACTTTCCAACTATCCACTTCTACGATCAGGACTTTGTAGATGTCTACGACCAGACGTGGGCCTGGATTCAGGACTTCTGGCAAAAGGGTACCACAAAGAGCAAGTTACAACCACGCTTCTTCAATTACCCCCAGAGCAAGAGCATCAATCAGTTCGAAGCGTGTTTTTCAACGTTTTTTCTGGTTTACAGCAATCGTATCTATCCGGCAACTCCACAGCTTGACAACTTCTACGAAAAACAGGAAAAGGACGGAGCCATCAGGTGCGAGTACAGCGCCCGGGATGGAAAACCTGTCGTCGATGAAGACAATCCGGAAGGTGTGCACCCACCGCTGTTCTCCTGGGCCGAACACAATCTGTATCACAAGATAGGCAACAAGAAGCGTATCCGCGACATCATGCCGAAACTTGAAGCGTATTTCACCTGGCTGGATGACAACTTCAAGAAGGAAAACGGACTCTACTCCGTGCCGCTCGCGGCGACTACCATGATAAACGCGCCGCGGGAAAAGATGGTCTATCCCATAGATTTTAACGCTCAGCAGGCGATGAATGCGCTCTACATGTCCGAGCTTGGCGATATTCTGAACGATAAGGAAATCAGCTTCAAATACAAGCGGCACTACTTTTCGCTGAAGACGCGGATCAACTCGCTCATGTGGAACGAGGATGACGGAATCTACTACGATCTGGACCGGGCGGGAAAGCAGATTCGGGTCAAAACGATAGCCTCGTTCTGGCCGCTGCTCGCTGAACTGCCGAACGAGGCAAAGGCGGAAAAGCTCATCCAGCATCTGCGCAATCCGGCCACCTTCGGAACTGAAAATCCGTTCCCGACCACGGCTGCCGACGAGAAGTCCTTCGACGAAAAAGGCAAAGGCTACCGTGGTTCGGTCTACTCACCGTTCACGTTCATGGTGGTGAAAGGGCTCGAAAAATACGGCGCATTCGATCTCGCACGCGAATGCGCGATCAGACATCTGTACTATCTTCTTGACACCCTTCACCCGGAAAGCAAGGAGAAGGGAACCGTATGGGAGGCCTATCGGCCGCGCAAAGACGGACCCGCCGAATGGCCCGAACAGGAAGGATTCCCACGAGCGCTCTTTCTTCCGTACACGGCACTCTCGACGATAGCTCTTATGATCGAGAACGTGGTTGGTCTCTATATCAGTCTGCCGCGAAAGACTGTTGACTGGATCGTACCCACGCTTGAGATCATGGGAATAGAAAACCTGTCGCTGAAACGAAATCTGATCACCATTCTGAGCAACAAGAGCGGTCGAGGATGGGAAATCAGGCTCGAATCCGAGAAGCTCTACTATTTCACTATCGATATCATGGGCAAAAAGAAGAAGACGCTGCCGATACCGTCAGGCAAGTGTTCAATGCTGATCGACAAGCTGTAGCGCTGCCGGCGGACGATGTCCTACCGCTGAAAATCCGGTACGTCCAGATACAGTACCGCTTCGTTTGCCATATCGTAGAGTTTGCCGAGCGCATCCTGCACGGTAACGCCACGCAATTCGGTCTCACGGTCGATTGACGAATAGGAGAGAAAATCATCCCCGTTCTGGCAGAGAATGGGGTCTCCTTCGAGATCTGCGAGCAGATCGTCTGCAAACTGACGCACTCTACGGAAGAACTTGTTCGCCTCAATGAACAGCGCCTGCCGCATCTCCACCAGACGCTTCAGGATGTCTTCCTCGTACTTCTTGGTATAGTCACCTTCACCAATGCGACTCGACTCTTTGCGGTATGTGTCCATGCTCCGGTCGATCTGGCTGAACAGATTGTAGAACGTGTCACGGACCATCGAGTACTTCACGTCGAGCTTCAATTTGCGCTGCGACAGAAAGCCCAGATACTCTTCGGAAAAATAGTGCAGATAGAGCATAAGCCCGAGTACGTCACGGTTCTGTTCCCGCGATTTCGCGACGAACGTGTCGTAATTCTTCAACGCGTGGTTGAGAATCGGAAATTGCTGTTCAGGCACCGCTTGATCCGGCGGCTCGTCGGGCAGATCGAGGAACAGATTCTCGACGTTCAGACGTTCCTGCTCGAGCTTGCTGATCTTGTCGACGAGATCGCGCTTCTGAAGGGAATCCTTGGTCGCTCGCAATTTGCTCTGCAGACTCTGGATATCCTGTCGAATGCGACGTTTACTCTCAGACCTGTTCTCACGATAATCTTCCATAATTCGCGCTCCCACTCTCCGTTACGCTCAGCTGTGGTTCTCGACGAACCAGTCGATGAGCTTGCGGGCGACTGTCGGCTTGCCCGGAATCCAGTCGCCGATTTCGTCGGCACGATACCAGCCCGCGTCGGCGATTTCTACGGGGTCAATATGGATATCTCCTGATTTCCAACGTGCAGTAAACGCCACCATGAGCGAATGGGGAAACGGCCACGGCTGACTGGCAAAGTATCGGATATCGTCAACCACAAGACCGGTCTCCTCCATCACTTCACGTGCGACGCACTCCTCAAGCGTTTCGCCTGCTTCCACGAAACCGGCCACGACGCTGTAGTGCCCTCCGCGGTACCTGGCATTCTGCGCTAGCAGCAACCTGTCCTCTTTTACCACGGCGCAGATCATCGCAGGCGACACCCTCGGGTACTGTTCGAATCCGCAAACGGGGCAGACAGCCACTCTCTCGTTCTGCCGATGCTCGGTGAGCGCGCCACAGACGCCGCAGTGGCGCGTGGTACGGTCCCATTCCGCGACCTGAAACGCCTGGCCGGCGGCCCGGAAGAGCTCCTCATCCACAGCGCCAAAGAGTGATCGCAGTCGTGCCCAGCTGTAACCGGCCGGCGCTTCAACTCCCGCTGCAACGCGATTTGTCACGCCACGGAGGCCGACGTTTGAGTCGATTTCGTATGTGCACTCGGGCGCGAGTCCAATCTCCTCGGCAGAAGCAACGGACGGCAGGAGTACACCTGCGCCGTCACGAAGAAGGAGTGAATCACCCTGGAAAATGAAGCAGTGCTGTTTCAGTTCGGATTGTTGTCTCGTGTCGATGTCCATCAAATTTCCTGCTCACAATATACTACAGGTAGGGTTCCCTTTGCGCTACATTCACAGCCCGAGGTCTGCGGAGACTGTTCTCATTCCTTCTATTGTGTGGGTGATGATGTCGGATAACTCCATCCTGATTGAATCGGATGCCATCATCGCCGCACCTTTTTCGATAACTTCCCGATTCACGCCGGCGGCGAAGCTCTTCTCCTTCCACTTCTTCCACACCGATTTCGCGGTCAGATCCGAAAGGCTGCGGGAGGGACGTACGAGTGCAGTCGACATGACAAGGCCGGTCAGTTCATCTATGGTGTAGAGTACTTTTTCCATGCGATGCTCCGGCTGCTCGTCTGTGAACATCTGCCACGCATGGCTCATGATCGCGCGGATGTAGTCCGCCGGCCACCCTTTTTCCGAGAGAATCTCCCGCGCACGGGTGCAATGCTGTTCGGGGAACTTCTCCCAGTCGAGGTCATGCACCAGTCCGATGATGCCCCACTTCTGTTCATCCTCGTCAAGCAGTACGGCGAATCGGCGCATTGTCGCCTCCACGGCAAGGCCGTGTTTGATATGGCTGATATCGCTGTTGTATTCCGAAAGAAGCTCAAATGCTTCTTCTCGAGTCGGGATATGTGTGCTCACCGCTATTCCTCCTGCCATTAAGGTAATGTACTCGATTAGTTCCGTTGCAGACTACCGTTCCGGCACGCCGATGACTGCTGCGCGCGCTCAGGGGAGCGCCGCGCTATACTTTCGTTTCCTCAAGTGCTATACTTTACCTGTAACCGGCAGACGCGCAGGTACGCGAAGCTTTCCCGCCTCGAATGTCTTTCGTTTCTTCCGAAAACAGCGATGTCCTGGACATCGTCACACAAACATCTTAAGGATTCTCATGAGTACAACCTATTTTGAGTCGTTGCTGCTCGCAACTCCAATTCTCAACTCCCTGCGTGGAGAAGGCTACATCGAGCCGACAGCGATTCAGCGCATGGCCATTCCGCCGCTCCTGGAGGGTCGTGACCTTCTCGGCTGCGCCCAGACCGGAACCGGCAAGACAGCAGCCTTTGCGCTCCCCATTCTTCAGAAATTCCATACCGATCCGAAACGATTGAACCCGAAATCAGTTCGAATGCTGGTCATCGCGCCGACGCGTGAACTTGCAGCACAGATCGATGCATCCTTCGGCACCTACGGCCGCAATGTTCGCTTCAGCCGATCCTGCGTGTTCGGCGGCGTGAGCAAGCTCGGCCAGGTCCGCGCTCTCAACCGCGGCGTGGACGTGCTTATTGCAACGCCCGGTCGTCTGCTCGACCTTCACGGCGAGGGCAGTGTGCGCCTCGACCAGGTCGAGACCGTCGTTCTCGACGAAGCTGACCGGATGCTCGACATGGGATTCATCCGCGACATTCGCAGGATCGTCGCACTCCTGCCGAAACAACGGCAGACTGTGCTCTTCTCGGCAACCATGCCGAAAGAGATAGCCGAACTCGCCCGGTCAATTCAGAACCATGCGGTGCAGGTCGCCATCGAACCGGAAAAGACAACTGCGGACAACGTCGATCAGAAGATCGTGTTCGTCGAAAAGTCTGATAAGCGGGACGTCCTGACCACAATGCTGCACGGCATCAGTGTCGAGCGCGCACTCGTTTTCACCCGCACGAAGCACGGAGCGGACCGCCTTGCCACAAGCCTCACCGCAAACGGCATCATGGCCGATGCGATCCACGCAAACAAGAGCCAGAACGCCCGCACCCGCGCGCTCGACTCCTTTCGGAAAGGCTCGGTGCGTGTGCTTGTCGCAACGGACCTCGCCTCCCGGGGAATTGACGTAGACGGAGTTACTCACGTATTCAACTACGAGCTGCCGAACGAGGCCGAAACCTACGTGCACCGGATCGGCCGAACTGCTCGGGCCGGCGCCTCAGGCATTGCCGTTTCGCTGTGTGCGCCCGAAGAGCGACCGCTGTTGAAGCAGATCGAAAAGCTGATCGGTCGACCGATTCCGACGGCAGTTGATGCCGGCAGGAGAAGCCGGCATGTCGCAGGGCAGCCCCGCATCGCCTGAGATCATCCGGTATGCCGATTCGTCTTGCGGTGTTTCTCGGAAACCCTGGAATTGAGTATCGCTCCACTCGGCACAATGCCGGGTGGATGATTGCGGCAGCCCTGCCTGCAATCGAATCGGTGGGCTGGACGTCGAAGTTCAAGGGTACCACTGCGCAGTACGATGCGCTCTCGGGAGATTCACGAAACCGCGTCGTGCTGCTCCTGCCCGCCACGTTCATGAACCTGAGCGGTGAGTCGGTGCAACCTGCAATGACCTTCTACAAACTGCAACCCGAGGAGCTCGTAATCGTCCACGACGAGATCGAGCTTCCTTTCGGCACCATGGAAATCCGCAAAGGTGGCGGTCTCGGCGGCCACAATGGCCTCAGATCCATTTCAGCGGCACTCGGTACAAACGAGTACTGGCGCTGCCGCATCGGGGTCGGCCGACCCTCCCGCCCCGATGTCGCCTCATATGTGCTCTCGCGATTTTCGCAGGACGAAGAGCCGCTGTTGCCGCTCTATTCACGCGAGGCGGCAAGCAGGTTGCTCGCGGCGCTCTGCGCACCACGGCAACCCTCGCCGTTCCGCCCCACCGCAATCATTCAGACTATCTGATCAGCTGTGCGCCTTCCCCCAGGCCGCGAGCAGCCCTTCGATCTCATCCTCACTCTTCTTGTCGATTACCGCGGACTCAGGATGTGCGTGGTGCCACTCGGCAGACCAGCGCATTCCGACGTGGAACGGTATGACCGCTTTGTACGACGGTACCCACCGTTTGATCTTCGTGTTGTCGAAGATCACGCTGTACGCCTTGTCACCGAGAATCCCGGACCCGAGCTCGGCAGAGTAGTTCGCAATGAAGTCACTGGGAATGTGCACGATCTTCGGCACGACGCCGAGTGATCTGCCGATAATGCGATGAATCTCGTCCCAGGAAAGCGCCTCGTCGGTGGTGATCTGAAATACCTCGCCGATCGCCTTGTCGTTGCCGAGCAGGCCGTTGAAACCGACGGCAAAGTCCTTCGTGTGGGTGAGTGTCCAGAGAGACTGACCGTCACCGTGGACCACGATTGGCTTTCCGGCGAGCATGCGGGCGGGAACAGTGAAGTCGGCTGAGCCGAATGTCGTCGGGAACCAGCCGGTGCTGTAGGTGTGGGAGGGGCGCACGATGGTGATCGGAAACCCGCGTTCGCGGTACTCACGAACGAGGCGCTCTTCGCATGCGATTTTGTTCCGTGAATACTCCCAGAACGGATTGTGAAGCATCGTTCCTTCGGTAATGATCGATTCGGTTACCGGTTTCTTGTACACGGACGCCGAGCTGATGAAGATGAACTGAGCAGTCTTTCCGGAGAACAGCCTGATGTCGGTCTCGATGTGCTCGGGAACAAATGCAATCCAGTCGACGACAACATCGAACTGCATGTCTTTGATGATGCGGGCAACCTCATCAGGTTTGCGAATATCACCGGTAAGCGTCTTCACTCCGGGCGGAAGCGCCACACGCCGCTGCCCGCGATTCAGGTGATAGAGCTCAATGCCTGCCTTCACCGCCTCATGGGTGCAGTCGAGGGATATGTTCCCTGTACCGCCGATGAACAATACTTTCACGATATCCTCCTCAGGATGAGAGGGTCGTCCGGCCACGCAACGATCGTGCTATAGTCAAACGATCCGCATACTCGAGGTCTCCTCCAACCGGAAGCCCCAGCGCAAGCCGCGAAGTCTTGACGTGTGACCCTTCGAACAGTTTTACCAGATAGAGTGCCGTCGTATCTCCTTCGACAGTCGGATTTGTTGCGAGTATGAGCTCGGTGACAGCCGGATTGCGCAGACGTTCAACCAGACGCGCCACTGTCAGATCCTTGGGACCGACGCCTTCGATGGGCGAAATGACGCCCATGAGCACGTGGTAGAGACCGCGATACTCCCGCGTCGCCTCGAGCACGGCGACATCCTGAGGCTGCTCCACAACGCAGATCGTCGAGACATCGCGGGTTGTATCGGCGCAGACACTACAGGGATCAATTTCGGTATAGTTGCCACAGTTCGGACAGGGATGAATGCGCTCCCTCGTGCGCAGAAGTGATTGCGAGAGATTCGCGCTGAGTGATGAATCGGAGCGCAGCAGGTAGTAGGCAATACGCGTTGCGCTCTTCCTGCCGATACCGGGCAGCCGGGACAGGTGGCCTATGAGCTCCTCGAGCGCGTTCACGCTACATCCCCATGAAGCCGGGTGGTATACCCAGACCTCCGGTGGCGGAGGAGAGTTCGTCACGCATCTTGTCTTTCACTTTTGTGACTGCATCGGTGAATGCGGCTAGCATGAGGTCCTCGAGCATCTCGATATCATCCGGATCGACTGCTTCCGGTGATATCGATACGCTTACAACCTGCATTTCACCGGTCATTTCAACCCGCACCATGTCGCCGCCCGCGGTACCGACCGCGCGAATCGTCTTCAGCCGTTCCTGCGCCTCGGTCATCTTTGCCTGAAGACCCTGAAAGTTCTTCAGCAGATCCATGGGATTAAAGTTCATGAGCTACGCTCCTTTACTGGACTATTTCGCCGCGGAAGACCCGTTTCACCATGTCGACGCGTGGATCGCTGTGACCGCCTTTCTCATCGTCCTGACGCACAATCTGCACGCGCACCTTCACTTTGGTGCCAATCACTCCCGATGCCACATGACTCACCAGGTCGGCGTCCTGCCTCACTGCGTTCGCCGCATAGACTGTGTCAAAAGAGACTACGAGTTCCTTGTCCTCGAGCTGCCATGCGAGCGCCTTCTCGAGATTCGAACCGAGGGTCAATTTGCTTTTTCTCACCGCGGAGACGACTGCCGTCACCTTTTCAGTTTCAAGCGTGTTCGGTAGCTCTTCTTCGTTCGCGCCGGGAGGGTCGTGCGGTTGCTCGTCATCCAGAGTGGCGTCAAAATCATCCTCTTCCTCCGACGGTCTCACCTGCATCGCCGCAGGAGCCCGCGTCACCGTCGGGGAACCGACCGGCTGCGGAGCAACCGCGACCTGCTCAGGCGCCGCAGTGACCGGTTGCGACGTTCCTGCGGTTCGCACCGAGAGCTTTCCCTCGAGAATCTCCTGCCTGATGCGGGTGATGCCCTGGGAGATCTCTCCCGGCGATATGTAATCGCGCAGATCGGTGAGGCGGCTGAGGACAAGTTCGAGCTCGAACCGGGAGTTCAGCGAATAACGGATGTTGCGGTACAGGGTCAGCAGGAGTTCGATAGCCTTCTCCAGCTGAGTCGGCGAATAGGCGTCGGTAAGCGAGGCCGGAAGTGCATCCAGACGGTATCCGAGCACCGATTCATTCTGCACGCCGTGCTTGCGGAACAGAAGCGCGCGAAAATACTCGGCGAGTTCAATGATGAACTGCTCGACCGAGACTCCTGAGGATACAAGATCCTCGGCGATCTCAAGCACTTTCCGGTGCGCGCGAGCGGCCATCGCGCCGAGCAGGCCCGCCATCTGTTCGGCGCCGAGCAGACCGAGTTTTTCCCGAATACCCTCCATCGTGATTGCGCCGTCAGAGAAAGCTGCAACCTGGTCGAAGATGGTGTAGGCATCGCGCAGTGAACCTGCGGCTTCGCGGGCGACCCAGAAGAGCGCCTCGTCCTCCGCCGTCATTCCGAGCTCTACCGTCGCGTCGCGCAGACACTCCATGATCCTCTCCGACGGGATAAGCCGGAAGTTGAACTGCTGACAGCGTGATCGAATGGTTGCGGGAACCTTGTGCACTTCGGTAGTGGCAAAGATGAATATTATGTAGGGAGGAGGTTCTTCGATTGTCTTCAGCAGTGCATTGAAGGCGCTGTTGGACAGCATGTGGACTTCGTCGATGATGTAGATCTTGTACCGCGAGCTCTGCGGCGCAAACAGTACCTCATCCTTGATCTGGCGCACATCGTTGACTGAGGTATTCGAAGCGCCGTCTATTTCGATGACGTCGAGGGAGGTACCGCGGGCAATCTCGTCGGCGCCGGGGAAATCATCGCAGCCCTCGGCTGTCGGACCCGACGGGCAGTTCAGCGCCCGGGCAAGGATGCGCGCGGCGGATGTCTTGCCGACGCCCCGCGGTCCGCAGAACAGATATGCGTGGGCAATTCTCCCTGTCTTCAGTGAGTTCGTAATCGTCGCGACAACGAACTCCTGACCTACCAGCGCATCGAACGCTCTGGGT
>DATKUC010000305.1:0-4793 GCA_035530835.1 Spirochaetia bacterium
GGCCTGAAGAAGCGGGTACACCTGGTTCGCGCGTTGCTTCATCGCCCCCGGATCGTCTTTTTCGACGAGCCGACCTCCGGCCTTGACCCTGAATCAGCCCGTGAGGTGGTGGAACTGATAGAGACAATGGCCCGGGAGGATGGCACGACGGTGCTTCTGTGTACGCACAATCTGCCCCTGGCCGAAGGAATCTGCGACGGATTCGGGTTCCTTGCCCAGGGTCGGCTGGTCCGTTACGGGAGCAAACATGACCTTCTGCAATCGGTCATGCCCGAGCGCCGGGTACGCCTCGTCACCGACGCAGGCGAAGTGCTTTACACCTACAATGAGCCGGAAGAGGTGAACAGGCTGGTTCAGAAGGCGATGGATGACGGCAGGCTCATCCGGGAAGTCCGTCAGGTTGTACCGTCACTCGAGGACGCGTACTTCCATTTTGTCGGTCGAAGCAGCTCCGCAGGAACTGCCCGAAATGACGCGTATACTGAAGGGAGGCCGAGTCATGAACTGGTCGAGAATTAGGGCAATCGTAACGAAGGATATCCGGGAGATCTCGGCGAACAGAATGGTCGTCATGCCGATGATCGTTGTCCCGCTAATTCTCTGCGTTGTGCTGCCAGCGGTTATAACACTACTCGCATTCAAAATGGGAATCGCCGCTGTGCAGGGCGCTTCGTTCATAGAGAAGATCATCCCGATGTACCCGGTACCCGCAGAGATGACCGGCACTGTCGACAGCATCGTCTACATCTTCCTCAATTACACCTTCCTTCCGTTCTTCATGATCGTGCCCATCGTGATTTCAACGGTCATCGCCGCCAATGCGGTAGTCGGTGAGAAAGAGCGGAAGACCCTCGAAACGCTCCTCTACACCCCGGTCACAAGCCGGGAGCTACTCGTGGCGAAGGAGCTTGCAGTGTTCCTCCCCGCAATGGTCATTGCCTACGCGTCCTTCATCGGGTACTTCCTCATCACCAACGGCATTGGGCTCGCGTTGCGGGGGATTATGCTGGTACGTTCGATCGTTTGGATTCCGGGACTACTGCTTCTCTTACCTGCAGTCTCCCTCCTCGCGCTGTCGGTTTCGATCCTCGTCTCTCTGAAAGCGAAAAACTTCATGGAGGCGCAGCAGACAGCGGGGCTCGTCGTGCTTCCCGTGGTCGCACTCGTCGGGGCGCAGGTCAGCGGTATTGTGATCTTCAACCTCCCGGTGGTCATCCTCATATCGGTGCTGCTACTGGGCGTGAGCTACCTCCTTATCGTGCGGATCGGCCCGCGATTCAACCGTGAGCGGGTGATCAGCACAATGTAGCGAGTGCCGCATCCGCACTCGCCTTGTAAACGTTTCTTTACGCTTGCCCGTTGCGCGGGCGATCGCGCGTACTCGGTTTGGTGATGTAAGTTCTTTTGATGTAATGTGTTAGCCTTATTTCCAGGACTTTGGCACGATCCTTGCAATATCGAGGTCAGGGAGTGAACAGCTATGTCCAGCAAGACAAAGAGAACAACAAAGGAAGCCTGAGACGAAGTCTCTCGCTAGTTGTAGGGGTGATCATCGCCGTTGTCATGGCGGCGGTAACGGTAGTTCCGTTTATGCTCGGTAGTTTGCAGACAACCCGAACGTATCAACAGGAGCTGAAGTTTGCGAATGCTCAAGTCAGCGCGAGAATCGACGACTTCTTTCAAAACATCGAGGAAAATGCGATGTTCCTGTCGAAGGATGACGGACTTCTGGCCGGCTTCGCACAGAACAATTTCGCGGACGCGAATGCGCTCCTGTCATCATTCGTTCAACATCACGCGTCGTATAGTTTCGCGTTTCTCGCTACGGCGGTTCAAAAGAGTACGATCGTGACATCAACGGGTCAACAGAACGTCGTCGGCACTGAATGGGCAGCGGGGAATAGTTCGTACCAGACCGCTCTGGATGGTGCGCTCGCCGGCAAGGTTGACATCAGTGAGATCCAGAAGTCGCCGACAACCGGTGCAGCTGAGCTCACCGTCGTGGCCCCGGTGATGGATGGATCGAAGGTCATCGGAATTCTGGGAATCCAGGTAGATGTGGGACTGAGCCTCCAGAAGCTCGTGACGAGCGTGAAAATCGGCAATACGGGATTTCCGGTAGTGGTTCGAAGCGATGGAATGACTATAGCTCACCCGGATCCGAAGATTGTCTTTTCAGTTGACTTGTCCACAATGGCCTGGGGCAGGGAGGCACTTGCAGCGCCAAGTGGCACGGTTTCCCCCTACGTGTTCAACGGAGTGCGGAAGATGTACGCCATCACCCACAACGCCGCTTACCATGTATCGGTCCTCTCCACTATACCGGTGAGCGAGATCGAGTCCTCAGGAGCTGCAATTGCACGGATTATCATATCGATCGGACTTGCGGGTATGATCCTCACGATCCTTGCAGTTTATCTGTTTATGAAGAACAGGTTGAAACCGCTTGAGACTGCGGTGGAGATTTCGAATCGCCTTGCAGCCGGAGATCTGGACATCGAGATCGGTGAGAAGCGCTCGGATGAGACCGGAGAGCTGCTGTCCGCGATGGAGCACACGGTCCACCGCCTTCGGAGCATTGTATCTGAAGTGAAGGCTACCGCCGGTAACGTCGCCTCAGGCAGCGAACAGCTGAACGACAGCGCCCAGGCGCTCTCGCAGGGGGCGACCGAGCAGGCCGCGTCCGCCGAAGAGGTCTCCGCGTCAATCGAGCAGATGGGAGCAAACATTCAGCAGAACTCCCAGAATGCCACTGAAACCGAGCGAATATCCCTAAAGGCAGCCGATGATGCTCGGGAAACCGGCCGTGCGATGTCCGAGGCGATGGACGCGATGATCTCCATATCGCAGAAAGTCCTCATAGTAGGTGAAATTGCCCGGCAGACCAATCTGCTCGCACTGAACGCGGCAATCGAGGCCGCGCGGGCCGGTGAGGTGGGAAAAGGTTTTGCGGTCGTGGCCTCCGAGGTCAGAAAGCTTGCCGAGCCCAGTCAGAGTGCCGCAGCCGAAATCGGCGAGCTCTCCAGGACAACGCTCGAGACTGCACAGCGTGCCGGCGCACGGCTCAACACGCTGGTTCCGGATATCGAGAAGACTGCCGATCTTGTCGAGGAGATCAGCGCCGCAAGCGGCGAGCAGTCCTCCGGGGCCGAGCAGATCAATCACGCGATGCTGCAGCTCGATGAGGTCGTGCAGCGAAATGCTGCGACCTCGGAGGAGATGGCGGCGACTTCCGAAGAACTCACCAACCAGGCGATGCAGCTGCGTCAGTCCGTCGACTACTTCAGGATCACCCGGACGACGGGACCCGCAGCGCCACGAGTGATCCCGGCGCCGGCACCTGCCGTAGACGCTCGCCACAAAGTGGGCACGGATCGAACGAATGGCGTGCATCGAACGAATGGCACCGCGCGCCGGAATGTGCCGACCGACATCACGCTCATACCGGGCGAATGGCCGACCCGTCCGCCGAAGGGTGATGAGGACATCGGGTTCGAAGAGTACTGATAGTCCAGGCAGGGCCGGTCAGGTGACCGGCTTTTGGATTCTGTGTAGTGTGATCAAGCTTGGTGATGGAAACGTCCTCATGCCGCGCATGGAGGCAGGTGGCCAACGGAAGTTTAGCTCAAGATGGTGGCCTGGCGGCCACACCATAAGACGGCCGTATGGCTGTCTTGACATTGGGATCCACTATAGAATGCCTGGCAGAATTCACCGGAATACTCAAAAGAAAAGGATGAATCTGTTTTTTGCACAATAGAAGAGAATTTTCTGCACGTATGAAGAGAAATTCTTCGAGCGTTAAAATTTCTTCAGCCGTCGAGTGGAGAGAAATTTATGGACGAAGGGAGAGACAATAACCTCTCATTTTTGAGAGCTGTACTGATAGGAGCGAAGCTGGAGCAGCGCGGTCGGTGCCGCAGGTGTGGGCGGCTCCGTTCAGGTGATTCAAGGAGGCAGGATTGGCTGGAGATGCAGATTCTCACTGAAGGTGCTTTTACTATAGATTCTGAGTCTATTCCTGGGCGATATGGTCGATCATGAATCACGATCTTGAATCTGGGCACCGCATTTGGAACTCGCATCCGCGGCACTTTCGCGGATTCTTGGTCGGAATCGCGTTCCGGGCGCCATTCCAATAACCAGAGCCCGATCGAGATTTTCGGAAGCCTTCCTCCCGTCGAACAGAATCTCGCGTTTTCGCTCATTGCACCTTCTTGGTCTATGTGCAGTGAGTTCCATGGCTCAACGTGGTGGCGAATGCTGAAGGGAGTACCACGGATGTTCACGATGTGGCAGTGGTGAACGACTCTGTCGAGAAGAGCGACGACCATCACTTCGTCTCAAAGTGCGTGTCCTCATTCGTCAAATCCCTTGTTGGAGGTCACTGACGTAGTGTTATGCCAATCTATCAACCAGATGAACTTCCCAATTGGCAACGAGCCGGAATGGATCTTCGAAGAATCTCCACTAACTCCGGTACAAAGGGCCACAACAGACGTGTTACCTCGGCTACAGGTATTCCTCGTGTGCCAACACATACCCGAGAAGATTTCGCCATTGTTTTCCCGCCGGCCATCCATTAGACTACTGGATAAGCAACAGGGAATCTTCTTCGGCAAGGAATACTTCATGAGCAAAGTGATTCGTACAATTCATGATCTGTGTGTCCCCCGGCAAAGCGTATTCGATCGCTCGCGCAAGGACGTGGTGTTGCAGCTGAGCGACCTTCTGGACGGCACGCTCGGTGAGTCTGACGCTCAGAGATTCTTCGCGGAGAACTTCGTCACAAA
>DATKUC010000306.1:0-2571 GCA_035530835.1 Spirochaetia bacterium
GCTGAATACCTGGTTGCGGAAGGAGCGGATCAGTGCGGCTTCTGTGCTCCCGGATTCGCGATCACGGTGCACGCTATGAAGAAGGAATTTCCGTCCCCGACTGATGAACAGATCAGGCACTATCTCGCGGGAAATCTTTGCAGGTGCAGCGGATACGAAGGACAGATGCGGGCAATCAAGAGGTACCTGGAGGCGTCAAATGCCTGAACAGTTCAAAGAGGTAGCGAGGAGCAGGGCGAAGATCGACGGCAAAGGACTGGTGGTCGGTCGGCCGGCGTATACCGATGATTTTGCACCACGTGACGCTCTCGTGGTTCACATTATCCGGAGCCCTCACGCTCATGCACACATTCTGTCAATCGATACCTCCGCCGCTCTGAAACTGCCGGGCGTGGCGTCTGTTCTGACCTATAAGGATGTGGCGAGGATCCCCTACACCAGAGCCGGTCAGGGGCATCCTGAACCGAGTCCGCACGACAAGTTCATCCTTGACGAGTTTGTGCGATATGTGGGCGACGAGGTCGCGCTGGTTGCCGCCGTGGATGAAGTGACCGCGCGCGATGCGGCAGCCCTCGTGAAGGTGGAGTACGAGATTCTTCCGGCAGTGCTCGACTTCGAGAATGCAATCGACAACCCTGTTATCATCCATCCGGAACCGGAAATCCACGACATGTTTCCCATTGGCTTCGAACCGACGCGTAACGTTGCAGCCGCATACACCATGGAGATCGGTGACGTGGAGGCGATACTTGCCGACAGTGACGTCACCGTCGAACGCACCTATTATACTCAGGCTCAGGCCCACGTGGCGCTCGAGCCACACACTGCCTACACCTATCTTGATCTTCACGGCCGGCTGAACGTGGTGACTTCAACGCAGAACCCGTTCCACACCCGACGGCTTCTCGGTCAGGCACTCGCAATCCCGCTTCGAAACATCCGGGTACAGAAGCCGCGAATCGGGGGAGGGTTCGGCGCAAAGCAACATGTGCACGTAGAGCCATATGCCGCTCTCGTGACGCTCGCGACCGGAAGACCGGCGAAAGTAGTCATGAGCAGAAAGGAAGTATTCGAGAATACCTTCTCGCGGCACCAGATGCGGATCGACATTCGCATAGGTGCTCATCGGGACGGCCGAATCCGGGTGATCGATATGCAGGTGCTCTCCAACACCGGCGCATATGGCGAGCACGCACTCACTGTCTTTATGGTGGGCGGGTCGAAAACACTACCGTTGTACAACAAGGTGGAAGCGGTCCGTTTTGGCGGGCACATTGTCTACACGAACAAGATTCCTGCCGGAGCGTTCAGAGGGTACGGAGCAATTCAGGGTAATTTCGCGCTTGAGTCCGCGGTGGACGAACTCGCCCAGGAACTCGGAATTGATGCCCTGACACTGAGGACGACGAACATGATCGCGGAAGGGGAGACAAGCGAAGTCTTCAAGATCATGGGCGAAGGTGGTGAAGGCGTCGAAATGGTGGTCGAGAGCTGCAAGCTTGACTACTGCGTGAAACGCGGAAGTTCTCTCATTGGCTGGAATCCATCTCGACTCGCGTACGAAATTGCTCCTGGACGGATTCGCGCAAAGGGCATGGCGATCGCAATGCAGGGCTCCGGAATTCCGCTCATCGATATGGGCTCCGCTCACCTCGAACTGCAGGATGATGGTTTCTTCAAACTCCACATTGGAGCTACCGACCTTGGCACCGGAAGCGACACCATTCTCGCGCAGATTGCCGCCGAGGAGCTTGGCGTCTCGAGCGACGACATTGTCGTGTACGCCTCGGACACCGACCAGACGCCATACGACGTTGGCGCCTACGCTTCGAGCACTACCTATGTGTCCGGCAACGCTGTCGTGAAGGCTGCGCGTAATATGAAACAGGCGCTGCGCGAGGCGGTTGCCGACAAGTTCAACGTGGGGATTGATATCGTGCAGTTTGACGGCAGCCGATTCACCACATCGGACGGCACATTTCTTGTAGGTCTCAAGGAGTTCAGCGCCGATACGCTCTACCACAACGGCGCCAAGATGAAGACGATTGCGGCTTCCGGTTCGTTCACGGGGGAAAAGTCGCCGCCGCCCTATATGGCAGGCTTTGTCGAAATAGAACTCGATGTGGAAACCGGGAAGGTGGATGTAGTCGACTATGCTGCTGTAGTGGATTGCGGTACGACGATCAACACTAACCTTGCACGCATTCAGGTTGAGGGCGGTCTGCTGCAGGGAATCGGCATGGCGTTGAATGAGGATGTCCGGTACACGGAGTCGGGGCACATGCTCACAAACGATATGATGCAGTACAAAATTCCAACCAGACAGGATGTCGCGAAACTTACTGTAGAGTTCGCGGAAAGCTATGAACCCTCCGGGCCATTCGGGGCTAAGTCCGTTGGGGAAATTGGAATCGACACACCTCTTGCCGCCATTGCAAACGCAATCTTCAATGCGACCGGTGCCCGTATCCGCGAATTGCCGCTAACGCCACCGCGAGTGCTTGCGGCGATTCAGGCTGCAAGGCGCACTCTGGACTCTGCGAACTGAAACCTGCAATATAGGAATAATTC
>DATKUC010000307.1:0-4766 GCA_035530835.1 Spirochaetia bacterium
AAGCTCACCGCGACGGCTTCCCAGACGGACAATGGCAATTCCCACGTTGGCTCACCCCCTTCTGTCCTGCGGTCGGGCCGGGTAAAAGGAACGCCCGTAGCGCACGAGCACATGCCAGAGCAGCTTCAACTCCTGAAGCACCTCGCCGTAGCTACCCCGATCGCTCCACGCCGCGGGATTCATCTTCAACCCCATCGCGGCTTCTCCGATCGCCGACGCGTCCACCCATCCCTCGCAAGCAACTCGATGGGCAAGTGAAGGCATGGTGGGCCCACGGAAATCCTGTGGGACTTCAGCGGGCTCAAGCGTAAAACCCATGTGCCAGTAGAGTGCGATTGAGTACCGCGCGCAGAGCGCACGCATTATATCGCCGGTTGCAGAATCTGCAAACGAAGGATCTGCAACAAGGATATCCACATCATCCGCGAGCGAAACCTCGCCATGAACCTGCGTCTCAATATAGCGATTGAGATTTCTGCTTGGTTTCCCGCCGGCAGGATCTCCGAAAGGTTTCCCGATCTTCCCGGCAAGTTGATCGATGAACTCCCGAACGGTGATATCGCGCGCACCGATTGCCATATCACCAAGGAACAGATCCTTCAGAAGTGCTGCAAGAATATCATCGAACTTCTCGAGGGTCCCCTTCTCCGCCGGATCATCGTGCGAGTCAAGATAGGTGAACGTGCACCTCTTCGACGCCTCAGGCGATAGCAGAACATAACAGGAGCCAAACCGCGGCGCCGGTCCGTCGGGTTGCAGCGTCAGATCCAGCGCTCCATATTTCGGTCGTTCACCGTCTTTCACGCCGAGGCGATGGTATGCCCCGCCGAAGACTGCACGCTCCCATCCATCACGTTCGCCTCCGGGAAATGCGGAGAGGCTGCCACTGGAAATATGAGTTTCAAACTGGTTCCGGTAGATCCCCTGATCAAGCATAGCCTCGACGACCCGCTTGAACGACGAATCCGGGCGGTCGGGATGGAAATGGAGTGCGACACGGGCATTTGCTTTCAGCAGCTCAACCGTACGATCAAACTGTGCGCGGTGAATGTTCGACATTCGAAGGATCTCGTCGATAGTTCTCTCAGCAGCAGCTCTCCTGTGTTCCGCGTATTGTGAGACGAATGCTATGGCGTCCGATTGCGCGGCAGTCAACCCGTTCATGATCAATGTCCCCTTCTTTGCTCATAATAGAGCAGCACATACAATTCTTCCAGCAACAGCTGCATGAACCGGGGAGTTGACTGACTACTTCAGGATACGGGGGATAGGGGTAATTGATCTGACGCGCTTCCGGTACTCTTCATATTCGCTGCCGAACTCGGCGATCAGTTCCCGCTCCTCCCGTGGCGCTGCTGCCAGCGAGGCGATGACAAACACCACGTCCGCGGCGAGGAAGTACCACGAGCCGGTCAGAAACGACACTACCGGAAGAACGAACCAGATCCAGACGGCGAATATCGGATGACGGCATAGGGCGTAGGCGCCGCGGGTGGCCAGCTTCTTCCCGTTCCAGGCGCGCACGAGTTCGATCGCCGCCGATATCCAGAAAACGACGCCTGCAACAGAAAGTACAATTGCCGCTGCGACAAACAGACCGCGAAACCAGAGGGTGTAGCTTCCCGCTGCGGGGAACAGCAGTGCGGCCACAATTGCCG
Source organism: Spirochaetia bacterium (assembly GCA_035530835.1). Lineage (GTDB taxonomy): Bacteria > Spirochaetota > Spirochaetia > DSM-27196 > DATKUC01 > DATKUC01. The sequence goes on from DATKUC010000307.1 coordinate 1,659, forward strand.
CTGCAAGTGCGGGTGCTACAATGAGCAGCAGGCGCGGAGCCTCACCCATGAGCGTTCGTTTACTCTCCACGATGACTCTCCTTCTTCTCATGCAAAAGTTCGAAAAACTGCAGACCGAGTGTCACAATTACCATGAGGGACCCGAGCACAAAGTAGAACAGCTGCAGGACGAAAGCCGGCCCGGGCGGTGAACCAATTATGAGTACTTCGCCGAACTCGAAGCACATTATGATAATTCCCGATGCGATCGCGAATATATCGGAAAATCTGCTCTTCCTGAGCCAGAGGATCAACGAAGCGAGGGCGCTTCCGCCTACAACGATGAACAGCATCAACCCCGGAACTGTATAATCACGAAATATGGTGCCCGCAAGAAGCTCTGTCGATGGAGCGTTCCATCCGAAAAAAAGCGCACTCCCGCCGGCCAGCGCGGTCAGCGCGAGAAACATGGTGAGCACGATGAGAACCACACGCAGGAACTTACGCGATTCAGTCATGACTTCCTCTACTCTTTTTGGGTTATGCAAACGAGCATGTCACAGGTCGAGTAGTTTGTTCAAGTCACGGAAATGATACGTCCCGAACGCTTCACTGTTTCCCGGATTCCATATCATTATATTGTGACAAAACAACTTACCTTTCCGTATCTGGGATTGTTGTTCCGAAAACCTGATTTCTCCCTTTGACAAAAGAGAATAACCCGTTTAGATTACAAATAGATTTCCCGAACATTCTAGGAGGCTTCGATGAAGAAGGTACTGAACCAGGTACGCATCGTCACACGCATGCGGACCTACGCTCGTGCTTCGGCGTTCGTAATCGGGTCGCTGGCGGTTGTGGTCTTTCTGGCTGCATGTGGAAGTGGAAACGCAAAGACAGCGCAGGAGAACATCATAAAGATCGGTGTCTTTGAGCCGATGACTGGCGCAAATGCCGCGGGTGGAGCGATGGAACTTGAAGGAATCAGGCTGGCAAATGAGCTCAATCCCACGGTGACTGTTGGAGGCACTGAGTACAAAGTCGAGCTTATTGTTGCCGACAACAAGTCGGACAAAGTTGAGGCGGCAAATGCCGCGCAGCGTCTTGTGGACAAGGACAAAGTGAATGTCGTCCTCGGCTCATGGGGCTCCTCACTTTCAATGGCGGCCGGTCCGATAGTGAGCGATGCTAAGATCCCGGCGATCGGACTCTCCTGCACCAATCCGCTTGTCACGAGGGGTAACGACTACTACTTCCGCGTCTGCTTCATCGACCCGTTCCAGGGAACAGTCATGGCAAACTACGCGTTTGGCCAGACAAAGGCGAAGAAGGCGGTGATCATTCGTGAAGTATCGAACGACTACTCGGTCGGCCTGGCGAAGTTTTTCGCCGACAGCTTCAAGAGTCTCACCGGAGATGAGAAGGCGATTCTATCCGAACTCAACTACAATACCGGCGATCAGGACTTCTCGGCGCAACTCACCGAGGTGAAGAGCCTGAATCCGGACGTCATCTTCGCGCCGGGCAACTACACCGAAAGTGCGCTCATCGTGAAGCAGGCGCGGGAACTGGGAATAACGACTCCGTTCCTCGGTGGTGATACATGGGAGACACCTGAGTTCATCGACGTCGGCAAAGCGTCAGTCGAGGGAACCGTGTTTTCGACATTCTTCGCAACCGAAGTACCCATTACCGAGACCAGCAAGGTGTTCCTGGCCGAATACCGGAAGAAGTACAACAAGGAACCTGCGGCGGTAACCGCTCTCGGCTTCGACGGATATCTGGTGGCGCTGGATGCCCTGAAGCGCGCGGGCTCAACGGATGGCGTAAAGCTTCGTGACGCGATTGCAGCAACAAAAGGCTTTCCGGGAGCAGCCGGAATTATAACCCTGGACGCAAACGGGGACGCAACGAAGAGCGCGGTGATCAAGACGGTGAAGGACGGCAAGTTCAGCTACCTCACCACAGTTCAGCCGATGTAGCTCTGATGTCTACCGCATATTGAGGTACCTCCGCGCCGATACCTGTTCGGCGCGGACGTACCCATCTTGCCGACGACCTGCGAGGATCGAGCCATGTCATCATCTCTGGTTCTGCAGAATCTCGCCAATGCACTCAGCCTGGGAAGCCTCTACGCGCTCATCGCGATAGGCTACACGATGGTGTACGGTATTCTGCGACTCATCAATTTCGCGCATGGGGATGTCTTCATGCTCGGCGCCTACATAGCGTTCTATTCGGTGACCACGTTCCTGATGCCATGGTACGCGGGATTCGTGGTAGCCATCGGACTGACTGCGCTGTTCGGAATCGGGCTCGAACGGGTGGCCTACCGCCCGCTTCGCGACTCTCCGAGAATATCGGTCATGATAAGTGCGATTGGCGCATCATTCCTCATTGAAAATCTCGGCATCGTCATCTTCGGCGGCAGGCCGAAGGGCTTTCCGGTGCCTGACCTTTTTGGAACCGTAGTTCACCTGGGATCGGTTTCCATTGTCAGCGTAAGCCTCTTCATTCCGGTGTTCACCTTCATCATCCTCGCGGCGCTGCTGTGGATAGTGAACCGTACAAAGACCGGGATGGCGATGCGTGCCACCTCCACCGATCTGGATGCTGCCCGAATCATGGGAATCGATGTGAACCGCGTTGTCTCATTCACGTTCGGCGTCGGTTCACTACTTGCCGCGCTTGGCGGAATCATGTGGACGCTGAAGTATCCGCAGCTCAATCCGCTCATGGGTATTATGCCGGGGCTGAAATGTTTCATCGCGGCAGTCATCGGTGGCGTGGGCAATATCATGGGTGCGGTACTCGGAGGATTCCTGCTCGGCTTCATCGAAATCATGATAGTCGCGTTTCTGCCAGGTCTGAGCGGATATCGTGATGCGTTTGCATTTATCCTGCTGATTGTCGTGCTCCTGGTGAAGCCCTCCGGACTTCTCGGCAAGCATCAGGCGGAGAAGGTGTAGCAATGAAGCGAAACCACCTCTATACGATTCTTGCTACGGCGGCGATCGTGCTCTTTATCATTGTCGCGGACAAGAGTTTTGATCCCTTCGTGCTCCGGGTTTTCAACCTCTCAGCCATCTACATCGTCCTTGCGCTCTCACTCAACCTGCTGAACGGTTT
>DATKUC010000308.1:0-20507 GCA_035530835.1 Spirochaetia bacterium
AACTGCACGTAACCGATGGAAAAGATGATCTGAAAAAGCGGCAGCGTCGCGGCCGGTATGGCGGTCAACGGATTGAAGGCCATGAGCGCGATTGCAATCGCGGTCCCGTTATTCTTCCCGGTGCTCAGGAATGCAATTCCCATGTGTTCTTCATAGGTCAGGCCAAAAAGACGATCCACCCAGGTCATGAGCGGGAACATAATCAGAAGGTACAAAAAGGTGACTACTGCGAGAGGGATGAGGATCCGCCACTTCTCGGATAGAAGCTGCGCCTTGGTAAAGAAGATCACCGCGACAACGAGGAGCATCCCGACCATGGTCACTGTCGAAAGCAGTGGCTTAATCGCCTCATAGCCCGTCTTGCCGCCTGCTCGAAGCACGATCCTGCGCGTAATGTCGCCGAGCACCATCGGAAGAAGCAGCACCAGGACGACGGTCCATATCAGCGAGCTGAGCGGAACGTGCACGTTATAGGCCCCGCCGAGCAGATGCATGACAAAGGGAAGAGTGAATGGCACAACGATAAAGTTGAGCCCGAGCGCTATAGCTCCCACTTCCAGATTTCCCTTGGTAAGGCCGGTGTATCCAAGGCTCATCGACGAGCCGGGGATTAACATGACTAACCAGAAACCCAGCGCAATCTCCGGGCTTTTGCGGAAGAAGAGCGCCGCAAGTGCGAGCGAAATCGCCGGAGTGACCAGGAAGTTGTACCCAAGGCTCAGGAGCACCGCTTTCGGATTCTTGGCGACATCCACCATCCTGGCGATATTCAAATTTACCATCATCGGGTAGATCATGAAGAAGACCAATACCATGGTTATTGTCTTAAAAAGCCCCGCCTGGTGAACGGCAACCGCCGGGAACAGCAGCCCCAGAATCCAGCCGGCTGCAATCGAAGCAAGCGAGTACCAGAGCAGGTTGGTTTTGAGGTTATTGGCAAGCTTTGCAAACATTGTGCACCTCCATTTCAGCGTACAGACAAAACACATGCATTGCCGCACTCGCGGCCAGTCCAAATGACTCGGTCAGCGTCGGATGAGGATGAATCACCGTGACACTGTCGGAATGCCGCGCGTCGCTTCTGACCGAAAGAGCTGCCTCACCCACGAGATCCGCAGCTCCTTCGACGAGGGCATGGACTCCGACAACCGCCTGGTCGTCCAATGGGCAATCATCGGTCGCCCCACCCCATCGACCTTCAACCAGTTCGCTACCGATCCGGCCGAAGACCACCTTCAGGGACGGCAGTCGATTGCGGGAACGCCACCTGTTCCGGTAATACCGAACGCGACAGTCTTCGCAAGCGGCGTTCCTGCCGGTCCTCCGCCGACAACCAGTACATCAACATGTAGTGAACTCACACGATCATTCGCCGGAAGCGATCGAAGTTCTCTCTCATGACAGTTTCGGCCCCCGCGAAAAGCTGATTCATGCAGCCGCAGGAAAGGCTGTAGAAGACACTGGTACCCTGTTTCGTGTCCGATACAAGCCCTGCGTTTCTGAGGACCGACAGATGCTTCGAAATGGTAGATGTGTCCGCTCCTACGAGCGTAGTCAGATCACAGACGCAGTATGGTTGCTCTCTTAGCTTGTTGACGATGAAGAGTCGCGTCGGATGCGCAAGCGCCTTGAATACCAGCGAAAGCCCCACGTATCGCGCCCGATCCTCATCCGTCATCTTTGCCCCATCAATCGTTTCCTTCTTCATATCGCCTCCATCCCCCCGCGACGAGAACCGATTCTCGGAGTGTCGAGATCACTGTGCTGTTTCGCTCGGCCAGTGCTACCAATCGATCGATCTTGTTGTCATCGGCATCCGCCTTGATGAACGCCATGTATCTAATCCCGGTGATCTTCGGCGGCTTATCCTGCCGCTCCGCGCTCACGTTCATCCCTAATCTTTCGATGGAAACATGGCTCAATTCCGCTACCATTCCGAATGATGCAGAAAAACAGGCACCAAATGCGGAAAGCAGGGTCTCCACGGCGTTGAAGCCCGCATCAGGATCACCGCGATGAGCGCCGAGCTCGAGCTTAAAATCCCGCACGCTCGAACTGACATGAAGGCCATCCGGAGACCGCTCGATTCGTACCTCATACGTCTGTGTGCCCATATCGCCCTCTTTGTATCTGTTTTCTATTGTCAACTAACAAAATAAATCGGCAAGTACTGGTGCTCTGCCGCTCATGCGGTTGAGCTCGTGACTCACTGCTTCACTCTGTCCGGCAGACATGATGATGCCGATAGGGAAACCCTTCGTCGGATTCAACAGCTCCGGGTACCCCCGGGAGTGAATTCAACATACGCAAGACCGGATGGATGGTTTTCGAACGCTGCACCGTCGGCTACCTGCTGGTCTTGCGAAAAACGAGGTTGGGGCAAATCTTGAGAGAATCCATAGCCGCTCCATCTATTTGGTAATATAGCCAAATAGGCATGAACCGTCAACGTGGAGCGGCACCAATTGCTGGTCGGGGTGATCACCCGGTCCTGCGCGTAGAGGGAACTATACTATCGGAACTGACCGAAATGACCATGTGGCTCCTTCGTATTGATTCTTCCTCTGATCCTTTGAAGGGACTTTCCAGGCACCGGGACTCATTCTGAGAAGTTGTCAAATGCTTCTATTTTTGGGCACGCCACATAATACTTGAGCGTAGCTGGTCAGCTGAGCATTGATGAAACCTGAGAACATCGAACGAGGATGCTGATGAGAAACTGTGCACCAATTTCGCGAAATGTCGTCCTCGCCGTAGTCATCGCAACGATTTTCCTGATTGGCGTCTCAGGTTGTGCGACCATTGGACGCGGGTCCTCGAACTACATAGAGAACGATATGACTGTCCCGGCGCTGAAGGGCCACGCGTATTACTTTGTTACAGGAACGGTAAATGTCTGGTCTTGTTTGGATTGCTGGCTACAAGATCGCAGGATTATGGGGTTGCCCTGTTAGTCGACACAAGTACGGGATTCATACGACGAATCGCTACTATGCAGCCTGCTGGACGAGAAACTGCGACGGTACAAGGACCAGAAGGAAACTACTTCATCTACGGCGGCTCCGATATCGCCTTGGTGACCTTGTCGGCCGAATATCGGCGAATGACATTCAGTGGACTGCTTCCTGGGCCTCGGCGGTCGAGCAAGCGGCTCAATATGATTCTCTTAATCAATTTTAGCTCGGCTTCGACATGACTCAACGTACTACGATTTCTTGAGATTCTGGTTCAAAACTTCGGATACAAGATGAATGAAAGACGCGCACGGGCGGACGTCCACTTGCCGCCAGAAAGACCTACCGCAGTTATTTCGTTAGCGGCGCGATTCGATCGGAATAGACTTCGCGCCCCATCTGAGGATCCACGTTCTGGGAACAACAACGTACTACCGGCAAACACAATCAATCAACACGAATAGTCATGAAGTGACCTCCTCTCTTCCGCTGACGAATTGACTGTCTGCTCCTTGGAGCAAATCCGCGCCATGCTCGTGGATTTCCACCGTGGTATACTCATTTATCGGAAGTGCAGTCGTCAAAGACGTTATACTGACGGAGTATCTGAAATACCGGGCTAAGCTGAGGAACTTTGATACGGAAACCGGTAGAACCGTCGCTGTCGGATGCACCGAGGCATGCTGATAATGATCCGCTATGAGGAGGACGAATCAGCGTACACCCCGGTAACCGTCCATGCAACAACACGCAAGCAGGTGAGATTCCGAACTGATGCCGGAAGGTTTAGGTAGATATGAGCAATATGAACTATTTCGAACGAGATGATATCATCCACATAAGAATCAAAGACGGAGAGGAAGCAAACAGCGTGGAGATCTCTCCGAATGTTACCGCGGAACTCGACGACCAGAACGACATTATTGGGGTGGAAATACTGAACGCCAGCAAATACCTGCGCGATAACATCCTGGAAACTGTACAGGCGAAGCTTCTTCAATCCAAAAAATGAATAGTCGACGTTCCGGCATGGATCGCGAGAATCAGGATTCAATGTTGTAAACCGATGCGCTCATTCGGTCTTCATACCAATACCTGGGCTACCACCGAAATAGTCCCGATTATTGTCCGTGCCTCCGATCTTGCAAGGATAATTCCCCAGAATTGCAAAAGGCCATTGCGGATCCCTGGGTGAGCTGCCTTCCTCCAAAACGAAAACCAACGCGTTTCGAATAGTCAGTGGCGTGTGTACAAATGCCGTACATTTTGATACCTTTGTTGTGGAGGAATTTCTATGTCCCGAGCCTCGTCAACACGAACTGAACGAATCGAACTGAGGACCAAACCCGAGGTAAAGTCGATAATCGAACGAGCTGCGCAATTGCGCCACATCACGCTCTCCGCATATCTGCTCGAATCGGCATTGCAGAAGGCACAGGACGACCTGAAAGAAACCGAAACGCTGGTTTTGAACGAAGCTGATCGGGATCTCTTCTTTTCCTCCCTGAATACCCCACCGAAGCCAAATGAGGCCCTTCGTTCGTTATTTCAAAGTGCCCGAAGGTGAACCTGACCCTGGCGACGGTCAACAAACCACTCACCAAAGCTAAGTTCGACTGCGGATACCCCGAGCTCAATCAATACCTCAGTCGGTATGCTCTCAAAAATGATCGCCTGTCGATAGGAAAGACCTTCGTCGCCCTCACCGACATGCAGGAAGTTGCAGGATACCTCACGGTCCGTAGTGCACAGATCGCTGCCAACTCGTTGCCTGAGGACATCACGGCCGCGCTTCCCCGGTATCCGGTCCCGGCATTTCGAATCGGGAAGCTTGCTGTCGACCTCCGTTTTCAAGGTTCAGGAGTAGGACGCTGGACTCTCACACAAGCCCTCCGGAAAGCCCTGGAGGTTTCGCAGACTGTCGGTGTGTTCGCCGTCCTGGTAGATGCCATCGACGAGAAAGCCAAGGGCTTTTATCTCAAATACGGTTTCATCCCATTCGAAGCTCATCCACTTACCTTGTTCTTGCCATTAACGACCATCAAAATTGCACTGGAGTAGGTGACACCCGACCCCGTCGGCCTTCACCCGCGAGCTCCCGCTACAGAAGAGGCTCCGGCTCGGCCAGCTCTCCCCTCCTCTCGCCCTTCGGCACGTGTCCTTTACGAAGATCGATCTTTTCGTCGACGAGGACCGGAGAACAACAATAATGCGGTCGCGACGCGTCTCGAGTCGATTCCTCTCAAGACGCTCATCGCCGGGTTGGATGTGACCTACTCCAATTCACTCATCGAGGCGGTGAACAAGATCCTCAAGTACCGCTATCTGTTCAGAGGACCGATGCATGACGGTACGGTATTCGACAAAGAGGACCACCGGGAGCGAATCAGTCCTGCGGGTATCGAGCGCAGGTTGAACAATCACCGATCGTGTCCGCCTTGTGAGGCGATATAGGGAGGGAACGGGAAAATCCGAGAGAAAGAGGTGGAGGAGGAATCACCTTCTATATTGGGAGTTGCGTATCGTCTCTCATCCTCATATGTGACCGTCATTCTCATCGCCGGAATTCCGCCGTTTGCCACGCGGTGCAGTAAGGGGAGGATCGGTTCGTAATAACGAACCGCGATTGCTGGTTTCCCTGTCGTCGAAGCGCAGCCCACATGCGCCGGCCGGAATACGCGGAAGCTTTAGTGAGGAATTACTGCTTTCTCACCGTAGCATATTCGAAGTGATCCGTTGGATAGACCTGGCGATCTATCCGGTCAGAACCTTCGTCTCGTCATCGATTCTGACAGCCTCTCGCATGCTCGCCGAGTCTCTTGCCGGCGGAGTTCCAAACAGGCGGCGATACTCTCGATTGAACTGCGTGGGACTTTCGTATCCCACCTGGTTCGCTGCGGTTGTCGCATCGAGATCTTCAACGACCATGAGCCGTCTAGCCTCCTGCAGCCTGAGATGCTTGCGATACTGTAGTGGACTGAGAGAGGTTATCGACCTGAAATGATGGTAAAACGCTGAGCGGCTCATATGTGCGCGGTCGGCGAGATCATCAATCGGGTGCTGCTCCCTGAAATTACTCTTCAGCCAATCAATGGCCCGGCCTACCTGGTGTCCCTGAGTACCAGACATCACGATTTGACGTAGCCGAGGCCCCTGCGGCCCCACAAGGAGATGGTAGAAGACTTCCTTCTGGACAAGTGGAGCAAGAATCGCAATAGCCTCGGGGGAATCAAGAAGCTCCACCAGTCGCGTAACGGCTTTGAGCAATGGCAGGGAAACTCTGCTGACTCCTATTCCGCGGTCCGTACGTCGTGGCACCTGCTCCGGGAGATTGCCGTTCACCATCAGTTGCGCCAGCAACCGTTGATCGATCCCCATGATGAAGCCGAGATAGGGTCGTTCGGGACTCGCCTGAATGATCTGGGCCACCACTGGCAAGTCCACTGACGTTACGAGGTAGTTGTTTGTGTCATAGACGTAGGCATCCTCTCCCAGCATCACACGTTTCGATCCCTGCGCAATCAGGCAAACGCTCGCGTCCATAGTATAGCTCGTCGGATCGGTGGGCTGTTCGAAACGACTAAAATGTAATCGAGGGATCGCCGTATCGAATCGATTGGCTCCCTTTGTCCGTCGCGAAATGCCCTCCACCATAACATTGTTCAGTCTTGCTCGTTCCAGTTCTTCCATCGAATTCTTGCCATCACTCTCATATTCCATAGAAACGCTCCGAATGTTCTGCTGATGCCATGTTACGGCCCGAATGGCTTTCTCGCCACCAAATGTCGCACATTTTGGACAATCAGGCAAGAAATGCGCAGGATCGGCCTACCAGTTTCCTCTGCCAATCCTTTATATTCGAGCATGTTCGGAAGTCAAACTGGCACGCAATCGGACACAAAGCATCAGTCCAATAGAAAGGAGTCTACGGATGAAGATAACTCGAGTTGGATCACAGCCTTCGGGCAAAGGACCCGGCGAATGGTTCACTGGAAACGTCCGTGTGGACTACCTGTTCGCTGCCGAAGAACCCGCAAGAGCGGCGGGCGCGAACGTAACATTCGAGCCCGGAGCACGCACAGCGTGGCACACCCATCCGCTGGGCCAGATACTCATCGTTACAAGCGGCTTTGGGCTCGTTCAACGCGATGGCGGTCCCATAGAGGAGATTCGTCCGGGCGACGTTGTGCACTTTGAACCGGATGAAAAACACTGGCACGGAGCCTCGTCGGATACGGCGATGAGTCACATTGCGATCCAGGAGTTCCTGAACGGGACGGCTGTAGAGTGGATGGAACACGTCACCGACGTACAATACGGAGATAACAATGAGTAACGGAATCGCAAATAAGGTAGTGATCATTACCGGCGCCAGTAGCGGAATCGGCGAAGCAACGGCAAAGTTGCTGGCCGACCGAGGTGCAAAGGTTGTGTTGGGCGCTCGTCGTAAGGATCGGTTGCAGAAACTGGTCGAAGAGATCTGGAGCACCGGTGGGCAGGCAGCATATCTTGTGATGGACGTCGTGAAGCCGGCAGACAACACCGCAATCGTAAAGCTCGCCAAAGAACAATTTGGGCGCGTGGATGTAATCTTCCTGAACGCCGGCTTAATGCCCAGTTCTCCCGTTTCGGCGCTGAAGACCGACGAGTGGGATCGGATGGTCGATGTGAACATCAAGGGTGTCCTGAACGGCGTTGCCGCCGCGATGCCGACCTTTATCGGCCAGAAATCCGGACACATCATCACGACGTCGTCCGTGGCCGGATTGAAGGCGTATCCTGCCGGAGCGGTGTACGGCGGAACAAAGTGGTTCGTGCGGGACTTCATGGAGGTTCTTCGAATGGAGTCCGCTATGGAGGGCACCAACATCAGGACCGCGACCATCTATCCTGCTGCTATCAACACTGAGCTGCTGGGAACGATTACCGACAAGAACGCGGCGGCCGGCATGAAAACCCTCTACCAGAAGTACGGAATATCCGCGGATCGAATTGCCAACGTTGTTGCCTTTGCAATCGAACAGCCGGAGGACACGAACGTGAACGAGTTTACGGTCGGGCCGACTGCACAACCATGGTGAACACACATTTGTCGTGCCGGCACTTCCTTTGTGCCGGTACGGTCCCGGCGGCGGACTACTCCACCGGGGTTTGCTCTTTGCGTGAAGGCTGCCGGGAGGGAAACGACCGGTGAAAAAGTCTATGGTGGCGGTCATGCTCACCGTCTTCACTACGATCGGCGTTTACGGAGATGAATCTGTGACGAAAGCGGAGGGTAATAGAATCCGATTCAGCTTTGCGGACAAGGAGATCATCGTACTGTTAATCGACAACAGTGCCGTTCGAAGCCTCATAGCGATGCTCCCATTGACGCTTGAATTCCAGGATTACGCCGGGAGCGAGAAGATCAGCTATCTGACGAAGAAGCTGGACACATCCGATACTCCGGCCGGCTACACCCCTTCAAGCGGGGACCTGATGCTCTACGCTCCGTGGGGCAACCTCGCATTTTTCTATCGTGATGGCGGGTACGCCGCGGGGCTCGTGCCGTTGGGAAAGATCGTATCCGGTGCAGCCTCTCTTGGGAGGCTTGGCGGTGGGGTCTCGGTTCATGTCGACAAAGTACAATGACAGACCACGATGAGCTATACGTCCGGGCTTACAGCGGTCAGGACTCGCGATGGTATCAAGCTGCAGTACGGCAGAAGGCCGGGCGCATCGTTGCAGCTGGCATGGCGAAAGAGGTTACTTTTGAACCAGTTGTCGGCCGGGTGAATGACCGTATAGACGGTGCCTACCGGGCGATGTATCGCGGAAGCCCCTATCTCGAACCAATGGTGGGACCAGGAGCTCGCTCAGCAACAATTAAAATCGAGCCTCGTGACGTCGACCAATAGAGGATCCTCGCCTGCAATGAAACCCGAGAAAAACGCAAGGCTGAACATCGAGAGCATCGAACCTCACGCTCCGACAAAACCCGTCAGCTCCCTGATCTCTGCTGTGATAGGTTTCTTTGTAGTAACGCTCGATTCCTTCGTGGTCAGCGTCGCGCTTCCGTCAATAGGACGCGATCAGGGCGGCGGTATGACGGACCTCCAGTGGGTTGTTGACGGCTACACGCTTATGTTTGCAGCGCTCCTGTTGTCAGCGGGAGCCCTCTCTGACCGTGTCGGCGCCCGACGAGCATTCGGGATCGGATTGGTGACATTCGTAGCAGCGTCGGTGGCATGCGGACTATCGCCCTCGTTCGGTGCGCTGATTATAGGACGGTTTGTGCAGGGTGCCGGCGCCGCGGTGATGCTTCCGGCCACGCTCGCTTTGATCCGTGAAGTCTACCATGACGAAACGAAGCGGGGTCACGCCATAGCAATATGGGCAGTAGGAGGCGCGGTCGCCTCGGCGGCCGGGCCGGTTGTGGGTGGATTTCTCACACTTGTGAGCTGGCGGCTCATCTTTTTTATCAATGTACCGACAGGCATTCTGGTGTTGTTTCTTTTGATACGCGGTCCACGCTCGCCCCGCAGACCGGCACCATTCGACTGGATCGGGCAAGTCGCAGCGATTCTCGGGATGGGAGGACTTACCTACGGACTGATCGAAGGCGGCTCGACGGGGTTCGAAAACCCTCAGGTGATCTTGGCGCTCACGTTGGCTGTAGGAGCGCTCGTAGTATTGGTTATATCGCAGATTCGAGGAGCCCACCCCATGGTGCCACCGGGGCTGTTTCGCTCGCGGGAGGTCCTCGTTTCCCTATCCGTCGGTTTTGCGTTTGTTGTAGGCTTCTACGGCCTCGTATTCCTGTTCAGCCTCTATTTCCAACAGGTGCGGGGTCTATCTGCCTCAGCCACAGGTATCGCATTTGTACCGATGGCAATAGGGCAGTTCCTTATGGCGGCCGGACTGCTGAGCCTGTGCGTTTCGGTCGCGACAACAGGAACACCCGTCGTGTTCTTTTCGCTGCTCTCGATCAGTGTGGGACTTGGAGCAGCGCTCTCTATTCCCACGATGACGGCGCTGCTTATCCGAAGCGTTCCCGCAGAGCTTGCAGGAACTGCAAGCGGAGTGCTCAACACGTTCCGCCAATTCGGCGGTGCTGTCGCAGTCGCGATCTTCGGCGCGCTGGTCGCGCATCATGAACGCTTCGTGAGGGGCATGGAAATCAGCTTAGCTATCTCCGCAGTTCTCCTGAGTGCATCCGGCTGTGGAGTTTTGTCGCTCCGAACACCGCGGAACATCCGCCACAGTGAGACTTGATGAAGCATTTCATCGCGGAACGGCTCAGGAAGCACTTCCTTAGCGCTACTGCTGGATTTATGATGCCTTGGACTCTTTCCGCGTCCGGAACCTTGTGAGTTCGCTGTTCAGTACATCGCCGATCTGGCCGGACTGCTCAGCGACATGCAGGACGTGCTGTACTGCAGATGAGATTTCCTGAATCCCTGACGCGATTTCGATCATCCCCTGGCGTGCCTCCGTGCTGATGCTTTGAATCAGCGACATCGCCTCCTGTATAGTACCGACGTCTTCGTTGATCTCGCTCGATCCATTGCGAACGTGTCGTGATGCGTTGCGGAGCTCGGTCATGGTATCGAGTATCTGCTTTCCACCTTCTCGCAGCTCGCCCATGCTGGAAAATATCTCTTCGAGCGAGGTGTTTAGTTCTCGCGTCTCCTGCTCTATCTCGCGGAACGCTTGCTCCATGTCCCTGCTTGCCGCCCCGGCATCCGAGACGTTGTCGACGATCTCCTGGAGATTTCGGGCCACTTCTTTGCTGTTCTCTGCGGACGCTTCAGCAAGCTTCCTGATTTCCTGTGCGACTACGGCGAACCCGCGCCCGGCTTCTCCCGCGTGTGCAGCCTCTATGGCTGCGTTCATCGCAAGCAAGTTGGTCTGTGCGCTCAACCCCTCTATCACTGCAGTTATGTCCTTGATGCTCTCCACGCTGGCATTTATGCGAGTGACTCCCTCGAAGGTTGCTGCCATCTTGCGACCACCCCCGGCTACGGTCCGAACCAGGCCGTTGGTCGCCTCGCGTCGCTTCTCCGCTATGTTCGCGACGTTCGTCATGGATGCGATCATCTCGGTTACCGAAGCGGTGGACTCCTCGACCATCGCCATCTGATCCTGAATCTGCGCGTCCAGCTCACTGGTGTTTCTGACAATCCGTTCAACTGACCTGCCGGCGTCGGACAGATGATCGTCGAGATTGCCGATTCCGCGATCGATGGCTGATGCATTGGCACTTATCTCAGTCGTCGATGCAGAAGTCTGTTCGGTGGTTGAAACGAGCATCTCCTTGATACGGACGTTTTCTTCCGAGCTCGCCTGAATCTTGTCGACCGCCCCGCGAAGAGAGGCGAGAAAATCGTTCAGATTTCCTCCCAGTGTACCGATCTCGTCGCGGGTTTTGGCGGGAAAGAACGTAGTGAGGTCGCCGTCTCTCATAAGGAAGATATTGTGCTCTATTGCGCGTATGGAACGGACAATGCGGTTTGTCAGAACAAGGGCGATCAGAACAGTGAGCGACACGAGCACAACAACAATGAGAAGCGTGAGAAATCTGCTTCGTTCCTCGATCACTTTTACTTCCGATGCGATCGATGCATATTGCCTGTCAATGAGTGCGATTCCGGCATCAAAACCCTGAGATACGATCCGCAACTGGCTCAACAGCAAGTATGCGCGAGCGGAGCTTTGACCACCGGCCTGTGTGCTCCTGCTCTGCTGTTTCACCGTTCCCCCGAACACAGTCAAATCGAAGAGCGTAGCCGAGACTGGATCCGCTCCGGGAGATTGATTGAAGATGTCGTCTATCGACTGAATATCGTCGTTGAACTCGAGCATGTTCTGATCGATAAGCGTTTTGAGATTGCGAATAGACTCGAGCGAGCTTCGGATGGATGAGCTGAGTCTGGGCAGGATCGAAAGACGTTGCACGTCGAGGAACGCCGCAGTCGTGCTGGCTGTCGCCATCTTGAAGCTTGTGACTGCGGGCCCAAAGGGAGCAGTCGCGATCTCGTTTGCTGCAAGCTCCTGATGCACGAAGGCGCCGCGAAGGCTTGTCAGAGTGGCTTGTTCGCTGGCTATTTTCGTGATCGGAACCTGCATGACAAAATAGCTCACCGCTGACACGACAAAGACTATGATCAAGATCGCTATCAGGATAAACAGCTTCAGGCGTATGCTCATTTTGCCCCCAAAGAATCATTGTCGTGAGTGCTGTTTCATGCGAGGCTAGTTGCATTGCCCTTGCACAAAAGCGTCGAGCCACCAAGTTGTGACCGGAATCGGCCAGTGCTATGAATGTTTCGCGATGACTTCGTAACGCCCTGATCCGACCTTGAAAAGATATCTGCCGATGGCATCGCGTTTCTCGGATTCTGCGCGAGCGAGCTTCACTCCATTCAAACGTACGTCTTCGGAAAACTGAGTAGGAAGGAATACTGTCCCTCGACAGTTGACCGGCACTTCAATCTCAAGTCGGAACATTCCATCATCCACTGCCCATCCGCTTTCCACTCTACCGTGGGGAGACACGTGTTGAGCCTTTGCCCAGGACAATCCTTCTACCGGATTCGGTTTGAACATGATGTGCTTGAACCCCGGCTCGCGGGGATCGGGCTGAAGTCCTGCGAGCTCGCGATAGAACCAGGCGCTGATATCGCTGTACATGTGGTGATTTCGCGAACTCTTTCCGTCCCAACGTTCCCACAAGGTAGTCGCCCCCTGCTCGATCCAGTGCCCCCAGCTCGGATAGTCAGTCTGTGTCGCAACCGCATAGGCCAGGTCGGTACGTCCATGCTGACTTAACGTGTGAAGAAGATATTTCGTACCGAGGATCCCGGTGTCCAGATGACGTCCTGCCTTTTCAACCTCGTCGATGAGTCGCCGTAGAATCATCGGCTTTTCGTGCTCGTCCACCAGACCCTGATAGAGTGCGCAGGCGAGCGATGTCTGTGAATCACCCGCGACACTTCCGGTCCTGACGTCGATGAATGCGCTTCGAAAGGCCGCTCGGATATCCGCCGCCTTCGCGGAGAATCTGCTCGCGTCATTTGGGCGTCCAAGCAGCTCAGCTATTCGAGACACGGTGAGAAAGTCTACGTATGCGTACGCCGTGTCTGTTACGGCGGTTGGACATTTGTGTTGCCATGATTCTTCCGCCGGAGGGCACCAGTCTCCCAGACCGAAGTCCACGATTCCCTCAGTCTCCATGGATTCAAGAAAGCCGAGATAACGTACCATCGCGTCGTAAGTCGTCTCGAGAATTCCTCGATCGGCCGAATACACGTAGGTGTACCAGGGAATAAGAATGAGCGCGCTGTCCCAAGCGGGGCCACTTCCCCAATTGAATCCCCATCCAGCCGAAGGTACGATGCCCGGAATTTGTCCACTCGGCCTCTGCACGTCCGTGAAGTCGAGCATCCACTTCCTGTAAGCGGTGACCGGATCGAAGTTGAGTAACACCTGTTCAGCTGATAGCAGGGCATCGCCCGTCCAGCCGTTCTTCTCGCGGTGTGGGCAGTCTGTCGGGAAGCTATGATAGTTTGTCAGTGTAGATCTTCTCGCGGCTTCCTGGATCCTGTTCAGGAGTAGGTTCGAGCACTCGAAAGCCCCGGCATCGGGAAGTGCTGTGTGAACGACGCCAGCGTGAAGCTTCACCGGGGCGTCCGCGCGTTCGAGTCCGGTAGCTTGTATATACTGAAATCCATGATAGGTGAAGCGTGGGTGCCAGGTTTCAATACCCGCTCCCCTGGCAATGTATTTGTCAGTCTGGAAGTCGCCGCTCTTTATGAAAAGCTCGATCTCTTCGGTGTCAAGCTTCCCGTTCTTGTCCAGTCTCTCTCCGTACTCTATAGTGACCTCGGAACCGGACGGAGCACTTAATTGCAGCTTCCCCCATCCAGAGATGTTCTTTCCGAAGTCGAACACATGTGTTCCGGGTTCTACCTCAACCACCGATACCGGCTCAAGCTCTTCGATTTCCTTGATGGCCGGCAACTGTGCGGACTTCAAAGTTCCGCCGGGCGCCCTCGTTATCTGCGCGTTATCCCACTGCGCGTCCATCCATCCTGGAAGGTTCCACCCATCGAGCTCTTGTCGGGCATCGTAGTGTTCGCCGTTTCTTATTCCGTCGAATTGTATTGGACCAGAAGTGACCTTCCATGTCGAATCGGTACCGACGGTATCCTTTGCCCCGTCCTCATAGGTAATCTCGAGCTGAAGCAGCAGCTTCGGCACGTGTCGCCACGCCGCCTTCTGAAAATCCCACACATCGCTCGTGAACGTATTGTACCAGCCGTTT
The DNA here is from genome assembly GCA_035530835.1 of Spirochaetia bacterium. Classification (GTDB taxonomy): domain Bacteria; phylum Spirochaetota; class Spirochaetia; order DSM-27196; family DATKUC01; genus DATKUC01. The sequence continues at coordinate 14,260 of DATKUC010000308.1, forward strand.
CCGAGAACTACACCAACGACATTTTCTCCAACCTGAAGTTGTCCAGTCACGTCGTGTGTATCGTAGTAGACGGTCCGATCGTAGTGGCTTACCGCCGGTGAAAGTATCGCTTCCCCGCACTGTGCCCCGTTCACATACAGCTCATAGTACCCCAGACCGCTCACGTATACCCGAACACTCGCTGGTACCCTCGCGATAAGTACGGTCTTTCGAAAAAAGGGAGCCGGTCTTGACGTGTCCGGCAGACCATTTACATTTGGGCCTGACAGACATATCCACCGAGCTCTCCAATCTGTCTGTTTCAGGAGCCCTGTCTCGAACCACGCCGGATGACTCCAGGGCGACCACGCTCCGTCTCGTCCGCTGACACGCACCTTCCACCAGCATCGCTGTGCGGAATACAGCTGCGACCCCGCGAATCGGATTCCGCATGATTGATCCGAACTCACGTCACCGGTGTCCCAGACATCCCCTTCATCCGCGGCAAGCCGCTCGGCGTTACTCGCGACGACTATTCGGTACGCGGTCTGGACCTCAGCGTACCCGTCACCTTCAATCGACCAATTGAAGACAGGGAATGGAGTCTCGATTCCCAGAGGATTCTTTGCGTAGTTGCATGTCAACTGACCAGCGTTCATTTCAGTCCTTCTTCGTAGTAATCTGTCGAGAGCCGAATGTTCATGGTACCGACGGAACATAATCTCGGTATGGTAACGCGAGGCTGCCAATACCGGATTCCTTCAATGAAGGAACTGCTTACCCACATATAGGGAGTTTCACCTGTGTTCTCTCAGGACACGTCAACCCTTGATCGCACCGCTTGTGATACCGGAGACGAGCTGCTTCTGGAAAAAGACGAAGGCTATCAGAGGCAGAATGGTGACGACAACCACGTCGGCAAATACCAGGTTCCATTGCGAATTGAATTGGCTCATAAAACTGAACAACGTAAGCGGGGCGGTGACGTTATTTGCACCCGGCAAAAAATAGAGCGGCCCAACAAAGTCATTGAAGATCGCGACAGTCGCAGTTATTACAACCGTCATGATCGCGGGCTGCAACAGCGGGAAAAGCACTGAGGAAAACACACGCAATGGCGAAGCACCCTCCACGATCGCGGCTTCGTCGAGCTCCCGCGGTATAGTTCCTACAAAGGCCCGAAGAATGAGTATGGCGAACGGAATGTTGAAGGCGACGTCTACCAGGATCATACTCAGAAGGGTGGTGAACAGACCGAGTCGTTGTAGCAGGAACACGGTGGGAACCACCGCCGGTGGAATTATCAGCCCCGCCAGCATGATAGCACCTGCTATCGATGCCACACGGTCACTTCTACGCTGTAACACTACGGCGACCAGCGACGCCAGCGCGATCATGATCACGATGGATCCTGCTGTTATGATCGTGCTGTTCCAGAGCGCACGGAGCATCTTGTTGTCACCGAATGTCACCACTTCCCGGATGTTCTTGAGAAGCTGGAAGTGGTCCGGTAAGTTGAATTGAAAAAGGCCTGCCTCTGCTGGTGTTTTAGCGGCCGTCAGGAAGACGAAGACGAACGGAATGACATATATAATGACGGCTACCAGGAGGGTTGCACTGTCGGCCAGGACGGCGGATGTACGTCTCGACACATTCATAGCTGAATCTCCCTGCTGTTGAAAAACCGCATCATCGGGTACGCGATCGCAGACACAAGCAGGAACAAGACGACATTACCTGCCGTGGAGAGGCCAAAGAAACCCGCACCGTACTCTTTGAAGATGACCGAAGTAAGCACTTCGGAGGCGAAACCGGGTCCGCCCTGGGTCATTGTCCAGATCAGATCGAAGGACCGAAGCCCTCCAATAAAGGAGAGGAGAATGACCGTGAAGGTCGCATTCCTACTCAGCGGCACGATAATGTGCCGAAACTTCACCCACTTACCGCCTTCAAGACGCGCGGCGTCGAAATAATCCAGTGGAATCGAGAGGATACCAGCCATGAAAATCACAAGCGCGATTCCGATACCGCGCCAGATGTCAACCATCGCGACTGAATACAACGCCAGACCCGGGTTGCCAAGCCAATCCGGTTGCGGTGCTCCAATGAAGTGGAGAAATGTATTGATCATCCCCGTAGAAGGCTGCATGAGCGCAGTAAAGGTAACGCCTACCGCGACAGTGCTTGCAAGAGTCGGAAAAAATACGATACTCCGTATCAAACCCTTCAGTCGGATGCTTGCAGAGGTCAACAAAGTGGCAAGCGGCAGGGCAAGGATGACCTTGAACCCGCTTGTGAGCACCGCATATATTACGGTATTTCGCAATCCGGTCAGCAACTCGGCGTCACTGAGAAACGTCTTGTAGTTCGCAAAACCGATGAATGTTGCGTCAAACAGAGACCATCGAGTCAAGCTAAAATAGAACGCCATTACCGTCGGCACGATGAAAATGATGGCGAATATGAGTCCTGCGGGTAAGTAGTACCAGTATGGGTATGTTCGCAGGACAACCTTTGATTGTGTGTTTCTCAAAACAAAACCCCGTTTCCCCAGTCAACGCCGAGGTTCTTAGGTTACCGAAGGCCGGCGAAAGTACGCCGGCCTTCTCTCAGAAATAAAAACAGTGAAGTAGTGGAAATCCCTTACCAACCCGCGAGACCAAGTTGCTGGGCCTGCTTGGCAACGTCTTGATCATAGGCTGCCGCGGCCTGCTCTGCTGTCATTTGCCCGGTTCCAACTGCTACGCAGAAATTCGGAAGATTCGGGCCCTTGATCGGTGAGAGGAATTCCAACGCTGGGTAGGAATTCCCTGAATCGATGTATGACTTGAGATCATTCACAAATGGGAGGACGTTGGACGGCAGTGTCGACCCTTTTATGAGGTAGGGCCCGGCGGGCGTGACTGCGGCAGTTAACGCGTCAGTACCCGCAGTCGAGGCAACGAATGCGAAAAAGTCTTTGCCTACTGCTATGTGTTTGCTCGTCTTCGGCATATAGAACGCAAGCGGCATCCAGACCGTGGCGCCATTTTGTGACGCATCTGTTCCCGGTTGCGCAAAGAAACCGATGTCCTTCACTTTGTCCGGCCAATCCTGGGCAATCGTCGGCATGACCTGCGTGAGCATCGGATATTGTGGTACTGTGCCATCTGCCAGCAATTTGAGTCCCTGCTGGAACTTCATGGTTGCAAAATTCGCCTCATACCACCCCTTCTGGTAGCCTTCCTGAAGGTGCGCAAATCCCTCCAACGCGGCGGGAGTCGTCGCGAACTTCGCCTTATTGTCGGTGTATTCGGTAGCAAAGTTCGGATTCGCCTGCTGAACGTTGTAGAAATCTGCAAGAACGAATAGTTGCGATGTCCAGTTGTCCCCGTAGGTCTGTACGATGGGGGAAACTCCTGCGGCTTTCAGCTTTTCGTTGTTTGCCTCGAACTCCGCCCAGGTTTTAGGCACAGTCAGCCCATACTTTGCGAACACCTTTTTGTTGTAAAGAATGCCGCCGGCGGCTGCGTAACCGATTGGCACGCCAAAAATCTCATTGTTCTGAGAGACGGTCGCCAGGAACGATTTCGAGATATTGGAAATAAGCGGTTCCTTGCTGAGATCAACAAGGGTTTGAGCCGGATGCAGGGTCTGAAGCAATGAGCCCGAATTGAAGTAGAAGATATCGTTCATTGAACCGGTGGCGAGGCGAGTCCTGACCAGATTCTCGATATCAGCACTCTGTCCCGGTGGAACCTCGACGCTGAAGGTCACATTCGGATGGTTGTCCGTGTACGTCTTGATAAGCGCATTGATCAGAACGGTATCATTCTGGTTCTGCGACCCAAGCAAGCTGATGGCGACAGGGCCCGTCGCGCCGGCCGCCGCCTTCTCAGACGATCCGTTCGCATACACAAATATCGACACAAGAAGCATCATAGTGGTCGCCAACGACAGTACGATTCCTCGTCTGGTTCTCATATTCACTCCTCCTTAGGGATTATGCTGGTGAATGCTCCCACGCTTTTCGTGATGGAGAGCATGCTGATTGGGTTGACGAGACCCGGTCGTCCACTCCCGCGACTGGAGTCTCCCATTGCACAAACTCGTTCACTTCATCGTCACCTCCGTCGGCGGACCGGCATCGGCGCTTGCCATCACCGCAAGCTTATTCGAGTGGACCCGTCGATTCACGAATCTGCAGCGACGCACCGATCCACTCCACTCTTGCCGGACCGATGTATCCATTCATCCGATCCAATAAGAGTTGAAACGCTCTCCTTCCCCCGAGCTCCGTCTCACGGCGAACAGTCGTGAGACGTGGTACCATGAACTGAGAGAAAGGGATGTCGTCGAATCCGCATACCGACAGCTCCCCGGGCACCGAAATGCCGAGATCCGCGGCCGCGCGCATCACACTCATCGCAAGGTAGTCGTTGATTGCGATAATGGCCGTTGGCCTAGGCTCTTGCCTGAGCAACTGAAGCGCTGCCTCATACCCTTCTTCCTGGGTCGGTCCACAGGTGATTACCTGACCGTTTTCCGAGGTCAACCCATGTGCCGACAATGATTCTTGGTACGATTCCAACCTGTCCAACCCGTTGTCCGGGTTGGCAATGCCGTAAACCATGCCAAATCGCCGATGCCCGAGATCGAACAGATGGGACATCAACTCGCGCGTTGCCGCACGGTAGTCTGCAGTAATGTGGTCAAAGGGCGAGTCCTGGCTCGACAAGTCTACAATCGGCATCCCGCCAAGTGCGAGTGCGCTTTCTTCATCGTGGATTTGCACACCATACGATGCGTTGATGATTGCACCGTCGATTCTCTTCTGTGTCAGCTCACGGAGCGCGACATTCTCTTCCGATCGTTTCAGCGCAGTGTGGAACACCATGATGGTGTATCCATGAAGGTGAGCCTCTGCCTCGATTCCGGACAGGTGTTGCCAGAAATGTGGGTTGTGGAGGTCAAGCATCAGCACACCGATAGTCATTGTTCTTCCTGAACGGAGCGTACGTGCCTGCGCATTCGGTCGATACCCAAGATCTTCAACTGCCTCAAGTACCTTTCGGCGGGTCTCATCTGAGATGGGAACGCCTTCTGAACTTTTGTCATTAAGGACATAGGAGACAGTCGCTCGGGACACCCCGGCTTTTTGCGCGACCTCTTTTTGCGTGGGTTGCTTCATTGATCCCTCGTAAAGCCGTTGCTGTGCAGGTTTCGCTGCCCAGTCGATCGCCCGCTCTTGAACGTGCCGACATCATCAACACGCCAATATTGGTTTACACGTGTCATATGAGACGAGTAAATCTTAAAATGGGTTCAGATGTTTGTCAAGAAAAACATTATCTGACGAAAGTACGCATCACCGGATAGTGTTGCGGAGGATCAGCGTCGGAGAGAAAGTGTACATTTGTTCGGGACGAACACGGCACCATGGATGGCAGCAAAGTCGGATATTTGGAATGCGTGCACCGCGGTTGGATCAGGTGTCAGGTGGGAAACTGGTCACCCAATGACCAGCTCCCGGCCGAACGAGGTCTGGCATCTTGATACTGCGGTGGTTCATACCCTCGACAACCGTAAAGGCTACGTACAGCTTCTCATGGACAACTTCTCCCACAAGATCATCGCCTGCAGAACCAGCGACTCGATTTCGGGCTTGAGTACTGCCGCGGTTCTCCAGAAAGGATACGATTCCCTGCAATGCACGCCGGTACAGAAGATCGATCTCATCGTCGACGGAGGACCGGAGAATAACAACAGCGCGGTCAAGATGCTTCTTGAATCGATTCCTCTCAAAAAGCTCATCGCCGGGGTGGATGTGACCTATTCCAATTCACTCATCGAGGCGGTGAACAAAATCCTGAAGTACCGGTATCTGTTCAGAGGACCAATTCCGGATCTCGAGCATTTGGCAACCGCGGTCATGAAAGCTATCGAGGAATACAACAACCGGCCGCACTGGGCGTTGTGGGGGCTGACGCCGAATCAGGGGCATGCGGGAACGGTATTCGACAAAGAGGCGTATCGGGAGAGAATCAGGAGTGCCGGTATCGAGCGAAGGAGGATCAATCACCGATCGTGTCCGCCTTGTGTGGCGATGTAGGAGGGGCACAGGAAAATCGGAGGGAAAGAGGCGGAAGAGGAATGACTTCCTGGATTGAGAGTGACGAATCGTTTCTCAACCTCATATGTGACGGGCGTTCTCGTCCTGGGATTTTCGCCTTTCGCCCCGCGGTGATGTGAGGGGAGATGCGGTTCGTAATAACGAACCGCAATTGCTG
>DATKUC010000309.1:0-4823 GCA_035530835.1 Spirochaetia bacterium
GAGACCAGGCGCTCACTTTCGAGAGTGATCACTTTCCCTGACGGAGACTTCCAGACCAGAGTCCGGGTCAGCACTCCGCGTTTCATATCGAGCGTTCGGCTATGTGATACAATTTCGCCGGTCGTCAGATCGAGCGGATCATCATCGACATAGAGCTGAATCATCGTCCCTTCGGTGACGTTCAGCATCCTCTGCTTGTTCTTTGCGTACCCGTAGGCGGTTTCGCCGTAGACGATTGGCTCAGTCTCGTAGAACCCGTTCAGGTAGGTTCCGTGCCGATAGACGTTACGCCCCTCTTCGAATGTTCCGCGGATTCCGATATGACCGTTGGCGAGGCAGAAAACCGTTTCGTGGGCGGCAACCTCCGCTGGATCGAACGAACTCTCTACGATGCGATACCCGTGCGGAGCGAACGCACTACTCTCTTCCTGATTCACTTGCTTACCCTGTTCTGCTGTTCTGTCCGAGGACGCTATAGTTGCCGGCAGCTCGAACGCACTGTCATGTGCGTCGGCAGTATTGTCTGGCGCGGGCTGACACCCGCACGACTGTGGCGTTCCAATGCGACAATCTCCTGCGCCACCATCCCGGCGGCAATCGAACCAAGTCCCGCGGCCGGAAGACTCATCGTTGTCAGCCCGGGATTCAGATAGCGCGAGAGATAGTCGTCATCGAAACCGACAACCGAAACGTCCGCCGGTATCGCGAGGCCCGCATCACGCAATGCCTTGTATGCTCCGTACGCCATCATGTCGTTACCGGCAAAGACCGCAGTCGGCCGCCGGTCCAGGGCGAGCAGTTCAGTCATCGCGATAAAGCCGCTTTCTTCAGTATAGTCCGCGACCCGGACGTAGTTTTCGTCGTAAGGGGCCCCGGCCGCCTCGAGCGCGCTGCGGAACCCCATCAGTCGCTCGCGCGCGGCGTGGAACACCAGCGGCGCATGAACGATCATACCGATACGCTCGTGGCCGAGGGAGAGCAGGTACGAGGTCATTTCGGTTGCTGCCGACCGGTTGTCGATATCCACCTGCACGATCGACGGGTCGGCAAGCGTTCCGATAACCACGAGCGGAAACCCCGCTTCCTTCAACTCGCCGATCCCTGTATCGTCGTCGTGTGCGTTCAGAAGCACGACCCCGTCCAGATCGTCGGAGCGCGCTATCTCGACATAATTCTGCTCGGTGAGGCGCAACGGCTGAAGGATCAGGCTGTAACGCTTACGATTCAGGATCTGGCTCATCCCCTCTATCAGGCGAATTACGTAGCTATCCGATATGATGCTCTGCGACTGACTGATGAACAGGCCGACAGCTTTGTCGCGAATCATTGCCAGTCGCCGCGCATTTACATTTGGTTCGTATCCAAGTTCGGCAGCAGCTTCGAGAACCCGCTGCCGTGTCTCCTCCGAAATAGTCTTTCCCGGCGTGTTATTGAGTACGAACGATACTGTTGTGCGGGAAACTCCCGCTTTACTGGCAACGTCCGAAGACGAAACCCTGCGACGCTGCATTGCTCTCTAGTTACCCTTTTACTGAGCCCGCAAGAATACCACGTATGAAATACTTCTGGAGAGAGAAGAACACTACCAGCGGCAGCAGCATCGAAATGAACGCTGCCGATGTCAGGTACTGCCAGCCTCCACCATAGGAGTTCACCATATTGCTGATAGTGACAGTCATCGGAGCAACCTGCGGATTTCCACCGAGATAGATGAGTGCGATCAGCAGATCGTTCCAAACCCACATGAACTGGAAAATCGCCAGCGATGCGATTGCCGGCACGGAAGTCGGCAGCACCAGTCGGAAGAATATCTGCGCATGCGTTGCTCCGTCAAGCGAGGCTGACTCGAACATCTCTCCGGGCAGCTCTCCGATGAAGTTTCGCAGAAGGTAGATGCTGAACGGCAATCCATAGGCGGTGTGTGCAATCCAGATCCCGGGGAATGTCCCGGTCAGACCGAGCACATTGAACATCTTGAGGACCGGGATCAGCGTCATCTGCAATGGCACGACGAGCAGACCGACGATGATGAGAAAGATTACGTTTCGGCCGGGAAAGTTCATCCACGCAAAAGCGTACGCGCAGAATGCGGCGATCATGATCGGCATGACTGTCGCCGGAATCGCGATGAGCAGGCTGTTGAAGAAGCTGTGTCCCATGTTTGCCTGCGTGATCACATGTACGTAGTTGTCCAGCGTAAACTTGAATGGCGTCGAAAATGCATTCCACCAGCCGGTTGTGGTTATGAGGTTCTGCGGCCGCAGCGATGAGATGAACAGTCCAACCGCGGGAACCAGCCATATAATCGAGAGCGCAATCAGAATGATGTGCAGGGGACCGCTCGTTACTACCGCGAGCAGGGAAGTTCCCGCCGTGCGCTTTCCAGCCATGGCGGTACGTGGCTTGCTCATATGTTGGTTCCTTTCTGAGTTCCGAATCGCTTGATATTCAGCACCATCACCGGAATAATCGCGATGAGCAGAATGACCGCAATTGCGCTTGCTCGGCCGAAGTTCTGGTAGTTGAACATCTCCTTGTACATCCTGTTCGCGATGACTTCGGTATCGAGACTGCCGTTGGTCATGACGTACACGACATCGAATATCTTCAGCACGTTGATCAATAGCGTTGTCGTCACTACCGTGATCGTCGAGCTTAAGAGCGGCATCGTGATCCGGAAGAAGATCTGGAACTCATTCGCGCCATCCATGCGGGCGGCCTCCAGCAGCGACTCGGGAATACCCTTCAATCCTGCCGAAAGAATCACCATTGAGAATCCGGTCCACATCCAGATACCGACGACGATGAGGGCCCAGTTGTTTTCAGATTTGTTGAACAGCCACGCCTGCGGCTGAAACGATGGAAATAGCGCACTCAGGAACGCGTTGATTGTCCCAATCTGAGCGGCTCCCGATGGCTGATACTGATACATGAACTTCCAGATGACGCCGGCTGCAACGAACGAAACAGCCATCGGCAGGAAGATCATCGCCTTGACCGCCGACTCGTAGCGAACCCGGTCGCTCAGGACGGCAATCAGCAATCCGAGCACGACAGTGAACAGCGTGAAAAAGACGAGCCAGTACAGGTTATTGCGAAGGACTATCAACATCCCGTTGTCGGTGAATATGTAGCCGTAATTGGCAAGTCCGACGAACTTCGTCGAAGTTGCGTTCATGAGACTCAAGACCACAGTATTCAGAACCGGGTAAACAAGAAAAACTATAAGGAGAATAAAGGCTGGAAGCAGCCAGATCCAGGGACGGATCCGGTTCCTGCGGCTCGGGGCAATGGACAACAGGCCACGCTCCACCAGCAGAAGATATCCAGACAGAATAAGCGGCACTGCAATTACCGCTATCAGCGCCCAGACAATGTTCGCAGCGCTCATGTGGCAGCCCCCCAACGGCCGGAATAAACAGAGGGGCATCAATGGCCCCTCTGTTACGCGAGATTAATTGCTGCTGTAAGCGTCCTTTTGTACCTGATCCAGGTGGGCAAGGATTGAATCCAGGTCCCCGGGGTTCGATACGTAGTTCATACACGCCTGCCAGAATGCGTTGTTCATCTTGCTCGGCATCATGTCTGATGCGTCGAACACGGTAATGTCGGCACCGGTAAGCACCTGTGCTGCGTTCTTTGACAGTGCGTCAGGGTAGTCTGCGAGCGGTACCTGCCGGTTCGGCGACGCACCATCGGCGCCCTTGACCCAGTACGCCTGCGCATCCGCTGTGGTAAAGTATTTTACCAGGGCCTGCGATTGCGGAGTCTTGTTGAACACGCTGACAAGGTCGCCTGCAACTTCGGCCGACTTCGCATACTGCGGGTCGATCTGCGGAAAGGCGAAGAAGTTGATGTCGGATTCAGGCTTCAGATCCGGGAATGCCTTCTGGATGAAGCTCTGGATGAATGTTGCCTGGAGCAGGAAATATGCTTTTGGCGGTGTCTGATAGATCGGATTGAACGCCGATCCGAAGTTCGTGGACAGAACGTACTGGCTGCCGCCGTAGATCATTTTTGCATTGGCGACGATCTTTCCCCATGTCTCCCACACCTTCTTTACCTGCGGTGATGTCCAGGCAAGTTTGCCCTCGTACCACTGCTGGTACAGCTGCGGTCCGTACATCTTCAGGAAGATCTCTTCGAGCCAGTCGGTCCCTGGCCAGCCGCTTGCAGCTCCACTCTCGAGTCCAACCGCCCAGGGCGTTACGCCTTTGTCGGCCAGTTGTTGTGACTCCTGCATGAGCTGGTCCCAGGTTGTCGGAATTGACATCCCGGTTGCTGAAAACGACTTCGGATCGTACCAGACAAGGCCCTTCAGTGAAGCCTTCATGAATATGCCGACGAGCTTGTTGTTCACCGTGCCGAGGTTCAGCCAGCCGGGGGCATAATCATTCTTCATCGTCGCCATGTCGAGGACGCTCGAGAGATCGACAAGCTTGCCCTGATTCGCAAACTCAGCCATTTTTCCGGGACCCGGCATTGATGCCAGATCAGGCGGATTTCCTGCCTGGACTCGCGTTGTCAGAACCGCATCGAGGTCGCGTGTACCCTCGTACTGCACTTTGATGCCGGTCTTTTCCTCGAACGGCTTGATCATGCTGTTGAAGATGTCAAGCTCATTGCCGCCCCACACTGCCAGCATTGATACCGTACCGCCGGTCTTGCCGCCTGCTGCTGTTGCGGGAGCGGTGCTGCTCTTCTCCGAGCTTCCGCCTGCGAAAGCAAATCCGGCGGTGAGCAGAATGAGCCCCGTCAGGAATAGCACTCGTTTCATACCTTCCTCCTGTGATTCTTGACGCGTAGTTGCGCGTAGTGCGCAA
>DATKUC010000310.1:0-10705 GCA_035530835.1 Spirochaetia bacterium
GCGACCAGCTTCGAACCTGGCGTGAAGATGAAACCGAACTCCTCGGTACCGAGCGGCTTTCCAACGATCTTCAGTTTGTCGGGATTTGCGCCAATGTAACCGTTGCTTGACGCTGCGTCCATGAGCACCATGTCGACATCACCGGCGAGAAGTGCCTGAACCGCGGCTCCGAAGGTGTCGAACAGCTTGATGCGAGGATTCTGCTCGTTGCCGTCAAGCACATCGTTCACCGCAACGTAGAAGTTCGTGGTGCCCGCCTGCGATCCGATGAGGAGCTTCGGATTTGCTCGAAACTCTTCCGGTGTCGTGAAGCGGTTTTCACCCTTACGCACAAGCATGAACTGCTGGGAGACCATGTAGGGAATGGAAAAATCGACCTGCTTCTTTCGTTCGGCGGTAATGGTAATGCCATCCATGCCGACGTCAAACTGTCCGTTATGGATTGCTGCAATCATCGTGTCCCAGGAGGTGACCTTCCACTGCACTTTGGCGTTCAGTCGGCGTGCGATCTCATTGACAGCATCGTATTCCCAGCCCATCGGTTTGCCGGTCTTCGGGTCGACGAAATTCAGTGGCACATAATCGTTGCCCGTGACTGCTACAATGGTCTGTCCGTTCAGGTCCGGCAATGCCGGCGCTGCAGGCTTTGCCGCCGGGGTCGACTGGGTGTCGGCGGCGGGCGCCGGTTTCTGCGGCGTCTTCTCACTGCTCCCGCCTGCAAATGCGAACGCGGCGGATAGCAAGAGTACGAAGGCCACTATCGTGGCTCGCGCGAATGGGGATCTAGACATGCTCTACCTCCAAATAGATTGCCTGATTCTATCGGCGGGGTTGCCTCGGGTCAAGCAGCGCTATATCTGTATCTCGGCCGTGAACATGTGAACTGCCTGTCCGGAGAGAAAGACGTGATCGCCGTTCATTCTCACCTTGACTACTCCGCCTCTGAGGGAAGCCTGGTAGGCGGTAAAGCTGTCCCGGTTGAGCTTTCTCTGCCAGTAGGGGCCCAGGCAGCAGTGAGCCGAGCCGGTTACCGGATCTTCAGGGACTCCGGTTGCGGGTGAAAAGAATCGGGAGATGAAATCGTATTCCGGTATCGATGAGCGGGAGGTTACGATCACCCCGCGGGCGTGCATCTTTTCGATCTTCGTGAGGTCCGGATCAATAGCCCGCAGCACCGCTTCAGACTCAACCTCCACGATGTAGTCCATCCTGTTCTTTCCGGTGTAGAGCGTTCTGGCCCCCAGGGCGTCGGCGAGCTGCTCGGAGTTCTTCATCGGCTCGTCTTCTTCACGCGGGAATTGCATGGATATCCAGTCACCCTCGCGATTCGCTTTCAGGATACCGCTACGTGTCTGAAATGTCGCCGTCGCATTCGGCATGAGGTATGCGCGATCCCAGAGGACGTATGCGCTTGCAAGCGTCGCGTGGCCGCACAGATCGACTTCGACTTCCGGGGTAAACCATCTGAGATTGTACCCGCCGGTCGATGGGTGCAGAAACGCCGTTTCCGGCAGGTTCATTTCGGTCGCAATGCTCTGCATTCGTTCGGTGTCCAGCGGGCCGGTGCTTATGCACACTGCGGCCGGATTTCCCGAAAAGGGCCGATCGGTGAATGCGTCGATCTGATAGATGGTCATTGTTGCCTCATAGTGGGATTATCCAACACGAAAACGAGTCTGATGTCCAGATGCGGTGGGCGCATCACACTTGTTCGCCGAACTCGGAGGTGAGGATGACTGCCTCGCCGTTGCCGAATTTCAGGAACGAAGAGGCACCGATTCTGAAGCTTCTCACTGAATCCGTCATTGTTGCGCGAACCGTGGATTCGCCTTTCAGGGACGCAACCGTGGGCGCGTGCCCTGCAAGGATGCCGAGCTCGCCGGTCGTCGCCTGTACCACCAGCACAGTTACGTTTTCAAACCGCACGTGCGTCAGGGGCGAGACCAGGGAACAGGAGAAACCGGGTGATTCAGACATGCTGCATCTTCTGCGCCCGTTCCCGCGCTTCGTCGATGGTTCCTACCATATAGAACGCCTGCTCCGGCAGATCGTCAACCTCGCCGTTCACCAGCGCCCGAAATCCGCGCACGGTTTCGGCAAGTTCGACGTATCTTCCGGGAATTCCGGTGAAGTTCTCCGCAACAGCGAACGGCTGCGAGAGAAACCTCTGGATCTTGCGCGCCCGGTTTACCGTGAGTTCATCTTCTTTTGGAAGCTCGCTGATTCCGAGGATCGCGACGATGTCCTTCAGTTCGTTGTAGCGCTGAAGAATGCGCTTCACTTCCTGTGCCGTTTCGTAGTGCTCTTTCCCGACAATTGACGGGTCGAGAATGCGGGAAGTTGACATCAGCGGATCGACGGCAGGGTAGATGCCCATTGCCGAAATCTGCCGCGATAGTACGGACGTCGAATCAAGATGCGTGAAGGTGATTGCCGCGGCCGGGTCGGTAATATCGTCTGCGGGAACGTAGACTGCCTGGATCGAGGTGATGAAGCCGTTCGTGGTGGAGACGATCCGCTCCTGCAGCCGTCCCATTTCAACCGCAAGGGTAGGCTGGTAACCAACTGCCGACGGCATGCGTCCGAGCAGCGTCGATACCTCCGATCCGGCCTGCACGAACCTGAACACGTTGTCCATGAAGAACAGCACGTCCTGGTGTTCTTCATCCCGGAAGTACTCTGCCTGTGTGAGTGCTGTCAGTGGCGTAATGACCCGGGCGCCCGGAAGCTCTCCCATCTGACCGAACACGAGCGAGGTCTTGGCAAGAACGCCGGACTCCTTCATCTCGAGCCAGAGATCGTTTCCTTCACGCGTTCGCTCCCCCACGCCGGCAAAAACCGAGATGCCGCCGTGCTTGGTTGCCATATTGTGAATGAGCTCCATGATGATGACAGTCTTTCCTACCCCGGCACCGCCGAAGAGTCCGGTCTTTCCGCCCTTCACGTAGGGAGAGATCAGATCGATCACCTTGATTCCGGTCTCGAACACCTGATCCTGCGGATCGATGTCCTGGAATAGCGGCGGGTTCGCTCGGATCGGGTGCTTCTTCACACCGGTCAGCGGTGCGCCGTTGTCGATTACCTCTCCGAGCGCGTTGAAGAGCCGTCCAAGTGTCTCGCGGCCTACCGGCACGCGAATGGGGTTCTCGGTGTCGCGGACTTCAAGCCCCCGGCTCAACCCCTCAGTGGGTGTCATTGCGACGCATCTGACGATGCCGCCCTCCATCTGCATCGAGACCTCGCATACGATACGGCGGGATTCTTTCCCGGTTACAAGAATGATCTCAACTGCATTGCGGATCTCCGGAATCTCGTCCGGATCAAACTTGACATCAACGATCGGCCCAATGACCTGGACGATCCTTCCTTTGTGATTCATGCTATTCTTCTCCGCTGTGTCCCTGGTGGGATTTGAGTACATCGAAGGCGCTCACGATCTCGGAGAGCTCCTGCGTGATCTTCATCTGTCTGGTTTTGTTGTATTCGACCCGCAGCGTATCGAGCATCTTCGATGCGTTGTCGTTGGCGTTCTTCATGGAGAGGAGTCGCGCCGCATTTTCTCCGGCGATAGTCTCCCAGTAGGCACGATACAGACACGCTTCGAGATAGGCGGGCACCAGCGACGGCAGCAACTGCTCAGGGTCAGGTTCAAAAAGCGGCTCTGCAGCCAGTGCTGCTGCGGGTGCCGTTGCCGGTACCGCAGGAGTGCCCGCCACAATCTCCGGTGGATAGACCTGAAGCACCATTGGCTTCTGCTCGAGGATCGACACGAGTTCGTTGAACACGAAGTAGATCTCCACCGGTTCGCCGGATGGCCGCATCGCCTCGAGTACTGCGGCAGAAAGCGTTCGCTGAAGCGGTGCGAGCCCTTCCCTGAAGCTCCGTTCCGGCGCGTCGATGTGAGTGAACTCCCGGCGCAGTGCATAGTTCCACTTCGAGTTCCGTCTCCCGACAAGATAGAGCTCCGGTTCCGGAGCCGGAGTCTGATCGAGCGCAGTCTCCGTCGTAGTCACCGCAAGCTCCCGCAACAGCGCAACCAGTCTCGAGAGCACGCGATCATTGAAGCCGCCGCAGAAACCCTTCTGCGACAGGAAGGCCACCACGCAGGTCTTCGCCGATCTTCCGGCAGGTGACGCGCCGGCCCGGACTGTCGGCGTGACCGTTCCCGAAGAGGCGAGCGCGTACAGGTCGGCGAACATGCTGTGGTAGACTCGCGCGGAGACAGCGTTCAACCTGCTCCGGTTGATCCGGGTGCGGGTAACGAGTTCCATTGCCCGTGTCACCTTTCTGAGGTTCGTTATGGTGCGGATTCGCTCCTTAATTTGCAGCAGCTGCGACATGCAGGAAATCCTCGGTAAAGGCGTGCAGGACGCCGGATAACTTCTCCTTGATTGCGGTGGTAAACTCACCTTCTACGCGGACCGCCTCGAGGAGCTCCGGGTATTTTGCCGCAAGCAGTGCAATCAGGCGTGCTTCGTAGGCACCCACACGCTCGGCGGGAACATCGATGAGATAGTCCTGCGATCCCGCGAACAGAATCACCGCCTGCAATTCAACCGGAAGAGGGGATTGTTTGTCCTGTTTCAGAAGCTCGACCATGACAGCGCCCTTCCTGAGCTGCCGGATCGTCTCCGCATCGAGCTCGGATGCGAACATCGAGAACGCTTCCTTTTCGCGATACTGCGCAAGGTCTATGCGGAGGCTGCCTGCAACCTGTCGCATCGCCTTGATCTGTGCATGACCACCCACGCGGGAGACGCTGATGCCCGCATTGACGCCGGGGCGGACTCCGGCGTTGAACAGGTCGGCTTCCAGAAAGATCTGTCCGTCGGTTATCGAGATGACGTTCGTTGGAATGTATGCGGAGATATCATTGCTTTGCGTTTCGATTATTGGAAGGGCAGTCATCGAACCGCCGCCGAGATCCGACGACAGTTTCGCCGCCCGTTCGAGTAACCGTGAATGAAGATAGAACACGTCACCCGGGTAGGCCTCCCGGCCCGGCGGTCTTCGCATGAGCAGCGAAATGTTCCGGTACGCTGCGGCATGCTTTGTAAGGTCGTCGTAGATAACCAGAGTATCGCGCTTCTTCTCATACATGAAGTATTCGGCTATCGCACAGCCAACGAACGGTGCGAGGTACTGTGTCATAGCCGGAACACTTGCCGGAGCATTGACGACGATCGTGTGCTTCAGCGCATCGTTGTCGCGCAGCTTGTGCGTAAACTTTACGACTGTCGATTCTTTCTGGCCGATGGCGACGTAGATGCAGATAACGCCTGAGTCTTTCTGGTTGATAATGGTATCCATCGCGAGTGTCGACTTCCCGGTTTGCCGGTCGCCGATAATAAGTTCCCGCTGTCCGCGTCCGATAGGGATAAGCGAATCGACCACCTTGTAGCCGGTCTGAAGCGGTACCCGGACAGGTTCGCGTTCTATAACTCCCGGCGCAACCCGTTCAAGCGGATACTCCATGTCGGTCTGGTATTGACCGCGGCCGTCGATCGGTTGACCGAGCGCATTTACGACTCTGCCGAGCATCTGCTCTCCGACGCCAATGCTCATGACGTGACCCGTTGGCTTTACCCACGCCCCCTCTTTCACCTTTGTATGGTTGTCAAGGATCGCGCAGACCACCTCTTCCCGTTCGAGATTGAAGACCATACCGTAGATCAGTCCGGGAAACTCGACCATCTCGCCCATTGCGACCGTCGAAAGGCCCCGGACTCTCGCAATCCCGTCGGCCGATTCAACAACGACTCCCGACTCATCTGCGTGCGCACCAAAAGGCACCTCATCGATCCGTTTCTGCACTTCGTCCAGAAACGAGCTGTCTATTGTCATTGCTTTCTCCCTCAGGGTCTGAGTACCGCGTCCTTCATTTTGAGCAGATCTCCCCGGATGCTCAGATCTATCCTGCGTCCGTTGACCGTTATGACAAATCCACCGATGAGGTCCCGGCTGACAACATTGGTGGCAAATGTCCTGCGTCCGCTCAGCCTGCCCAGGTGAGCACATATTCTTCGCAAGTGATCTCCGGCCAGCGGCACTGCGGACGCAACCTCGGCAAAATCCGCACCGATGCGCCGTGCGGTTTCAGTACGAATCTGCAGAGCCAGGCGGGGGTACGCTGCGAGGTCCCGGTTCTGTTCGAGACGTACGAGGAGTTCGGAAAATCTGCTGCCGAAATATGGTGCAACTATCGTCATGACAAGAGCATGCTTCGATTCACCATTTTCGAGGGTTCCGAACAGACTGTTTTCGATGTTTCGGTTCTCGCTGCACAGAAGGTCGAAGGTGGCCATATCGTCGAGGAAACCATCCAGGGCGTCCACCTCGAGAAGCTTCTGCACAAGCAATCTGGCGTTGTAGGTAAAGTGCACAAATGCCTCCCGCTACATGCGATCGATCCGCTCAAGCTCGGTGACGCGCTGGTCGTTGATCTTCTGCTGCAGCTCCGGCGTGAGGCTCCCGCGTATAACTCGCTCGCATGTCTGCATCAGAAGCTGGGTAAACTCTTTCTGTGTCCGTTCGTAGAAGCCTGTCTCAAGCTTCTTGAGGTCTTCTTCGCGGCTCTTGCGGAGCATGCGTATCTCTTCGAGAGCCCTTCGCTCCTGCTCTGCGTAGAGTGCACGCGCCTTCTCACGCGCTTCAACAAGGATGCGTTCCTCTTCCTGCCGGATGGCAAGCATACGCTGCGACACATCGGCGGCTCGCTTTTCCGCGTCCGCAAGTTTGAGCTCAGCTTCTTCGAGACTGCGGTCTACAGTCTCACGTCTGGTTTGCAGGATCTTCTGCACCGGCGGATAGACGTATCTGCGTATTATGAAGAGTACTACGGCAAACGAGAGCAGCGTCCATATCGCCACCCCTGGTTCAAAGTTGAACATGACGCTCTCCGGCCAGGCACTACGCCTGTTTTGTTACAAGCAGAATTGCGATGACAAGTGCGTACAGGACGATCGCTTCGATGAATGCAATTCCGATGAACATGAGCGGGCGCATCTTTGCGAGCACCTCAGGCTGCCGTGCCATGCTTTCGAACACTTTCGCCATCAGAATGCCGATTCCGATGCCGCCGCCGAGTGCGGCAAGGCCAATTGCAATTCCTGATCCAATGTAGGCACCGAACAGATTTGCAGAATTCATTTCGTTCCCCCTGTTGTGCTGTCTATGTTGTGCGGACTGTCTCCGGCATCTCCTCGAGGCACTCGCTCACGAGCATCGCCGACAGAAATGCAAAGACATACGCCTGAATGACATCGATGAATATTTCGAACAGAATGATAACTACAGCACCTCCGATCGAGACGATGCTGACTGCGATATTCTGAAACAGCATGATGAAACCGATGATGGTGACCAGAAGCAGATGGTCACCGGTCATGTTCGCAAAGAGCCGGATGGCAAGGGAGAAGGGTTTCAGCAGCTGGCTTATGATCTCAATTGGAAACATGAGCACCAGGAGCGGGCCGCTCACGCCTTCAGGAATGAGGCTTTTCGCGAAGCCCCCGATACCCTTGCGCCACATTCGTAAGCCGTTTCCGATGAAAAACACCAGAAGCGCCAGTGCCCCGGTTGCGTTGATATTGCTGGTTGTGGCGTGTGTGCCGGGGATGATCCCGATCAGGTCATTGAACAACACGTACAGGAAGAGGCTGAGGAAGAAGGGCGTCCAGGCCTTTCCGTCAAGTTCGGCTGGTTCTATGATCTGCTTCTCGACGAACTCCACAGTGTACTCGAGTACATTCTGCAGGGGCCCGATCCGACGCAACTTGAGTTTCCGCGAGGATCCCAGCAGGAACAGAACCAACAGCGCGGACGCAACAAAGATCCAGACAATGTTGGAGCTTATGGACAAGTCCAATCCGGCAAGTCTGATAGGTATGTATACCACACCCTCCGGGACCATTACGGCCACCTCCTGTTCCTGGTTTGTCCGTGACTGGAATCACTTTTCTGGAGTCGGTTCTATCGATGAGGTGAGCTACCCGTGTCGTCGTGCGGCTTACCCCCCGCATCATCTTCGCCATCCATGTTCTTCCGATACAGCCTGACCAGCTGCCACCCTTTCACCACCAGCGCAGCAAGGAGGAATAATCCCAAAAACTGCGCACGGGTTTTGAGTGCAATGTCCAGGGCGTGGCCCAGAAGGACGGCAATTATGACGAGGATCGTAGACTCGAAAATCCAGTTTATGAACTTTCGATCGATGCGGTTCATTTTGATTTTACCATAGCGCCGATGGGAGACGGGTGTCAAGGAGCGTAACACTTATGTGTTACTTTCGGTATGAACTATCAGGTTCTGGTGAGCTGAGCATAATCCGCATGTGCTATTTCCGCGAGACTATCCGGAGCGAGGCTGATCTGGACTCCGATCTTTCCCGCACTCACGGTGATTTCCGACAACGATGCAGCGTATGTGTCGATGAAGACCGGATACGGCCGTTTCATCCCGATCGGGGAACACCCCCCGCGCACATACCCGGTCAGGCCGAGCAGCTCCTGCACGCGCACGAGCTCCACGCTCTTTGCTCCGCAGCATCTGGCAGCCAGATCGAAGTCAAGTTCAGCAGGCCCGGGAATACAGAACACGAAAACCCGACCGGCAGCCGCACCTCCTGAGGCGCGCCCGACAAGCGTCTTGAAGAGAGAGTGTTCGGGAACGTCTATCCTGGCGGCAACCGCTCGCGCATGAATTGCCCCGTCTGCTACTTCGTACGTGTGCAGCCGGTACGGAACGTGCTTGACGTCCAGCATACGGGTGGCGTTTGTTTTCGGCTCGTTCTTCACTTGTCTATTTGAGGTGTGACACCACGCTCCTGAGCTTGTTCCTGACTTCCTCGGCTACGCCGCCGAGTGCCGGGTTCTGCACGGCCTGCATCGACGCGACAGGATCCACAGCCGAAACTTCGATCGTACCCGGCTGCTTCTCCTGAACAATGACATTGCAGGGCAGCATTGTCCCGATCCGGTCCTCAGCCTGCAGCGCCTGATATGCATAGGGGGGATTGCACGCTCCGAGAATAAGATAGGGATGAAAGTCCACGTTCAGCTTCTTTTTCATCGTCGCCTGGACATCTATCTCTGTAAGGACTCCGAAACCCTCTTTGGAGAGTTCTTCTTTTACCCGGCTGGTTACTGTCTGAAAGTCACCCTTGAGGGTCGTAGAAAAGTAATAATCCAATTGGTGCTCCTGTTATATATTAAAAATAATATATATAGGATCAGCAGTCAACTTAAGATTGAGACTCTGCCTGTTTCTCGTCGTCCGATTCTTCAGCCTCGGGCTCAGCAGGCTTCGGCTCGGCCTTAGCTGCGCAGTCCGTGCAGAGGTTGGCATCATTGAATATGAATTGATCGAAATTCAGGGTAGCCGAACAGGCGCTGCACTTGAAGCGGAACGGGAAGATGTGATCCCTCAGGAACCATCCGGCAATACCGATCACCGGTACGTAGCCGAGCAGGAGCCACTCAGGCAGTTTGAAACTGACCAGCGAGTTTGCGAGCGTAAAGAACAGAAACACAGCTATTGCTATGTAGAGCGTTGCAAAGCGCTTCTTCCGGGCCTTCGCTCCGTATCGACGCTGAAACAAGTTCAGCGCGAGCAGCGCGAGGAATACCCAGTTGAAGTATTTGACAACGAACTCCGAAATTGGATGTGCCATGATATGTTCTACAGAATACCGTCGTGGCGTCCCGGCGTCAACGGCCGTCCCGCCACTTGCTGAACCTCTTTGAAACGATATAGGATCTCGCTATGTTTGGGACAAATCGGGGACCCTCTCCGGAGGAGTTCTGGCACCAGGTGGAGGCCGAGCGCGGCGAGAAGGTAATAAAGTACTCCCTTGCGCAGTATCAGGGCGGATGGGGGGAGGTTGTCGCTCCACGATGGGGCCTCGTCTACGTTACCGATTCGGCATTCTGTTTTCGGACCTTCCCTCAACGAAACTGGCTCAGTTCGCTGCTTGGCGGTGGTGAGGTGCCGGGAAAATCCGAAGAGCTTGAATTTTGTATTCCGCGATCGCAGATTTCTGCGGCGGAGTTCCGAAAACCAATGTCGTTCCTGAAGAAGATCTTCGCTCCTGATCCTCCGACTGTCCGGATAGCGTGCCGCGACGAGTATCAGGCGGAAACGACTGTGACGTTTCAGATCGATCCGGGAGCACGCGAGTTTGCGGCGATTCTCTCTGTAGCCAAGTAGGCGGCAACTGGTTCGCATGTCAACTTCAACTCCAGTCGCGCAATCGGCCGAACAGTTCACCTTCAAGTCACTCGTACTTCCTTTCTACCTGCCGGGATTCCTCGCGGCACTCGGAGTCGGTATAGCCGTTCCCCTGCTACCGCTGTACGCGGAAAGCTTCAATAACAGCGGTGCGCTGGCCGGTATCATCGTCGGCATGTACGGCCTCGGGAGTCTCGCTGCGAATATACCTGCCGGGGCGCTTTCGAGCATCATGGGCGACCGATGGACCATGCTGCTCTCTGTCGGACTTCAGGTGGCGGGCGCTGCAGGCGCTACCTTTGCACCAACTCCCTTCGTGCTCGGCGCCAGCGTCTTTGTCCTTGGCGCATCACAGGCGATCATGTTCGTGTCGCGACTGTCGTTCTTCCGGCGTCTGGTGCCCGGATCCCATCGCGGGCGCGCGCTTGCGCTGGTCGGCGGTGAATACCGGCTCGGCTCGTCAATCGGGCCGGTCATC
>DATKUC010000311.1:0-7974 GCA_035530835.1 Spirochaetia bacterium
CTGCAGATCAACACGTCTTTCCCGAAGTTCTTTTTCCTGCTGATTCCGTTCTCGTAAAAGTTCATCCCTCGTTTCCAGGATAAGCTCTTTCTTAAGAGCTTCTGCCTCTCTAACCGCGTCTTTCTTGAGCCGTTCAGCCCGTTGTTCAGAGGCTGAAAGCTGAAATCTGGCGTATAGCCATCGAATTAGCCAACCTAGAATCAAACCACCGAGAGGAAGGACAACTGAAAGAACAATTGTCATCAGTTCCCTCCACTCCGATTGTATTTACACAAATTAGACGATAAGCTTCTATTTGTCAAGACACATACATGTATCGATTAGTATACATATTTAGAGCAATTCGCATTAATTGATTTAACTGAACTCTCCTGTTTTTCCGCATCGCTCCGCCCGGCAAGGCAGGCCGGTATCACAGTCCAGTTCCGCCTGCTATACTCTACCGTACAGGGAGCAGACATGCGAGAATACGACAAGATACTCGATCTGGACAATGATGTACAGGCTCAACTATTCGACGCAATTCTCTCCGATGAAGGCATCCCTCATCTGGTGGTAAGCTACCGGGATCCGGCATACAGCAGCATCTTTCAGGCGGTCCGCGGCTGGGGTCACCTTGAAGCTCCGGCCATCTACCGCGAACAAATCGAGCAGATTTTCGATGACCTCAAGCACGCCGAGATGGTGCCGGAAAGCGATGATGAGGCGGTAGACGACCAGGAACCGCGCCGGTAATTTCGCCTCCCCGAACGCACTATGCGCCGAGGCTCCCATACGCCTTCTGAAAGCAGTCTACTGCGAATCGAAGGTCATCGGTCGTGTGTGCAGCCGACACCTGAACCCGAATTCGCGCCTTCCCGCGAGGAACCACCGGATAGGAGAATCCGACAACATACACTCCCAGTTCAAGCAGTCGTTTCGACATTTCTCCGGCACGACTCGCCTCCCCGAGCATTATGGGTATTATTGGATGATCGCCATCAGGAATATCGAACCCGGCGTTCCGCATTGCGTTTCGGAAGAACGCGGTATTGCTGTGAAGCTTTCCGACGAGTGATGTGTCGGCCTGCAGCAGCTTGAGCGCTGCAATGGACGCTGACACAATGGTCGGCGCGAGCGTATTCGAGAAAAGGTAGGGCCGCGAGCGCTGCCGCAGGTATTCGATTATCTCGCGGCGACCGCTCGTGTAGCCGCCGCTTGCGCCGCCGAGCGCCTTACCGAGTGTCCCGGTAATGATGTCAACTCTGCCGACGACGTCGCGGTATTCGTGGCTTCCACGTCCGTTCTCTCCGAGCACACCGACGGCGTGGCTGTCATCAACCATCACAAGCGCATCGTGCGCGTCCGCGAGGTCACATATCTCGGCCAATCGAGCGACAGTACCATCCATCGAAAACACGCCGTCAGTCGCGATGAGGCGAAACCGGGCGCCGCGCGCGGCGGTGAGCTGCGCCTGCAGGGAGGCCATGTCGGAGGTGTCATAAACATAGCGTTTTGCCTTGCACAGGCGGACGCCGTCGATAATGCTCGCGTGATTCAGCGCATCACTCACGACAGCATCCTCTTCAGAAAGAAGCGTTTCGAACAGACCGCCGTTTGCATCAAAACAGGAGGAGTAGAGTATTGTATCCTCGGTCCCGAGGAACTCGGAGATCAGCGCCTCGAGCTCTTTGTGGATCTCCTGTGTGCCGCAGATGAAGCGCACCGAGGACATCCCATATCCCCACCGTTCAAGACTCTTCCGCGCAGCATCCAGGATGCGAGGATCATCGGCCAGGCCGAGATAGTTGTTCGAGCAGAGATTGAGGACTACCCGGCCGTCCCTGACGCCGACGCGACCGGACTGCGGCGTGGTGAGAATCCGTTCATCCTTGTAGAGACCGCCCTCCCGTATCGATTGCAACTGACTGGAGAGGTGTTTCTTCAACGATCCAAACACATGTGCCTCCTGCGATCAGACATGCTCCCAGTTCAGGATGATTTTGCCGGAGTTCCCCGACTTCATCGCCTCGAAGCCTTCGCGAAAATCCGAGTAGTCGAAATGATGGGTGATGATCGGGGTGATATCGAGCCCCGACTGCACCATAGTCTGCATCTTGTACCACGTTTCGAACATCTCGCGGCCGTAGATGCCCTTTATAAACAGTCCGTTGAAAATCACCACGTCCCAGTCGATGGCGGTCGGCTCGTTCTGCAATCCGAGGAGTGCAATCTTGCCGCCGTGACACATGTTTGCGAGCATCGATCTGAAGGCATCCGGATTACCGGACATCTCGAGGCCCACGTCGAACCCTTCCGACATACCGAGTTCCCGCTGCACCTCTTCGAGCTTCTCAGTGCGAACGTCCACCGCTCGAGTCACACCCATTTTTCGCGCGAGATCGAGCCGGTACGGATTCACGTCGGTCACCACCACGTGGCGTGCGCCGGCGTGTCGGACAATCGCTGCGGCCATGATGCCGATGGGGCCGGCGCCGGTGATGAGGACATCTTCGCCGAGCACGTTGAAGGAGAGCGCGGTGTGAGCAGCGTTTCCAAACGGATCGAAACAGCTCAGCACGTCCCAGGAGATTCGTTTGTCCGCATACCAGACGTTGCTGACCGGTATCGACAGATACTCCGCAAATGCTCCTGAGCGGTTTACGCCGACACCACTGGGAGACTTGCAGAGGTGACGCCGCCCTGCCAGGCAGTTGCGGCAGTGTCCGCACACCAGATGTCCCTCGCCGCTCACGATATCTCCCTTCTTGAAGTCGTGCACGTTGCTTCCCACAGCCTCGACCATACCCATGTACTCGTGACCGATCACAAGCGGCGTCTTGATGGTCCGTTGAGCCCATGCGTCCCATGTGTAGATATGGATATCAGTTCCGCAGATCGAGGTCCGCAGTATCCTGATCAGTACATCGTTAATGCCGACCTCGGGAACCGGTACTTCAGACAATTCGAGCCCGGGGCCGCTCTCCATTTTCACCAGCGCTTTCATCTTGTTTGCCATCTGCTTTGTCCTTTCTTCGCTGCAGTCAATATATCGAGATTACACAATTGTTCTCGAGGTAACGACCAGACTTCCCCACATGAGAAGGAGGAGCACGGCGGCAAAGAGGTACCCGCTCGCGCTCGTCGCCACCGAAACCGCCGTCTGCTCCGGAAGCTCCTCACCGGGGTGGAAGAGCCCTTCGAGCACTTCATCGATGCTCGCAATGAGCCTCTTCGCTTCAATTCGTCGCTTGCCGTCGATTACCCGTTCATAATAGAGGAATACCCGTCCAATGAGCCCGCCAAGCCGCCCCGGCAGCCTGAGGTTCGGACGGATCGAGAAGAGCGATATGAAAACGAGCCCCACGATGGTGAGCCCCTTGAGCACGCCCTGCTCGATCGCGCCGGAGGTGATCACAAGAGGCCCTGCCCGGTAGAGTACCCTCCCGATCGGGGTGAGCAGATTGAAGAAGGTGATGGTTGCTACCATGATTACGAAGTAGAGCCACTTTATCCGCTTGCCATTGAGGATTGAAAGTACGGCAAACAGGAGAACCTGAATCAGGCGGATCAATAGCGAACTCTGGAAAAGATAGGCGGGAATACAGATCATCCCGGTGATAAACAGATGAAGCGGATTGATCTGCGACTCGAGAAACCGTTCATGCATAAAACTGCCGCATGCGAGACAGCCACTGCGAGCGGTTTCTGAACTGCTGCGCAAAAATGCCGACAAAAAGTCCGCTCGCAACGCCAAGCCCGAAGAACGGCGGCGCCATTACCCATGCGGACTGGCCAAAAATGAACAACACCGAAAGTGCAATCTGGACAGCGTTACTCGCTATTGCACCAAAAACGCTCACGCCGATCAGGCTGATGAAAGACCTTCCGACATGGTACACGAGAAGCATCAGCAGCCCGCTTGCAGCTGAACCGGCAAGCGAAAACAGGAAGACATAGGAGGCAAGCGTTCCATTCATCAGGCCCTGTCCGAGTACCTTGAGCAGCACCAGCAGCAACACATATGCGGGGGAAAAAAGCTCAAGTGAAACAAGTATCGGTATATTGGCGAGGCCGAGACGGAAGAACGGCAGCGGTTTGGGGAAAAGATATTCGAGAGTTGAAAAAAAGAGGCAGAGCGCACCCATGAAGGCAATCAGGTCGAGCCTCTGTGCTCGCGTCGCCATATCCTAACCGGCCTCGTTCTGCCCGAGGAACCTGGATTGCCAGTGTGTCATCGTGCATGTCCTCTGGAAGTAACTTGACGATATCGTTTTCCCCATCCTTGTGCAAGTGTCGTCGCACGTTTAGAGTATGCCCATGGCAGACATACACATTGGCATCATTGGCGGAAGCGGCCTGTACGACATGAGGGACCTTACCGACAGAGAGACGGTCAGGCTCAGCACGCCGTTCGGAGAACCGTCATCACCGATCGTCACCGGAATGCTCGGCGGCAGGAAAGTTGCTTTTCTCGCGCGACACGGAATCGGACACGTGCTGACCCCGAGTGAGGTGAACTACCGCGCAAACATCCACGCGCTCAGGCAGTTGGGCGTGAAGTTCACGCTTGCCGTAAGTGCATGCGGCAGCCTGAAAGCCGAGATCGCCCCCGGTGATGTGGTCGTACCCGATCAGCTGCTGGACTTCACCCGCGGCCCGCGAAAGCGCAGCTTCTTCGAAAGCGGACTTGTCGCGCACGTCGGTGTTGCCGAACCGTTCTGCAACTATCTTCGCACGGTGCTTCTGAATACCGGCGGCAACTCCCGGGTCCATGGAAAAGGCACCTTCATCTCTGTCGAAGGTCCACGCTTCAGTACGCGCGCCGAAAGCGCGTTGTTTCGAAGCTGGAACGTAGACATCATCGGCATGACCACCTCCCCGGAGGCATTCCTTGCACGGGAAGCACAGATGAGCTACGCAGTCCTCGCTCATGTGACTGACTACGATGTATGGCACACCGAGCCGGTGAGCAGCGATATGGTCATGCAGACATTCGCCAGAAACATTGCTCACACCAAAAAGACGCTCGCGGCCGCGATTGCTCAGATTGACGAGGCGACGGACACCGAGGCTCATCACGCACTTGAGACTGCAGTAGCAACGGCACCGACCGCAATTTCAAGTGCGGTAGCCGAACGATACGCGACGATTTTTGGGCGGCCACTTTCCCGGCAGTGACTGCAAATGCATCGCCCCGCTTGTTTCGTCGCATTCCAGGTATTACCTTGAGATCAGCGTCTTGCAGCGCGCACGTCGCGCATTCCTCCGCCGCAAACATCACATTGGAGGCCAATCTTGGCAGTAACTGAAAAAGATATCCTTTCCCGGTTGTCGCAGATTATCGACCCGGACTTCCAGAAGGACATCGTATCCCTCGGATTCATCAAGAATCTTTCGATCGACGGGGGCAACATCTCCTTCGACATCAATATTACCACTCCTGCCTGCCCCGTGAAGGATCACTTCCGTTCCGAGGCTGAACGGCTCGTAGGATCGCTTCCCGGAGTACAGAAAGTCTCCGCTAAGGTGACCGCACCAAGCGCAGGCCGGCAGCAGAAGGTCGAAAAAAGCGGCCTTGTATCGGTTGATTCGATCATCGCAGTCGCTTCAGGAAAGGGCGGCGTCGGGAAATCCACGGTTGCCGCAGCGCTTGCAAAAGAGCTTTCGCAGCGCGGCTACAAGGTCGGCCTGCTCGACACCGACATCTTCGGACCTTCATTGCCGACGCTCTTCGATCTGCACAAAGAGGAGCTTCAGGGAACTGCGGACAACATGATAGTTCCCATCGAAGCGGACGGGCTGAAGGTGATGTCCTTCGGGTTCTGGCTCGGCGACTCGCCTGCAATCATGCGCGGCCCGATGGTATCCAACTATATCCAGCAGTTCCTGCACCAGGTCGCATGGGGCGAACTTGACTATCTGTTCCTCGATCTTCCCCCGGGAACCGGCGATATCCAGCTGACTATTACTCAGTCGGTTCAGCTCGACGGCGCGGTCATCGTTACCACACCGCAGGCGCTTTCACTTGCCGATGTCGGCAAAGGGATCCTGATGTTCGACCGCGTCAATGTGCCGGTACTCGGTGTCATCGAGAACATGGCCTACTTCATCTGCGATCAGTGCGAAAAACGGCACCTGGTGTTCGGTGAGGGTGCGGGTAGGTCACTCTCCCGCCGGTTTGGAATCGATGTTATCGCGCAGCTTCCGCTCGCACCACATGACTACGGGATCACCTTCAATCATCATGTGGAGAACAAAGCGGTTGCCGATGCAGTCGACCAGGTTGTGATGGCGCTCGGAAAATACTCCCGCGGAACCGAACGGCCGGAGATCAGCTTCGATAGTGCGAATGTCACCGTGACCTGGAAGGACGGACACACGGTGAGCCTTCCAAACCGCGAGCTGCGGGCAAGCTGCCAGTGCGCGACCTGCGTGAATGAGTTCACCGGAGAGCAGGTGCTTGATGTCAACACTATCGACGCCGCGATCCAGGCTAAGAGCGTTCAGCCGATCGGCAACTACGCCATCTCCATTGACTGGAGTGACGGTCACTCGACCGGCTTCTTCCCCTACACCCGGCTCAAGGAGCTGGCCGCCGCGCGCGCACTATGAACCAAGCGATTCGGTGAGCGCGCAGAGGAACTGCCACACTTTTTCGACCGCCGGAACATGCAGCCGCTCGACCGGCGAATGAGCTCCGGTGATTGTCGGCCCGAACGAGATCATGTCCATTCCGGGCACCTTCGAGCCGATGACACCGCACTCGAGTCCCGCGTGGATCACGTCGACCACCGGCTCCCGGCCGAAGAGTTCCCGGTAGGTTGCCACCGAGCGGGTGAGAAGCGGAGAGTCAGTTCTCGGCTCCCACGAAGGATAGCTCGAGTTTGTGCTTGCGACCGCGCCGGCGAGCCTCGCTACCGCGCTCACCGCACCGGTCGCAGCGTCAAGTTCGCTCATGCTGAGCGAACGCTGGCTCGTGAGAATGTTCACCTTGCCGGTGCTCCCCTGCGCCGCGGACTCGGTCCGGACGCTTGCGAGATTGGTTGAAGTCTGAACGAGAGCCGCAATCACCGGCGACATGCGAATGACTCCGTGCGGCAGCGCAAGGACGAGGTCCACAAGCTTACGGCTCGACGCCTCATCGAAGGTCCGTTCGGGCCTGCCGCTCTGCTTCACCGTCACCGTAATCGCAGGCTCGGCGTCCCGGAGCTCGCCGCGGAATGTCTCCTGCCAGGCCGCGACTTCCTTTGCAACTTCCTTCAGAAAGTGCGCGTGTTCGCGAATCTCATCGACTACGATGAGAGCTTCCGCATCACGCGCAATTGCGTTGTGGGCGCTGCCGCCTGAGAACGATGCGACCGATGCGCCGTACCGTTCAATGCATCGCTGGACGACGCGGGCAAGCAGCACGTTGGCGTTCCCTCGCACTTCGGCGATGTTCACCCCGGAATGACCGCCACGCAGGCCGGCAATTGAGATCGTCACCGCGACACCGTCCGGTCCGGACTTACGGTAGGTAACCGGCAGCTCAACCTCGGTGTTCCGGCCGCCTGCGCAACCAACCGTGAATACACCTTCGAGATCCGAGTCAATGTTAATGAGGATGCGCGCGGTCAGTAGCTCGGCCTGAAATTCTGTTGCGCCGATGAGGCCGGTCTCCTCATCAACAGTGAACAGGAGCTCCATCCGGCCGTGCGATAGGTCGGGCGCGGTTGCGGCTGCCATCGAGAGCGCCATCCCGATACCGTTGTCGGCACCCAGTGTCGTGCGATCGGCAGTCAGCCACTCCCCATCTCTGCGCGGAATGATCGGGTCGCGGGTGAAGTCGTGCGTGGAATCAGGCGTTTTTTCACACACCATGTCCATATGCCCCTGCAGGGCAATCGGGGCTGCTGACTCGTGCCCCGGTGTCGCAGGTACCTCGACGACGACATTTCCCACCTTATCGGCGTGAAACGTGAAGTTGTGTTTTCCGGCCCAGCTTTTCAGCCA
>DATKUC010000312.1:0-13417 GCA_035530835.1 Spirochaetia bacterium
TGATGTCGACATGGTGCTCATGGACGCAGCGTCAAGCAACGGTTACATTGGCGCAAATCCCGACAAACTGAAGATCGTTGGAAAGCCGCTCGGTACCGAGGAGTTCGGTTTCATCTTCACGCCAGGTTCGAAGCTGGTCGCGCCGTTTGACGCGGCAATTGAATCGATGAAGAAGGACGGATTTCTCGACAAGTTGAACACAAAGTGGTTCTTCGATTACCAGCCTTCCAAGTGACGATGGCAGTCAGCGTGGCAGAACTGAAACTTCGATCTGCCGCGCTGCGGCTCCCATCGGCCAATGAACGCTGAATCGCGCTCGGGTCGCTCCCATCTGGTCCCGTTTGCCGACAGGTTGTCCCGTGCGCCATTCTGGCTGCTCGCGATCATCCTGCTCGGCATCCTGGGGCTGTGGGGAATAGTCAGCAACGCAAACTACTTGGTGATCTTCGATGCTGCGACAAAGGGAATGCTCACAACGCTCCTTGTGTCGCTTGCCGCCTACGCCGCGTCCATAATCCTTGGTCTCCTGCTCGGACTGATGAGAGTGTCCCGGCTGAGGGTCGTGCGGGAGATCGCCACGTTCTACGTCGAGATCATCCGTGGGCTGCCGATGCTCGTTCTCCTGTACTACATCGCATTCGTTGGAGCACCTGCACTCGTAGCGGCGGCTAACTGGGTGATAGGACCGGCTATCCGTGCCCATCTGCTCGCCCCCATAAGCATCAGGGACCTGAACTTCGTGTGGCGCGCAATTCTTGCTCTCACAATCGGCTACAGTGCATTCATTTCGGAGATATTCCGGGGCGGCATTGAATCGATCCATCACGGTCAGATGGAAGCGGCGCTGTCGCTGGGAATGAGCCGAGTCCAGGCGATGGTGCGGGTGGTACTCCCTCAGGCGTTTCGGAACGTGCTGCCGCCGCTTGGCAACGAGTTTGTCGCGATGATAAAAGACTCCGCGCTGGTCTCCGCTCTCGGTGTACAGGACATTACGCAGATCGGAAAAGTGTACTCGGCTTCGACGTTCAAGTTCTTCGAAACCTATAACGTCGTGGCGTTCCTCTATCTGCTCATGACCGTGACCCTGTCGCTTCTGGTACGTGTACTTGAAAAGCGGTTATCCCGCCACAAACGGAACGCCAACTGACTGCCGGTCGGGTGAAGCAACTCAGCTTGAAGGCGCATCTCCTGGCCGTTCGGCAAGCTCGCTTCGTTCAAGTTCGTAGATCACCTCCATGACCTGCTCCGTGCTCTTTGCCGACAGAATACGATCCCGAAGTTCCTGGTTCATTGCGAGCCGCGCAATGCCTGCGAGCGTGCGTACATGACGCTGGAATGCGCCTTTCGGTATGACGAGCAGCACGATAAGGCGCGCCGGTTTCCCATCGAGAGACTCAAACGGAACACCACGCCGTGAAATACCGATTGCCGCAACAATGTCACTCACGCAGTCGACCGATCCGTGAGGAACCGCGAGATTGTGCTCCAGGCCGGTGCTCAGCGAACGTTCACGCGCAAAGACTGCGTCAATGACTTCCTGTCTGTTGGTGAGCCGCAGCTCATGTGCAGATATGAGGTGATCGACGAGCTCTTCGATTGCCTGCCATTTCTCGGTTGCTTCAAGGTTAAGCTTTATCAGATCCTGCTGAATCAGTTCGGACAGTAGCACTGTGTTCTCCCCAGACGATTCCTCTACGAGGTACGCTTCTTCTTGATTCGCTTCAGTCGGAACGTGTCTTCACGCTCGCGCTGATCGAGCACTGAGCGGATATATCGCACCTGTTCGGAGAGCTCCGGCAGCAGTCGCTGCTCCAGAGCGTTCACCCTGCGTGAGGTCTTTCGGATCTCTTCGGCCATCCGCCCCAGTTTGTGAAACAACGGCGCGACACGGATAATGCTCTCCACAGTCCGTTCGAACTCGTTCACCGTCTCGTCAATCCTGGCGCTGACTGCGACGAGCGAGTACTCACGTTCATCAGGTTCCCGCAACGCGTACGTGGATCTCACCTCGGCAACGCGAGTGCCCCATATGTTCTTCTCTTTTACTTCGACGTCGATATCCCGAGCTGTGGCAAGAGCAACCGAGCGGACAGCCTCGGGGGTGTCAATTGTCAGTGAACGCATAAGGGATTGCTGAGCGTCCGCAAGCTCACGCAGCATCTGCTCGCGATCGGCTTTGAACTGTCTGATTTCGGACAGGAACTCACGTACGAGCGCTTCCCGCTTCCCCCTGAGCAGCTTCGCACCCTGCTCGGCGAGGCGGATCTGGGATCGCCTGGTGAGTAACTCGGTTCTTGTCGGACTGATCTGTTCCATGAGTCCCGCCGCTCCCGAACTATTCCCGACCTGCAACAAATGGAGTCTTTACTCCATCTTCCATGTACTCGCTGAAATATCTGCTGATGAGATCCTTGCTCAGTCTGCGCAATTCTGATGCAGGAATGATACCGAGAATCTTCCACCCGATGTCAAGTGTTTCAGTTATCGAGCGACTCACGTCCGCCTGATGGATAAGTTCCTTTTCGAACAGATCGGCAAACTTCAGATATCTGCTATCAAGGTCGCTCAGAGCCTCCTCCCCCACGATGGCGGTCAATCTGCGAATGTCCTGTCCTTCTGCATAGCATGCATAGAGCTGGTTTGCAATACTGCGATGATCTTCCCGTGTGCTTCGCGCTCCAATTCCGTTATTCATGAGACGGGAGAGTGAACGCAGCACGTCGATCGGAGGAAAGACACCCTTTCGGTGCAGAGAGCGCGACAGGAAGATCTGCCCTTCCGTGATGTAGCCGGTCAGGTCCGCTATGGGATGGGTAATGTCATCGTCAGGCATGGAGAGTATCGGCAGGAGCGTGACAGAGCCGTCGCGTCCACGAATCCGCCCGGCCCGCTCGTACAGGCTTGCAAGATCGGTGTACATGTACCCGGGATAGCCGCGTCGTCCCGGAATCTCCTCACGGGCGGTGCCAACCTCCCTGAGCGCCTCACAGTAGCTTGTCATGTCCGTCATGACGACAAGCACTTCGTACCCCTTCTCGAACGCGAGATATTCCGCGGCGGTCAATGCGTAGCGCGGAGTCATCAGCCGCTCGATTGTCGGATCATCGGCAGTATTCAGAAACATCACGGTTCGGCTCCTGGCACCGGTCCGATCGAACTCCGACATGAAGTAGGAGCGCTCGCGGTGAGTGATACCAATCGCAGCGAATACCACGACGAAGTTCGTCGTGTCTCCAGCCACCTTCGCCTGCGCCAGAATCTGGGCGGCGATCTCATTCCCGGGAAGACCGGAACCCGAAAAGATCGGAAGCTTCTGACCGCGGACCAGCGTATTGAATCCGTCGATTGCAGAGAGACCGGTCTGGATGAAGTCATCAGGCCGCGCTCGCGATACCGGATTGATCGGGCTGCCGCCAATGGGAAGAAATCGCTCGGGAACCGGATCGGAAAGTCCGTCTATCGGCCTTCCGGATCCGTTCATGACCCGCCCGACAAGATCCTCGGAAACCCCAAGCTGTGCTTCGCGATCGACAAGGGTGATGGAGGTCGCCGGAATGTCCAGACCGATAGTCTCTTCGAAAACCTGGATGGCCGCAATAGATTCGGACACTTCAATTACCTGTCCGCTGCGCCGGCGACCGTCCGCTGAACTGATACTCACCGTACAACCGTACGGAAGGTCGGACGCCCCTTCGACAAAGAGCAGCGGTCCGGCGATCCGGCGCGCACCGTCGTATTCGAGCTGCATGAGCGAGCTCCGCGTGTTCGCGCCGCTCATTGGGCCCGTCCCTGTTCACAAAGAGCGAGGAATTTCTTGCCGAGGCGTTCGGACAGCTCCGCGGCACGTTCACCGAATTCCGCTTCAGGTATTTCGCGCATTCTCAGCAGATCCTCCCGTTCATCGAGTTCAAGGATTGAATCAAGGTATACTTTTTCGGAGAGTGCCGACAGGGATTCGTCGTAGAACTTCAGGAACAGCTCGAGCATGAGCGATTGCTTGCCGAGTGAGCATGTCGCGTCGATCTCCGACATTGCGTTCTGCTGCAGGAACCCGTCCCTGAGCATTCGGCTCAGCTCCAGGACGAGGCGATCACTGTCCTGCAATGCGTCGGGACCAACAAGCTGCACCACCTCCTGAAGTTCCGCTTCGCGCCCCAGCAGCTCGCTTACCGTCGCTCGCATCTGGGGCCACCTCGGGTGAACGTTGTCCCGATACCACTTGATAAATGGTTCGAAATAGAGCGTGTAGCTTCGGTGCCAGTTCACGGCGGGATAGTGGCGTCTGTGGGCAAGTGATGAATCGAGTGCCCAGAGCGCCCCGGTAACGCGCATCGTGCTCTGGGTGACCGGCTCGGAAAAATCACCTCCGGGAGGTGAAACAGCTCCGACTATGGTTACCGATCCGGTCCGTTCGCCCTTTCCGAGGCATTCGACTGACCCTGCACGCTCATAGAAAGATGCGAGTCGCGACGCGAGATAGGTCGGATACCCCTCCTCACCGGGCATCTCTTCGAGACGTGAGGATATCTCCCGCAACGCCTCCGCCCAGCGGGAGGTCGAATCGACCATCATTGCGACCGAATGCCCCATATCCCGAAAGTACTCGGCGATCGTCACTCCGATGTAGATAGACGCTTCCCGCGCGGCCACCGGCATGTTCGATGTGTTTGCCACGAGCACGGTGCGGTCCATCAGTCGACCGCCGGTTCTCGGGTCACGCAGGTCGGGGAACTCTGTGAGCACGTCGGTCATTTCGTTGCCCCGCTCGCCGCAGCCGACATAGACAATGACGTCGGCTGCGGAGAACTTCGCAAGCGACTGCTCGAGCACTGTCTTCCCGGTACCGAATCCCCCGGGCACGCATGAGGCGCCACCAAGCGCAATCGGGAACAGGCAGTCTATTACTCGCTGGCCTGTCACAAACGGGACGATTGAGTCGAGCTTCCGGGATGTGGGGCGTGCAACCTTCGCCGGCCAGCTGTGAGACAGGCGGAGCTCAGTTCCGTCCTCCAGTTCCGCGACGACCTCGTTCACACTGTACTCACCGCTCTCGATTCTGCGAATTGCGCCTCCGGATTCAGGCGGCACCAGTATGCTGTGTATGAACGCCTCGGTCTCCCTGACGGTTCCGAGAACGTCCCCTCCGGTTACCGTGTCTCCCGGCTGCACTGAAGCGGTGAACGCCCACCGACGCGCGCCGTCAAGCGCAGGAGCTCCGACGCCTCGGCCGATAAATGAGCCTGATTCACGTTCAAGCTCCATCAGCGGCCGCTGGACTCCGTCGTACACGCTCCCGAGCAAACCCGGTCCAAGGGTAACAACAAGTGGCTGGCCGGTCCTCGTCACCGTCTCGCCGACGACCAGACCGGCTGTATCCTCGTAGGTCTGGATAAACGCCTCTTCCCCGTCAAGACGAATCACCTCACCCATGAGTCCGGCGTCTCCGACGCGGACGACCTCGTACATGCGCGCGCCGTGCATTCCCCGGGCAATGACCGTGGGACCCGCAATCTTGATAATACTGCCTGTTCTGCTGCCGCTGTTGTCTGTCATCTGCCCCTCAGAACTGAATGTTGAGCTGATATCCGAGTGCCTGCCGGATGAGCCGCGCAATGAGCTCGTCCACGGGCACCTCCCCCGCCGTCTTCCACAAAAGGGTCCCGGGAATCGGAAGCACCAGAGGAACTGTTTTCCGCAACAGGAGCTCCCGCACACGGGGATCTATCCCGGTAAGCAGTTCCTCTTCCACAATGATGATTCCCTGATCACGATCGTCGGTGAGCTCAGTCAGCAGCGCCACCGCTTCTTCGGAACTCGAGCAGTTCTTTGCCACCACGCCGGCAAGACTGAATCCCAGTCCGAGGTCCTCATGCACGAGCGCTGTCACTTTAGACAAGGAGGAGCTCCTCGCGGATTGAGTTCGGCGGAAGGTGATATCTGTGTCCGCGCAATAGTATCCTCAGATTGAGATACTCGTTCATCTTCCGCCAGATGAATCCGAGCGGTACCGCGAGGCTGAGCGGATCGGCTCGAAAGAGGCGTGCGCCGCGATTGATCATCACCATTTCCAGAAACCGCTCGAGTACGCTCAGCCTGTTGGTCTGACCGAAGATGAGAACTCCCCGCTCGACCGCCTGCGCGAATACGGTTCGTTCAAGAATCTCCAGCGCATCATCGAGGGTCTGTACCGCCTGCAGTTCGTCGAGCACCGACTGTCGCAGCGTTCCACCGGGAATCCGGGGCAGAACGCCGGTCTGTCGGGACTGCGCATGGTAGGCAACCTGCTTCAAAACACTCGAGACGTTGATCAAGTCCACCTGCAGTCCAAGGAATGACCGCAGAACTGCCTGGTTTGAATCCGTCGAATCAATTTGCCGATTTGCCCATCCGAAGTAACGCTGATACAGAACCGCCTCGATTTCCCGGATGGCGTCAATGTCGACCTTCTGCGAACGCTCCCGGCCAGGCGAAACTGTGCCGGCAATAACCCGTCCCATCTCGGCTGCGAATGAGTTCCCCGAGCTGGAGAGCCGCGCAGCCAGAGCGCCCGCGTCCGGCAGCCGTGCAAAAGCCGATAGCTGGGAGGGACTATAGGAACCTGCGGGTACCAGCGACTCCTCGATTTCATCAATATCCGCATGCCGCAGAATCCCGCGTAGTACCGTCACGATGTTTGCCAGATCCCATCGATTCAACTGAATGCCGATGAGACGACGCGGTTCCTCGGGGGCAAAGACCTTGATGCCGGAAATCACCCGGAATACCGCCTCGCGCAGCGCCCGTTCAATCG
This sequence comes from Spirochaetia bacterium, assembly GCA_035530835.1. GTDB lineage: Bacteria > Spirochaetota > Spirochaetia > DSM-27196 > DATKUC01 > DATKUC01. The sequence goes on from DATKUC010000312.1 coordinate 6,791, forward strand.
TCCGTGTCACCTGCTCCACATTTCCGCTGGTTCCTTCCGGAAGCATTGCCGAAATGGATTCACCGTACGACGAGTTCAGCAGAAGGTCGAAAAAAATATCCGGCCCATCGGCCGCTAGAATCTGGTCGAACAGATCAGCCGGCAACAGGCTCACGCTCTTTGCGCGCACACGGGCGTTCAGGTAGTCGTAATCGCTCACGACTTACCCGCCTGAGAGTGAGCTCCGAACAACAGAACGCCGACTTCAGCGGATAGTACCGATTTGCCGCGCCGGTGTCGCACGCTCACGCTGTTGTCAACGCGTCTGCCGCCCCCGGGCGCTTCCACGATCACCGTTCCACGCTCGGCTTCAATGCCGGTCACGGTGAACTTGCTTCCTTCGAGCATCGCGCGGGCAACGCCTTCGTCCTCGGTGCGAACAAACACAGTACCCTGCGAAAGCACCGAGATCGCCTCGCTCAGTAATTTTCGCAGTGATCCCTCATACGCGACTCCGGCCATCGATTGAATTTTCGATTCAACCTGCCCGAACACATCGGCAACGAGCTTCTGCTTTGCCTGTGCACGCTCCGCACCCGATTGCAGTCTCGCAATCGCACGCCTGCTCTCGATGATGGTAGTGACCTCCCGTTCAACAAGCGCGAGCGCAGCGTCCTTTCTTGCCTGCGCTTCACGGCGAGCGGCGCTCAGGATCACTTCAATCTGTGATTCTACTGTGCGTTCTATTTCGGCCCGTTCAGTTGCCGCGCGTTCACGCATCGAACGGACAAGAGGCTCAGCCTGAGTCTTTGAGTCGCTCATAGTGTCACAATGTGAACAGGATGATGACCGCGACTATGAAACCGAGAATGACCAGCGTCTCAGGAATCGCGAGCAGTATGATCACGGTTCCCATCGATTCCGGCCGTTCGGCAATTGAACCGGCGCCCGCCGCGCCAATCCTGCTCTGCGCGATCCCGGTGCCAAGTGCAGTCAATCCGACGGCGACTGCAGCCCCGAGGGCGATGAGACCCGTCTCAAGCGGAGATCGCTTTGCCGGTTGCTGCTGAGTCTGGGTAGTTGCCGCATCCGCTGCAAACGCGATGGTGCCGATGAAAAGAAAGAGTGAAAGAAACAGTGCAAAGACGCGTGCCTTCCTGCTCATACCGTGATCCCTCCTATTTTGCGGAACGGAGAATAGGGCTTTCCGCCCCCGACGAAGAACTTCGAGAAGAACTCTACATAGTGAAGTCGCAAACCCTGTATCGTCGGATCGACGATGCCCAGGGCGAGATTGAGCGCATGCACCAGCACTGCAATGACTACTGCAAGTACGATGTTTCCGGACATGCCGCCGAACATGTTCGCGAGGAATGCCAGTACCACCGATACGAGGCCAATTGCCATAATTCGAACGTAGGAAAGAATGTTTCCAAGCGTGCTCACCAGTTCGAGTGGAAGCATGAAACCCTGAAGCGGCCGGTGCATAATCTGATAGATCATGAGCACGACGAACACTACGAGCACAGCAATTCCGATGTGAGTGAACACCGCGGGAAGCAGCTCCGAAAGACGTCCTGCGAACAGCAGCATGACAAGGACGCCGGTGATCTTCGAGATGTTCTCAATTACCATGTGATGTTCGCCGCTGCGATGGTAGTTGATGATTCCCAGCACCAGCCCGAGCAGGACATGGAAGACTCCGATCGCAATTGCGATAGCCATGTAGCCAAGAAGAGTCTCCGCCTTGTGCTCGCCGGTGAACGAGAAACGGGGCTGCCACAGTGGTTCGAGTCCTATCAGCTTATGTCCGAGTTCACCAAATAGCTCGCCGAATACAAACCCGAACAGTACGCTGAAACCGGCGCACCAGAGTGCCACAATCGACAATTTGCGAAGCATGGCACGGGTGCCACTCAGGAGTCTGACAATGAGAGCTCCCAGTCCTACGAGAACTCCGTAACCGATATCGCCAAGCATGAGGCCGAAGATCGGCGGGAATATCGAACCAATGTAGATGGTGGGGTCGAGGCTCCCATATCGGGGAAGCGGGAACAGAGCTATGAGTGGTTCAAACGGCTTGAACAATGCGGAATTGTTCAGCTGAACGGGGGGCCGCTCCGACCGGCCGACTCTCAGACTGCGAACAACAACTTTTCCCTCGGACATGAGTGACAGATCAGCGGAAAGCCCGTCCACCTCGCGTCCTGGAACCCAGCCATGCAGAACAAACACGTACCGTGTGGTGGCCACTGTCGCCACCGCTTCGAAACGCGCGTACCGATCACGACACACATTATGCAGTGCAACGAGCGTAGTCCCCTGCTCTGCATAAAACGATGAGCTCTGCGCTTCAAGATCGGCTTTTCGTGTCCTCAGCTCCTCGATGTCACGCCTCAGTTCGGCGAGGGCGTCATCGAACGGTTTTCCGCGCAATCGCCGGGGGACATTCATCTCACCGATTCCGGCATCAATCAGGAAAGCGTGAACCGGTTCGGCGAACTTGCGATCGTAGCCAATGAGCACGGCTATCCTTCGGTCCGAGATCGAAGACTCGTAGTAGTCGAACGCTCCTGATGTCAGCGCCTTAAGGCGTTCCTTCAGGAGACTTCGGCTCATTCTGCTTTTCTGATCCAGTACCACTCCTGCAAAATCATAGCTCTCGATACGTTCGTGAGCGACAACGAGAGGAGTGAAGGTGGTCACCACGTCCTCATACGATGCGAGGGACTGGATGTCGTCCTGGATATTTCGCTCGCGGCGGGCGAATGATCTGACTTTCGCATGCATGCTCCGCGACGCGTATGCGATGGCACTCACTTCCTGAGACTCGAATGAATGGTAGCGCTCAGAATAGTCGGGCAGTCGCTCCACGCCGGCGCGCAGCCCTTCGGGAATGTGAGAGATAGAGTCTCCAAGTATTTCAAGGAGCTCTCCGAGCTGACGTTGTTCGGAAAGCTGCTCTTCGGACAGGGAGACGCGGTGAAGCAATCCCCTCTCCCCGTATGCAGCGAGCGGAATCTCTTCGATGTGGAGAACACCGCGGTTCTGAACGGTCAGGAGAACCGGATCGAGCAGTGCGAGCGGACCGACGATTTCAATGCGATTCATTCGGCTGATCATGGAATTCCCTCCGGAGAAAACAGTCGGTCGACTACCATCGAAACCGCTCCTTCCTCCGCATTGCGCGCCCTCTCGAGGAGCAAAGCAAGCTCGTCCGAATAGGTCTCGAGCTCCCGCTCTATCACAGCATCAACTCCCTCAAGAAGCTCCTGCCGCTTCCGGGCGACCTCCCCTTCTATCTCCACCTGCGCGACCTCGACTATGCGCGCCGCCTCGCGTTCGGCTGCCTTCAGCCGGCCTGCGGCATCCTCCCGCGCCTGAACCAGCTCCCGGGCAAGGTTCTGCTCTTCCCGTTCAATTTCGGGAACCAGAGACTCTTCGATTTTCTCTGCGACGTTCTTTCTTTCTCGCATCGTCCTCACTCGCGTATCATATGGTTGATCAAAGGATATTGGTATTGTAAATAACAAATCTTCAGTTGTCAAGAAAATCCGAGTAAAATCCTGTTCTTTTTCGATTTTACATATAGCGACTTTCATACCTCTTTTACATCAACAACATCTTTTATATACTTTCTCTCTTTAGAGCCGGAACTGAACGCGGCCGACTTCCATCGCACGGAATTCCGGTATAGGATGATTTCACTCCGGTCTTCCACAGAGAGGCAAAGATGAGCATACGCACGAAACTTCTTCTCCTGATTGCAACTCTGGCAGTTACGTTCGGCCTGAGTGCGGGAACTTACCTCACATTCGACTTCCACGCGTCCGCAATCGGGACAGAAGAACAGAGCCTGCTCGCGCTGCGAGCCGCATTCTACAACGAGGGCTTTCAGGCAAATCGTCTCGCGACAACTCAGCTCGCTCCCCAGGAAGTGCAACTGAGCAACGCGGTGAATGATACTCACGTGGCGTTTCAGGCAGTACACTCACTGAAGGTTCTTCCGACAATCAGCGATTCGGTCCGCGAGTCGCTCACCGCGGTAGACCAGATCAACGGTATCCTCGAGAGTTCGGCGACCTCACTTCAGGATCTTCTTTCCAAACTCGACCAGAAAGTAAAGAACTCAGGCGTAAGCACCTCATCCTTCGTGCTCGCGGTTCCCCGGGGCGGCTCAGATCCGCTTGCTTCGACGGCTTCCGATCTGATTTCCGGCATCGATCAGTTATCGGGTGCGCTGTCGGTCGCGGTTTCCACAATTGGAGACCAGTACCTCACGATCAGCAACGCCGCACGAAGCGCTACTGCCCGCAGCGCGGCGGTTGCAATCGCCGTGGCTGCGGCCCTGCTGCTTTTGTCGATACTTCTTGCACTTCGCGTGGCAGCGAACATCGTCAAGTCTCTGAAGAAGATCGAAGTCGCAACCGCCGCGATTGCAGACGGTGACCTTACGCAGTCAATTTCAGTCAAACAGAAGGACGAGATCGGCCGACTCTCGATGAACCTGAACAATTTCGTGTCATCGCTTCGCACTTCACTCAACACTGCGCAGAATGTCTCGCTCGAGAACGTCAAATTGAAAGAAGAGCTTATCGCAATGACGCAACAGACCTCGGCATCGAGCAACGAGATCGACAAGAACTCAGGCACAATACGCTCAAGTCTCTCCACGCTCGATGAGAACATGACATCATCCTCGGACGCCGTCCAACAGATCACCGCAAGCATCTCCGCACTCGACAGCGAGGTGCAGGAGCAGGGCACGATGGTCGAGGAATCAACTGCATCAGTCACCCAGATGATTGCCTCGATCGACAACATTGCAAAAGTGACCGATCGGAGACGGGCAAGCGCGGATACGCTGCTTGAATCCGTATCCGAAGGCGGAAGACGGGTGCTCGCCACCCTCGATCTGGTGAAGCAGATCAATGAAAGCGTCGGGGATATTCAGGAGATTACCGGCATTATTCAGGGGATTTCGTCCCAGACGAACCTGCTGGCGATGAACGCTGCGATAGAGGCAGCACATGCGGGGGATGCGGGTCGCGGCTTCGCAGTCGTCTCTGATGAAATTCGCAAACTTGCTGAAGCTTCGGCGGAGAACTCTCAGCAGATTTCGAGCATTCTTTCAGCTATCATCGAAACCATCAGCCACACAAACGAGTCAGGAACTCAGATGTCCGCCGCGTTCGATGCAGTCGACCGCGAAGTGAAGGGACTCCACTCATCGCTCACTGAGATCTTCTCCTCAATGAATGAGCTGCGTCTGGGCGGAGATCAGATACTTGAGGCAATGAATGCGCTTCGTGACCTTTCAATCCGTGTACGAACCGGATCGGATGCAATAAACGAAAGCACTTCCAACATACGGACTCGGATGGAGAGTACGGCCACCATCGCTCAACATGTGAACCACGGCATGATTGAAATCACCGGCGGCATAGAGGAGATCGCCAACGCGATCGATCACGTCATGAAAGGAGCCGAACGGCTCGGCAGCCTGAGTGAGTCTCTCAATCTTGAGCTGATGAAGTTCAGGACTGCGGAGTAGCTGTTTCGAGTATACACGCGGAGAAATGGCCGGGAGACACTTCACGAAGCGGCGGCCGTCCAACCTTGCATGCATCGACTGCAAAGGGACAGCGCGGATGAAAGTGGCAACCTGACGGTGGATTGATCGCGCTGGGAATCTCACCGCGCGGAACCGCATCCTTGCGCCGAAGGCGTGGATCGGGGACCGGAACCGCCTGAAGAAGCGCGTTTGTATAGGGATGGTGTGGATGGCGGAACACCTCGTCCTTTGAGCCAATCTCGACGATCCTTCCGAGATACATTATCGCTATCCGATCGCACAGATACTTTGCGGTGGCAAGATCGTGGGTAATAAACAGATAGGTGAGGCTGAACTCATCCTTGAGCTCCTTCATCAGCTCGAGGATCATCGCGCGCACCGACACATCGGCCATTGCGATAGGCTCATCTGCGACCACGAACTCCGGATTCGTCACGAGCGCCCGCGCAAGAACGACCCGCTGAGTCTGTCCGCCGGAAAGCTGATGGGGATATTTGCGATAGAGAAATTCCGCAGGCGTGAGCCCGACTCGCTCCATAAGCCGCAGCGCAGTCTCCCTGGCTTCACGTCCGCTTGACAGCCCGTGAATCCGGAGCGGGTCGGAAATCGCATCGCCCACCGACATCCGCGGACTGAGAGATGAATCAGGATCCTGGAATACAACCTGCATCTTCATCCTGAACTTGCGCATCTCCTCCTGACCGATCGTCGAGATGTCTTTGCCGCCGTAGTAGATACTGCCCGCGGTCCTCTCGAGAAGGCGAAGCAGCAACCGCCCGGTTGTCGATTTTCCCGAGCCGCTCTCACCGGCAAGTCCCAGAACCTCGCCCTTCCCGATCGAAAATGATACGTCATCCACGGCATGCACGTACTGCTGCCCGCTGCCGGAAAACAGCAGATCGATAATTCCCTTCTGCACGGGAAAGTTTTTCACCAGGTTACTTACGCGAATCAGTTCTTCCATCGTTTACCCACTATTCGTACAACCAGCATGCAGCCTGCTGCCCCGGCCGATACTCTCGCAACGGAGGCGGCGCGACTGCGCACTTCTCCATCACCTTCGGACACCGCGC
>DATKUC010000313.1:0-11054 GCA_035530835.1 Spirochaetia bacterium
TTTCTTGTACGGTTTCCCGGCAAAGTAGGCTTTGATCTGCTGGTACGCGATTTCCGCCTCAAGGGTCGGGGTCTCGTTCACGTCCATTGTGGTCGTTCCGTCCTGCACCCATTTCCACGATTTCTCTTTGCCGTTGCTTGAACCAAGCCAGTATTTGCTGGTATCCAGTCCTGCTTCCTGCATAGCCTGAAGCGCTCCGGCCATCATCTCATCGTTCTGCACGTAGGCACCGTCGAATCCGTTCGGACCGAGGCTGGTAATTGCGTCCTGCATCACTTTCTTTGCAGGATCGGCGAACCATCCGCCTGAACCCCAGAATACGATCTGAAGGTCCTTGCCACCGGCTCCCTTGACTCCAACGTTCTGAAGCAAGTTTCCGATATCCTTGCCCGCCTTCTGATACGCTTCCAGGAACCCCTGTGTCTGTCCGGCTGCAGTTCCCTGTCCGAGTTTCCCTTCGATCATGATCAGTTTCTTGACACCCGACTTGATGGCCGAATCTCCTGCCATCACACCGTCGAGCACCCAGTCGTATCCGGCAAACCCGGCAAGTCCGGGCTCATCTGGCGGATTATGCGTAAGATGGAACTCAGGGATCCCGGCTGCTTTCGCAAGCTTCAGCGTCTGGGACGTTGTTTCCGGAGAGTTCTGGACCACCAGAAGCGCATCGACTCTCTGCGTAATGAAGTTCTCGACTGCCGCAACCTGCTCCGGAGCGGTACCCTGTCCTACGACATCGAGCACCTGCCAGCCTTCCTTCGTTGCGAGAGTCTTGAAGACCTCGAAACCTGCTTTGTAGAAGTCATCGGCCGCGTCCATGTAGTAACCGATAACCTTCTGCTGAGACTTGCTGCCTGTCGCTTCACTCTTTCCGCCGGCAAACGCCGAGGTTGCAAGTGCAACGAGGCACAATGAAAGAACCAATAACCTCTTCATAAATTCACTCCTCTTTTTTCCCCTGCTGAATATCGCGCCCTCATCGGACTGCGATCACTATTTCGTTTGAATGTCCCTCGAATTTCACCTCCTTTCGCCGACTGACTTCAAACGAGCTGTCGCTTGATCTTTTCTTCGCGTCATATACTCGGACACCTTCGATGACACATCTCCCGCAGACACCGCGATGATGACGACTAGGCCCTTCGCGACGTACTGCACCTCCGAGGGGAGACGAAGCATGTTCATGGCGTTTCCGATCGACCCGAGAAAAAACACCCCGATCAATGTTCCTATAATGTTGCCTTTGCCGCCGCGCAAAGCCGTGCCACCAATTACCACCATCGCTATGGTATCAATCTCGAGCCCCTGCCCGAGCGTAATGATGCCGGTATTTATGCGGGCGAGCAGCATGACTGATCCGACTCCGACCAGAAAGCCGATGATCGCGTAAACTGAAAGTCTCATGTTCCTGACATTGATTCCTGCTAGATATGCCGCATACGGATTGGTGCCAACCGCATAGATCCGTCTGCCGTATTTCGTATATGTCAATAGCAATCCGGCGATCAGTGCGATCGCAAGAAAAACCAGAACATAGGGCGGGAGCCGGAGATCGAGTCCGGTGACCGGATCCTTTGCTCCCTCAATGAGGTTCGCCGTGAGAAAGTTCAACTCGCCCTTCATGACTACTTCCCGCGAATGGGACAGAAGCAGTGCGATTCCCTGAAATGTGATCATGCCCCCGAGGGTAATGATGAACGACTCAACTTTCGTCCGGGAGATGATGTAGCCCATCATCGACTCGAGAACTACCGCCGCGCTCACGCCCACGAGGATTGAGGGGAATATTCCAAGATGCCATTTCGAAATGCCGAGAGCCGTGACGATGGATACGAGCGAAGCGAGCATGCCGACCGAAAGGTCGATACCGCCCGAGATCATGACGATTGTCATGCCGACAGCGACGATCCCCGGCACTCCCACTTGCTGAAGAATGTTCATCAGGTTGACTGGACTGATGAAGGTGGGAAACCGGGATCCGCCGGTGGTGATGAGCTGAAGCAGAACGATGATGATGACAAACCCGAGAAATATCGTAAGTACCGTCAGGTTTTCGTGCTGCTTGAAAACCGATGCTCTGACCTCGGGTTTCCGGTCCACTGACTGTTCCTGCATCATATTGTCCTGTCTCCAATTGAATATCTCAGAATATTCTCCTCGGATATCTCATCCTTCGTGAGTTCCGCCGCCAGCTGTCCATCCTTCATGACGAGAACCCGGTCACTCATCGAGATTACCTCCGGCATATCCGAAGACACCATGATGATGGCCTTTCCTTCCTTCAGCAGCTCCACCATGACCTGATAGATCTCCTGTTTTGAGCCGACGTCGATACCGATTGTCGGCTCATCGAAAATGAAGATCTCGCCATTTGTGTTGAACCATTTCGCGAGGACCACCTTCTGTTGATTGCCGCCGGACAGGTTCACTACACGGGTGCGGGAACTGCCGGTTCGAATGTTCAGGCGCCCCACGAAACTGTCGCCAATGCGTTCATCATCCCGCGGCATGGCGAGCACACCACTCGTGTTGACCAGATTTGCCAGCACGACGTTCTGCGCGATTGTCTGAGAAAGAAAGAGGCCCGTGTTCTGCCGGTCTTCGGTAATGAAGCACATCCTGTTCCTGATGGAATCACGCGGGGTCCCGTGCTTGACGCCCTTGCCGTTGATGAGAATGTGCCCACTGTCAAGCGGAGCGCTTCCGAACAGCACATTCATGAGTTCCGAACGTCCTGAACCAGCCATCCCGGCGATCCCCAGAATCTCACCGCGCCGTAGCGTGAAAGAGATCCCCTTTGCCCCGTTGCCGTATACTTCGCGCGCCTCAAAAATCGCCTCGCCGATGGGCACGCTTTCACGCTGGTAGAACGTCGAGGGGTCCCGGCCAACCATATCCTTTATCAGCTTGCTCTTGGTCAGGCCGCTCAGTTCGTACTCACTCACCTTCTGACCGTCCCGCAGGACGGTTATTCGATCGCCGATTTTGAAGACTTCATCAAGGTGATGGGAGATGTAGATAATCCCGATCCCGCTCTCTCTGACTGTCTGGATGATTTCCAGGAGGTTGTCGATTTCGGCAGATGAAAAGGAGGCAGTCGGCTCATCCAGAATGATGACGCGCCGTTTGAATACCAGCCCCTTTGCAATCTCGACAGTCTTCTGTTCGCCGCTCGAAAGGCTGCTCATCTTGTCGTCCGGATTCAGATCACTGTTGAGATAGCGGAGAACCTCTTCGGTCTTTCCCCGCATTTCGGCCCTCTGCAGCACTCCGCGATGCACAATTTCGGATCCGGTGAAGATATTCTCGACTATGCTCAGGTTGTCAAAGACAACATGCTCCTGGTAGATAGTCTGGATACCCATTGAGATTGCCAGATGCGGCGTCAGCGTAACCGGCAATCCATCGAAAACTATCTGCCCGCCTTCGTCAGGCTGATAGGCGCCGGAGAGTATCTTTATGAGTGTCGATTTGCCCGCACCATTTTCGCCGCACAGGCAGTGTACCTCACCTTCCTGCAGATCAAACGAAATGTCCTGAAGTGCGCGCACGCCGGGAAAGGTCTTTGAGATGCTGTTCAGACGCAGAATTTCGCCCATGCAGAACTGGCTGGAGAGAACTGCCGGAAGCGCAGCACCCCCAGCACCTCCTTCGTGCAATGTTAAGACTTCGGCCTAGGACAGAATCGAATAGTCCGGAATATCAACTCGAGTGCCACCCATCAATGCCGACTGATGCGCGCAAATTCCAACTGAGGTCCAGTTGGCAGCCCGTTCGGCGTTCGGGAATGGCTCCCGATCTTCAATAAGTGCGGTAACAAATTCATTTACCAGATGCGGATGCGACCCGCCATGTCCACCGCCCTGTATGAATGAAAGATGCCCCTCGTCGGTGACCCCGCGAGTAAACATGCGGATCGGCTCGGGCAGCCGATGAGCGTAGTCGGGGACCTCCACGCGGGAAGCGATCTCCGGTTCCGGTTTCTTCGCTGTATGCAGCACCGGAAGCTCACCGGACACCAGCGGCCATTCGTATGACTTCTTTGTGCCGTATACATCGATACTCTCGCGATACTGGCGAGCCGTATCCCACAGGAAGCGCCAGATGTGCGCCGCGACATCCGAGTTCTTTACTTTTATATGACAGGATTCAACGGCGAACTTGTTCCCGGATCGTTGCGCACATTCGTCATTTATGGTGCCGGATCCAAAACAGCTTACGTATTCAGCAAGACCGTCTACCATTGCGAGCAAAGGACTGACTACATGAGTAGCATAGTGCATCGGGATCATGTCCTTCCAGTAGTCGGGCCATCCTTCCATGTCCTGGGGATGAGATGCCTGCATATATTGAATCTTGCCAAGCTCGCCTTTCTCATACAGCTCTCGGACAAAGAGATATTCGCGACTATAGACCACGGTCTCCGCCATCATGTACTTCAGGCCGGTCTCTTTCACCAGGCTCACGATTGCGCGGCACTCCTCGAGTGTTGTCGCCATGGGAACGGTACACATGACATGCTTTCCCGCTTTCAAAGCGGCAATTGTCTGAGGAGCGTGGTCAGGAATAGGACTGTTGATGTGGACGAAGTCGACCTCGGGGTCCGAAAGCAGATCGTGGAAATCGGTATATCGTTTTTCTATCGCGAAGCGATTCCCCACCGAATCCAATTTGCTCTTTGTTCGCTGACAGACTGCTGCAACTTCGGCACGAGGATGGGCCTGATAGATTGGAATGAACTCCGATCCAAATCCAAGTCCAATGAGACCAACTCGCACTTTTTCCATATTATCCCTCTTAGAATATTGTATGCGAGAATTCTGTAGCCGTACATGAAAAAACGCGCTGGATAAATGAGATTTTTTACCGCTGGTCTCATCGCGTTATGGCGAAATGTGAATCGGTGGCCGACCTCGCGCCTGTTCGCGATACTCCTTCGGTGTCATCCCCGTCTCTTTCTTGAAGAATACACTAAGGTATTCTGTATGTGCCACGCCGATAGCCTCGCTGATTTCAGACAGCGACATCTCAGTCTCGAGCAGAAGTTCGCGGACACAGTTCGTCCTGACTCTGAGTATCTCCTGATGTGGCGTCCGATTCAGGGCCGCGCGAAATCGAGCTTCCAGGACCCGTCGTGACAGCGGAACGATGTTCAGAACATCCTCAACGCAGATATTCCGATGTGCACTTTTTCTGATAAAGGCGACCGCCTCGGCGACATGTGCGTCGGCAACGGCGAGTACGTCGGTCGACACTCGTTTCCGAATCCCGAGGGGCTCGATGGAATACTTCCTCGCCGGAAGCTCCTCCTGCCGCATCATTCTGTCAAGCAGTTCAGCCGCAAAGCTCCCGGTTCTGCCGGAATTGGGAATGACACTCGACATTGATGGCGTCGCGAGCTCGCAGAGCAGCTCGTCGTTGTCGACACCGACCACCGCGACATCTTCCGGAACCATGATTCCGTAGTATCGACATATCTCAAGAAGCTGCTGTCCACACGCGTCGTAACACGCAAATATCCCGACCGGTTTCGGCAGCGCGAAAAGCCAGTCACGAACCTTCTCTCGCTGAGTCCACCACCTCACTTTCGGTTCTGTTCGCACCGGAAGATTGTATATGCCGGAGAGCGCTCCACCGGAGTCGCGGAGCTGACGTTCAAAGCTCTCCTGGCGCCACCGGGACCAGTTGTAGAACGGATCTCCAAAAAACGCGAGATTCTGCAGTCCACAATCCCGCAGATGTTCGATAGCGAGCCGGGTAATCGCCTCATCATCGGTCTCGACCCAGGGGATACCGGGGATGAGGCGGGCGGCACTCACGTCAACCGTCGGAACGTTCATGAGCGATATGATCCGGGCGGTGAGCTCAGTTTCGACCCGGGCAATCACACCATCGAACTTCCAGTTTCCCGCGAACGATTCGTCAATTTCGTGCCGCCCGTGCTCGGTGAGGTAGATGGTCCAGTCCGGCCGCACTCGCGCATACTCATGTATGCCCCGCAGAATTCCCCGGGCGTAGTCATTTGAGGTTTCAACAATGACGGCGACATTCTTTCTGATGTTCATCAACCTTGAGCTCTACACCTCGGCGAGTCGCGTGAATCGGTTCGCGACTGCGAGCGCCGGATCCGTCGGCACTCCTCGTCGCTTCACATCGGCGGGAATGGAGATGGTCGGAACCTCGCGGACCCTCTTCCCCGTGAATTGCGGCAGCCACGTCCTCTGCGCCTCGAGCATTTCCGAAGTCATTTCGCGAATCTCTTTCAACGTCAGGACCGCGGAAGTGAGTGGATCCATTGCAGCAGCCTGCACGAGTGTTTCGGTGTCACCGGAAAGCGCCGCGAGAACACTCAACTGCTGCACCAGCACGTTCGTCATATTCAATGCGGCGAGCTGAGGCGGCAACGCCCCGATGTGGGTAGGATGCAGACCCGTGCGGTCGACATAGATCGGAACCTCGACGCATGAACCGTCCGGCAGATTCGTTATGAACCCATCGTTTCTGATGTTGCCATTCAAACGGAACGGCTGTCCCGTCACCTCCGCTTCGATGATGTGCGAACAGTATTCCGCACTTCTCGGTCCGAGTTTCGTGGACTCGATCGACAACGGATCGAGTGTCTGGAACTTGTCGTCGATCATGCGGCAGTAGTGGTAATACGCCCCGCTCTCGCCCCCGAAGCCCGGCTCGTCGCAGTACAAATCGCGCGCCGCCTGGCTCTTTCTGAAATACGGCAGGTACTCCGACAGGTGACCGGTGCTTTCGGTCATGAAGTAGCCGAAGTGGCGCATCACCTCCCCCCGCACCTTTTCATTCACATAGTAACCCGGCTTCTCGAAGTTCGACTTCAGAAGCGGGTACAGGTCCCGTCCGTCCCGCTCGAGGCGGAGAAACCACGCCATGTGATTGATCCCTGCCGCAACGAAATCGATCTCCTCTTTGGGCACATCGACATAGGAGGAGATCAGATCCATCGTCGTCTGGACTCCGTGGCACAGTCCCACAAATCGAAGCCCGTCAACGGTGCCCAACGCCCCGCAGCACATCGCCATGGGATTCGCATAGTTCAGGAGCAACGCCTTCGGACAGAGTTCACGCATCTTTGCGGCTATTTCCAGGAGCGCCGGAATGTGCCGCTGGGCACGGAAGATACCGCCGGGTCCGAGCGTATCGCCGATGCAGTCGTCGACTCCATAGCGCATTGGGATTTCATAGTCAGACTGGAACGCGTCGACTCCGCCTACCTGTATCATCACAATCACGTAGTCGGCGTCTTTGAGCGCAACCGTCAGATCCGTGGTGGCGGTGACTGTTGCCGGTACGCCGTTGTCCCTGACCATGCGGTCGACAAAATCTTTCATTTTGTCGAGTCTGCGATGTGTGAGCGCCATCAGCCGGTATTCGCTTCCCTCAAGCGCTTTGGTCGCGAGGAAGTCGGACATGAGCGTCTTGCAGAAGATGAGACTACCCGCCCCGATCATTGCTATCTTTGCCATTGACTTATCCTCCCGTTCGCGAAGTTGACTCAGCCGAACAGCTTCCGCAGAAACGCGCCGCCCTGCCGCGCAAGTTCATCCTGCGACGGGGCGAGCGGCCGCCAGATGGATGCCGCCTTCGCGATTTCGACAGCGCCGGGGGTGAACGACTCGATGACCGCGGCACCCTTGTAGTCCACGTCGCGCAGTGCATCCCGAATCCCGGTCCAGTCCTGATGACCGGTCCCCGGTATTCCGCGATCGTTTTCGCATGCATGAAGATGGCAGAGCATATTCGGCCCGAGCTTCCGGATTGTATCGGGTATACTCTTTTCTTCGATGTTGGCGTGAAATGTGTCGATGTGAATGCCGAAGCTCGGGCTTCCGACCTCCTTCACGAGTGATACCGCCTGCTCGACCAGATTGATCATGTCGCTCTCGAACCGGTTCAGCGGTTCAACTCCAACCGTTACTCCACTGTCCGCGGCGAGTGCGCCGATTTCCCGCATATTCTCGACGCACCAGGCGCGTTCGCGCTTCTTCTGATCTTCCGGTACCATCCTGGTCTTCCCCACCGCCGAGTAAACGGGCCCCGAAAACAGCTTACTTCCGATCTGCTCGGCGAACCGAATACACTCTGAGATGTACTCTTTCCCGTTTCGTCGGATTGCTGGGTCCTCACTTGAAATATCCCGCGACGGTCCGAAAGCGCCGCATACAGTCGCTGCAAGACCGTTGTCGGCAAGCATCGACTTCAGAAGGACTGCGTCGATAATTGCAGGATCATCGACCGCAATTTCGAAGATATCAAATCCCATCTCGCGGACTTTCGGTATCAATTTGAATGATTCAGTACTGAATGGAGAAACCCAGACCCAGGTGTTCACGCCGATTTTCATTGTCCGCTCCTTGAACTACAGAACTATCTCGCACTTGATCGGATTCCCGACCCGTTCTCGAAGATCGCGAATCGCCTTCTCCGCTCCCTCGAGCGGGGCAGTGTGGGTTACGAGCCCTTCGAGGTCCACCAGCCCGTTTTCGACCATCCGGATGGTCTGCGGCCAGACACCGGGGGCAAGCCACGCCGAACGAATCTGTTTATCCATTGTATGAAAACTCAACGCCGGTATCTTGAAGGCCGCATCCCCATCCGGGAGACCGAAGTGGACGATGATCGAACAGTTCCCGCCGACCTCCACTGCCTGCTCGAAGCCTTCGTTTGAGCCTGTGGGAACGATAATCCTGTCAGCGAGTCGGCCGCCGGTCACCTGGGCTATCGCCTTTTTGAGATCAGGAACGAAGTACTTTGACGACTTCTCCTTGTCGTTGAAAAGATAGTCCGCCCCCGCCTTCTTCCCCGCCTCGAGCCGGTAGTCTCTTGTGCCGATGAGCGCAACTTTTCCCGCGCCATACGCCTTCTTCGCCATCTCCACCATCATGATGCCGATGGGACCCGGGCCGAATATCGCGACGAACTGTCCCGGCCTGATGTCCAGCTTGTTCATGCCGTTGACGGCGCATGCGAGCGGCTCTATGCAGGCTCCTGCGGCAAAGCTTACGTTGTCCGGCAATTTGAACAGTCCCGTATAGTTCGACAGGCAGTACTCGGCAAACGCTCCGTTGACTGAAACGCCCGGCACGGTGCCATGTTGACAGAAATGGGTGTTGCCGGAGGCGCAGTCTTCACACGCGTTGCAGTACTGCACCGGATTTACGACAACCCTGTCACCGACACTGAACAGACCCATTGACCGGGGGACCGATCCTACCTCGACAACTTCGCCGGTGAACTCATGGCCCAGGACCAGAGGTCCCTTGCCGGATGAGGTGCCGACCGGACTCATCCCGTAGTAGTAGGAGACATCCGAACCACAGATTCCGACGTTCTTCACCTTGACGAGTACTTCGGTGTTTGACACCTTCGGAATTGCGATCTGCTCGAGTCGCATCTTTTCCGCTTCGTAGAATACCTGAGCTTTCATTGTGTCCGACATTGAGTCCCCCCTGTCAGGCGTATTGCGATATCAGCTTGTCCACCATCTTCTTGTTGTCGGCAGTGACATCCAGTGCATTCGGCCAGAAACAGAGGTCCACCGGCCACCACTCATCGACATACCCGGCATCGATTATCGCCGGCAGTATCTTCGAGAAATCGAGCACACCGGTCCCCAGAGGAGCATGGGTGCTCGTCTCGTTGCCATGGAGCGTTCCGTCGGAATCGATGAGATGAATGTGTCCGATCTTTCCAGTGAGCATATGCGCAAATTGGACCACTCCACCCGGGAGGATCTCCGGCGTGCCCATCTGGCGTGATGCGAGCACTCCGCACATATGAGCGTGGCAGGAATCGAACAGCACCGAAAAGTTCGGATGCTCGACCCTGTAGGTGAGACGGACTACCTCGCTCGGTTTGTTAAAAAGAAAACCCGGTTCAAATTCCCATATCAACTTCACGTTGCGCTTTGCGCACTCTTCGGCTGTCGCATTCCAGAGATCTGCAACCTTCGCGAAGCAGGTCTCATAGTCCATCCCTCCGGGAATGGAGGTCGGCGGATCAACAGTGTCTACTCGAAGTTTCGGTGACCCGATTTCGGCGCACAGATCCAGACTCGCCTTGATTGCATCCAGATATTCGCTCTTCCTTGCCGTTGCGGGGGAAGGTGTCGGGGCCGCAATTCCGGATACCCCGAGTCCACGGTCTGCGAGCGCCTTCCTGATCTTCTTTCTTGCCGCATCCGTATTCTCTTTAAAGTGCGGAGGAAAGGCTCCGAACTCGATTCCATCGAACTTAAGCTCCTGTAGCCGGTCTAGGACTACATCGAACTCGATTGGAGCCTCTTTGTACCCGCCCCAGATATAGGCCCATGTGCCGATTGACGTCTTCTTCTTGCCCATTTCAATTCCTCCTCGGGTGAACGTTCTTGATATGTGAAGCGGATTCCGGCTGATCGAGCCGGGGAAACGCGAGCCTCCAAGGCGATGGAGAGAATCGTCACACCGGAACCCACAGGAACGGCTCCCCAGGTCAGATGAACAGACCGATACTGCCGGATGCAAGGCCAAAGTTGAAGTTTTCTGAAAGCAGCTTAAATGTGGTGAGTTGTTTTATCGCGGTTCCGGATCAGCCGATTTCGCCTTTCGGCAAAGCGCTGGCGACCAGTTCCGCAACTCCCTGCAGTATACCATGACCTTTCCACCTGTCAAGAAATACCCGCAGGGCGGAGAGTGCGTTCACCGGATTGGGAAAGCTTGTCCGGAGAAATCGTATGCATTATATTGCATATATGCCGGTCATCTGAACCGGCCGGAGGAATTTCGGGGTGGTGCAATGACCGGCAAAGTCGAGAATCTATATCAGGAAATTCAGCAATTCCTCAAGAGTCGCATCTCCTCAACAGTCGACGCCGAGGATCTCTGCCAGGAACTCTTCGAGCGGGTGCTGCCGAAGCTTGCAAATGTCGGGCAGGATCACTGGCGCGCCTACTGTTTTTCGGCGGCCCGCCGGATCCTCACTGACTATTACCGCAGAAAGGGCAGAAGAATTACATCGCGTCCAATGTCCGAAACCCATCTTCGACC
>DATKUC010000314.1:0-14210 GCA_035530835.1 Spirochaetia bacterium
TTCGACCCGCAATTCTACAGCCGAACTTGAGCTTGATCCAAATGGTACCATCATCAAACTCGCACCCTACACCGATTTCTCGGTGAACTCGCTGCAGGGAGACGCAGGCGCCGCCGCGAATGACTTCACACTCAAAAGCGGCTCACTCCGCGCAGTCGCGGCGCGGATAACTGGAGCCAACTACCTGTTCCGCACGAACTCGGCTGTCGGCGGAGTCCGCGGGACCGACTTCGGTATGCAGGTAATTCCCGGCAAGACCGACGCGCTGTTTGTTCGCGAAGGCACGGTGGAGTTCACCAAGAACGGCGGCCAGGCGATTGCTGTCGCCGCGAATCATTTCGCCGATGCACTCGCTCCCTCGTTTCAGGCGGTCGTTCTTTCAGCTTCCCAGATGACTGATCTGTTCAAGGGACTTTCATTCACGAAGCTCGATATCGCCCAGGTTCCGGGCCAGACCCCGACTCCGCAGCCGGCCGCACAGCCTGCAGCGCAGCCGACCGAACCCGCGACGCCTTCAACTCCGGAGAAGGTCGCGGCGACGCCGCCGTCATCCTCGGATCAGGGAGGGTTCCTCTCATTCCTGCGGAACTACCTTTCGTTTGAAATCGGCGGTGTGAGCATAGACGGCACGACCTACTCTCAGCTTGTCGTCGAGCCACACTTTCAGATCGGCAAATTGAAAATGGCGCTCTATCTTCCTGTCATCTACTCATCGAATCTGTTCGATGCAGGAAGCTGGTATCACCCTGCAGGCAACAACGAATGGAGCTTCGGCACCGATCAGCCGAACTTCATTTCGGGTGCCAGGGACTTTCTGACGGACCTCATGCTGAAGATACGGTATGTCGAGTATGGAAAACAGCGTGATCCGTTCTTCCTGAAGATCGGAAACCTGAACGACATGACGATAGGTCATGGCATTCTCATGCAGAACTTCGCAAACGATTCGGACTTCCCCTCTGTGCGCCGCACCGGCCTGAATCTCGGTTTCGACTTCACCAGCGTCGGATTCGAGACTGTGGTGAACGATCTCGCGAATCCGCAAGTCTTCGGCGGCAGATTCTACTTCCGCCCGCTCGGAAAGAGTTTCCCCGCGGCAATCGGAGTCTCCTCGGTCGCCGACATTGCTCCCGCTTCCGGCCTGACCACTTCCACTCTGCCCGTCGGAACTTCCTCGTCCATTGTGACATCGATCAACAATGCAATAGACGCAAACCCGCTCTTCCTGAATCTTGCGCTCGACCTTGATCTGCCGGTCATCAGTACCGACCCGATTTCGGTCATCCTGTTCGGCGATATCGCGGGCCTCGTGCCATACATTCGAAACCCCGTCACCGTAAATGGCACGGCAATCGCCTCGGGGTTCCACACCGAAGCGCTACTCTACACGAACCCATCGGGTGCATTCGCGCTGCGAAACTTCGGGATCGAGACCGGATTGTTCGGTAATCTCCTGGGGCTGAATTACCGCCTCGAATACCGGCTTTTCAACGGGATCTTCCAGCCGTCATTCTACAATTCGAATTACGAGCGAATGCGCGGACAGTATGCGCAGGATATCCTGAACTACCTCGCTTCGCCGAACTCAGCGCAGTATGACACAAGCACGATGGGGATCTACGGAGAAGCGGGCTTCTCCCTCTTCAAGGCAGTGAACTTTACCGCGGGCTATTTCTGGCCCTGGACATGGGACACGAACGGTCAGATCCAGTTTGCCACGAATGACTACCTGAAACTGAAGCTGTCGATCAATCCAAAGGTGCTGCCGCTTGGCTTCTACGGCTCGATATCCTACGAGCGGACTAAGTTCATACCGATGCTCCTGAACGATCCGAATCAGCACCTTGCGCTGTTCGATGCGAACACGGTCGTATCGGGCGAGCTGGTATACCCGGTTGCACCGACACTCGACCTGATTCTCGATGTGGCAACCGCGGTCAGTCACGATTCGGCAGGAAACGTGATCTACGACAAGTACGGCAACCCCTCTCTCAATCCGACGGTAACCATTGAAACGCGCATTGGCTTCTAGTATCCTTGCCGCGACATGACAGAAATAGACTCGTCCCGGAGGATTCGCCTCCTCCGGGATGATGTTGCGCGGAAGATAGCCGCGGGTGAGGTGATCGACCGGCCGCACGCAGTTGTGCGGGAGCTGCTCGACAACGCGCTCGATGCGGGGGCACAGAACATTCAGGTGCACCTTGAGTCCGGCGGGATCAAGCGCATCCGCATGGTCGACGACGGATTCGGCATGGACCAGGAGGATCTGGACCTCTGTTGGCTTCCCCACGCAACTTCAAAAATCGAAACTGAAGATGATCTTCTCTCAGCATCCACGCTCGGATTCCGCGGCGAAGCGCTCGCAAGCATCGCGACGGTTTCGCGGCTCGAGATAGTAAGCAGTCAGGGGCCGCCGGCGGAAGCTTCACGGCTTGTCGTGCATGGCGGACAAAAACTCGCGCTCGAACCGTGGCGTGGCGGACGGGGAACAACCGTCGATGTTGCCGAACTGTTTTACTCGCTTCCTGCCCGCAGGAAGTTCCTGAAGTCTGCATCGGCCGAGTCGGCGATGTGTCGGCTCGTGCTTACCGACCGCGCACTCGCCTTCCCGAAGGTAGAGTTCCGCTACTTCACCGACGGCAATTTGAAGTTCTTCCTTCCTCCGACACTGGAACCGGGGAGCGATGTCGGTCAACGAGCATTCGGCAACAGCGTCCGTCAGCGGCTCATCCACGCACTGCCTGAGGTCGTACACGCCGACTTTCTCCATGCAATCGGCGGTTCCGGCGACGGGTTCAGCTGTTCAATCGTCCTCGAAACTCCGGACACCTTTCGCAACGACCGGAAGTACGTGCAGACATTCGTGAACGGACGCCGGATATGGGAGTACTCCTTTGTACAGGCAATTGAGTACGCATTCGAGGGCTATCTCCCCGGAGGCAGGTATCCGGTTGCATTTCTCTTTCTGACAGTCGACCCGCGCAATGTAGATTTCAACATACACCCGGCAAAGCGCGAGGCGCGGTTCCGCAACCTGCCGGAAATCCATCATCGCATTGTCGAGATTGTCCGCTCGTTCCTCCTCGCAAGTGCCCGGCGTTCCCTCACCGTCGGACTCCCGGACCGGCCGCAGACCCTGCCTGACCTCGCTATCACGCGCGACAGAACTCCGGGTTCGATTCCTCCCGCACCGGCAATCCGAGCGGAATTCCCGCGTGCATCCGGTGCAGCCGAGCTTCGCGAAAGACCGGACGTCGTGTTTGACATGAACCGGAAGTTCAGCCCGGGCAGCCCGTCTCGTATTCGATACCTCGGGCAGTCCATGGGGCTCTTTCTTGTAGCAGAGGTGGATTCACGACTGCTCATGGTCGACCAGCATGCAGCACATGAACGGATGCTCTTTGACCGGTTCAGGATGCGGGCGGGAGTTCAGAATCTGCTGGTTCCCTACGCAGTTGAAGTGGAAGCGGAGCAGTCGGCCCAACTGAGAAACCGGACGGACGATCTGCGCAGCGAAGGAATTCTTATCGAACCGCTGTCTGACGTGGATATCGCTGAAAAACTGAGCACCTGGCAGATCACCGCGGTCCCGTCCTCCCTTTCCGGTGCGCTTGATACGCTCGCGGGAGGACTCACGGAAATCTCACTGGGAAGCGGGGAGCTCACCCACGACCTTTACGCTCGAATGGCGTGCCGATCAGCACTCATGGATGGCGACCAGGTGGATCCTGTCACCGCGGTCATGCTCATCGAGAACTCGCTCTCGCTCGAGAATCCGCGCTGCCCTCACGGCCGTCCGATCTGGCACGAACTGAGCCGCGAAGCGCTCTTCGCACTCGTCGGTCGTACCGTGTAGCGGCCGGGCCGGCAGCGCCTGCAATCCAATCGGCACTGCCGCCATATCGCATACAGTTCGCGCTTCTCTCCGCTACAATCCGGCGATCAGCTGCTCGACTGCTGCCTTGTCCGCGTACTTCGGATTCCGCTGAAGCAGCTGAGTAAGGATCGTCTTTGCGTCAGCCTTGTCCCCGGTGGCGATGAGCACCTCACCCATCCGGTGATACGCTTCCCAGTAGTTCGGGTCGATCTTCATCAGGTCCGAGAGCGCCGCCTGCGCTTCGGTGTACTGCTTGCTGCCGATGTATGCGAGTGCGAGATGATACCGCATGAGCGTATCGTTCGGCTTCTTCGCAATCGCAGTCTTGTAGTGGCTGATACTCTGCGAGTACAGCTCCTTGTGAAGATAGACGTTCCCGAGATTGTTGTTTACCTCGATTGAGTCAGGTTGAATCGATGCCGCATTCAGCAGGAAATTCAGCGCCTGATCGTACATCTTCATGTCGTCGAGGATTTTGCCCAGCTCCACCATTGCGTCCACGTACTTCGAGTTCCGCCTGATCGCTTCGGTAAGCGACGTGATTGCATCGTTGTTGTTCCCGATCGCCTCCTGGATCTGCCCTTGGAGGTAGTAATACTCGGCCACATCTGACTTTGTCGAAATCGCCTTCTGGACGAATGGCAGAGCATCACTCGCATTTCCCTGCTCAAACAGAACCAGCGCAAGATTGTAGTTGCTCACCGGATCGTCCGGCTTGAGCGCCACCGCCGCCTTGAATGACGCGACGGACTTGTCGAGCGTTCCCGCCTGATAGTAAGCCTGACCGAGTCTGAACTGATAGAGCGATGAATTCGGGTCGTCACCGACGGCATTCCTGAGGAAGGAGACTGCGTTATTCACATCCCCCTTGTCGAGGTAGATCGAGCCGATGCGGTACTGAGCCCGACCGTCTTTCGGCTTGATCTGGGCGGCAAACTGAAATGCCGCGAGTGCAGACTGTGAATCCTTGAGCGTCAGATCGGCAATTCCGAGATTGTAGTACGCGTTGTCCACGTAGGGATTGATACGCACGCAATTCTCGTACGACGATCGGGCATCCTGATAGAGCCCTGCGCGGTACTGTGCGTTACCCAGTTCGAACAGCACCTCAGCATCGTTCGGATTCAGACGTGCAGCGGCCTTGAGCTCCTTTATCGCCTCGTCGAACAGCTCGGTCTTCTGATAGACCTGTCCGAGCGTAAGGTGCGGTTCCCACAGGCTCGGGTCCTGCGCGATTGCCTGGTTTGCGAGCTGCACCGCCTGCTGCAGGTTCGAGGAGTTCGTCGGGTCCTGAAGATAGTAGGAGCGCGCGAGTTTCGAAAGTGCCGGCGCATAGTTGGGCTGCACACCCAGTGCGTTGTTGAAATCCTGGCGGGCTCCGGCGAAGTCGCCGGACTGCAGCGCCTTTGCTCCGGCGCTCATGAGATCATTCAGCTTCTGTTGCCGGGCGCGCTCCTGTGCGTTCAGTGCCGCGAGACGCTGCGCCTCGGCAGCTTTCTGCTGCGCTGCAAGCTGAGCCTGCCGGTCGGCCTCCGCCTGCTTCTGCGCCGCAAGCTGTTTCTGGATCTCGAGCTCTGCCTGCTGTCTCTGGGCCGCTGCCTCCTGCGCGCGCGCTTCGGCCTCCTTCGCACGGGCAACAGCAGTCGCCTGCTGGGCCTGCAAGGCGAGATCGGTCGGGTTCTGCGATTTCAGATCGGTACTCAGCTGGCTCAGCGAACTGCGTAACTCCTGGTTTTGCTGTTCGAGCTGCGAAAGCTGTTTCTGCTGCTGTGCCTGATCGGCTGCTTTTTTTGCCGCAATCACCTGATCCTTCAGCTTGAGCGCTGCAGAATCACTCGCATTCCGGACCAGGAGCTGGTCCAGCAGGTCAAGAGCGCGCTGGAACTCGCCCTGCTTCATATAGTCGGCCGCCAGAGCAAGTTTATTCTGCCGCTCCGCCTGAGCACCGTTCTGTGCTTTACTGACAATCAAGTAGATGCCGCCGGCGAGGAGAAGCGCGGCAAGCACTCCTCCTGCAACAGCCAGGATGAACCGGTTGTTCATCTGTCCTCCTATGGTGCTATCTCCAGGGGCGCAGTCTGATTCTGAATCGCCGCGTTTCCACCCGACATGTTCTTTGTGTCACTCCCGGCGTTGTTCAGCGAATTGAGCACATTCTCGAGAAGTGCCTTCCGCTTTGCCGCAATTTCTTCCTGCTTCTTCTTCTCTTCCGCAACTCGTTGCTGTTCGGCAGTCACTTCGCCGCTCAGCAGGGCGATCATCTTCTGTATCTCCGGAGCCTGGGGATCAGAGGGGGCGAGATTCAGGTAGACGGTATAGTCGGCGATAGCAGGATCGTACTGCTTTGTCTTTACGCGCACATTTGCCCTGTTCAGATAGGGCGCCGCGTAGGAACTGTTCAGTGCAATCGCCCTGGTGTACATATCGGCTGCACGGGTAAGGTCGGCCATTGCAAGGTAGTTGTTGCCGATGTCGAAATAGAAGGTGGCAGCATCCACCCCCGGAGTGCCGGAGGCATACGAGGCACCGTGCAAGAGGGTATCTATCGCCTTCTGATGCTGTCCCATCTGTTCATAACAGATCCCCAGATAGAGATACGCTTTCGCGTTGCTTGAATCGTTCTGGAGCGCACTCTCCAGCAGTACCGCCGCCTGTGCCGGCTTATTCTGCATGTAGAGCGCTTCTCCCTGTTCGAACAGTGTTTTCGCCGCGACCGGCGCCAGTGAGACTGATACCGCAAGAAGGACTCCGAAAAACAGTCTAATCACTCCAATGTTCCCCCCGGTGAATGATTTGACACCATTGCGGAAAGCCGGTACTCTGTCCGGTAGATTTATGAAACGCAATTGATGGGTAGCTCATGCCGGTTGTCGTCATACTCATAGTAATCCTCGGTGTGGCTGTGGGAGTCTTTACCGTTTTCATAGTTCGTTCGGTCGTCGCACCGAAACAGGTGGAAACCCTCGCATCCCTGTTGAAGCAGAACAGAACAGCGCCGGTTATCAAGCTCGCACGCAGAATTATCGGGAAAGAACCGCGCAATTCGGACGCCCACTACTTTCTCGGCATGGCGTATCTTGCTGAACGGAAACCGGAACTGGCACTCATGGAGCTGAAGACTGTCAACCAGATAGGCATGTTCGGTGGGTACTGCAAGGAAATTCCCTTCCGGAGAACGATAGCAGAACTGTACGCGAAGTTCAATCAGGCCGAAGAAGCGCTGAAAGAGTATCTGCTGCTGATGAAACTCGATCCGATGAACGCTTCGAACTACTACGAAGTCGGCCGCCTCTTCGAAGAGCGGAACAGGACCGATAAGGCTGCCCAGTTCTACAAAAAGTCGGTATCGATTGATGATCGCCACGCTGCAGCTCATTTTCGTCTCGGTCACATATTATATCGCGCAAAACGGCCAATAGAAGCACGATCAGAGCTCGAAAAATCAATTCGATCCCAACCCGAAAACCCTGAGGCACACTACTACCTCGGTCGCCTCCAGAAGGACGCTCACGAGTACATGGCTGCCATCGCCTCATTCGAGAAGTCATCTCGCGAGCAGTCGCTGAAAGTAAAGTCGCTGATCGAGCGCGGCGGCTGCTACATCAGCCTCAACAATCTCGAGCGCGCGATTTCGGAGCTCGAACGTGCCGTGCAGGCCTCACCGGACGACGCTTCGCAGGACACTCTGTATGGCCGCTACTTCCTGGCAGTCTGCTATGAGCGGTCCCGGAACATAGAAGCGGCAATCGAGCAATGGCAGCTCATATTTCAGAAAAAACAGAACTTCAGGGACGTATCCGAAAAACTGAGTCAGTATCAGGACGTCCAGTCGGATGACCAGGTGAAGGATTTCCTCACTGCGAATCAGTCCGAGTTCCTGTCGATGTGCACCACGGCTACCATGTCGATGGGGCTGCAAGTCAGGGATTCGACGCCATCCGTGAACGGCTGCATGATTGTCGCTGTCGAGCCGCAGAACAAGTGGCGAAACACGCGCAAGATTCCGCAGCTGATTCAGTTCCTTCGCGCAACCGAGCTGGTCGATGAGTCAACTGTCAGGAACTTCCACGAGGAGATGAAAAAGCAGAACATCACGCGCGGAATTATGGTATCAAGTTCCGGTTTCTCGCGCCTTGCGATGGATTTTGCCGAATCGCGACCGATTGATCTGTACAACAAGGACAAACTGCAAACACTTCTGCACCAAGTTGATGCCTGAAAAAGCACTGCGGAGCCATTATGAAGATTCTTTGCGTTTCTGATCACATTGACCCTCTGGTATACAGCACACAGATCAAGGACCGGTTTCGCGACGTGGATTTTGTGCTCAGCGCCGGAGATCTCCCCATGGAGTATCTCGGGTTCATTGCAGGCAGCATGAATCGGGACCTGTATTTTGTGTTTGGTAATCATAACTTGAAGAAGCTCAGCCTGTTCAAGGGGCACACTTCCAACTATGACGTGGAGGATACTCTTCCACATCCGGCCCTGAACAACTACTACGGATCGACCTATATCGGCGGCAGAATTGTTAAAACTAAGCAAGGATTGTTGATAGCAGGGCTGGGTGGGAGTATGCTCTATAACGGTGATGAAAATCAGTTCACCGATTTCCAGATGTTCTGGAAAATTACCCGGCTCATTCCACGCATGTTGTGGAACAAGATGGTTCACGGAAGGTATCTGGACATACTGCTGACTCATGCTCCCCCGCGTGGTATCCATGATCGTGCAGATCCGCCGCACAGAGGCTTCGAGAGTTTCCTGTGGTTTATGCGGTGGTTCAAACCGCGCTACCTGCTTCATGGGCATATCCACCTTTACGATCTGAACGCCCAACGCATCACCTCGTATCATGAGACTGCAGTAATAAACGTCTACGACCATTACGTGCTGAATATTCCGAATTCCGGAGAACAAACGGGCAATGCCGTCCCACTGCCTCAGACTCAGGAAAACCCCGAAAGCCAACAGATTCACAGAGAGGATCGTGCATGAGTAGCTATGTCGACCACGAAGCCAGTCAGGACTTCAACAAGGCACGTGGTCAGGAAACAATGTCAAGGATCATGAGCTTGCTTGATCCGGGCAAAGACGAAATGTTATCGCTTCAGGAGGTAAAGGATCTTCTGAAGCCTAAAAGTGAAACTTATCGAGGAATGCAGACAGTCACCATCGATCACATCATCGGGAGCGAAGGACGATACCGCGATTTCAACCGCAGGTTTCTGCCGAAGCATGAATACCTCCGAAACCGATGGACTCGTGTCGACAAGGCCCATCTTCAGTCGGTTATTCTTCCGCCGATCAAGCTGTACGAGATTGGCGGAGTCTACTTTGTGCGGGATGGCAACCACCGCGTGTCGGTAGCCCGATCGCAGGGAGTACAGGCAATCGATGCGGAGGTCGTTTCA
The DNA here is from genome assembly GCA_035530835.1 of Spirochaetia bacterium. Taxonomy (GTDB): domain Bacteria; phylum Spirochaetota; class Spirochaetia; order DSM-27196; family DATKUC01; genus DATKUC01. Next base: position 9,295 of record DATKUC010000314.1, read on the forward strand.
TTGAGCTCCGAGGTGACGCTGCGCCCTAACATGAACAAACGGGAACTGCTGCATGAGGTGATTGGATACGAAAAAAGGCGGTTCAACGAGGAGACCCGGTTTGATCTGCTTGTGCCGCATCAGGAGCTGGTGTTCACCGCGCCGGGTAGGTACGACGAAGTTATCCAGCACGTGTACGGCCACAAATACTACATCAATCAGCAATACCGGCACGAAATTCCGTTCGAGACGGCGCTCATCTCCTGGTTTAACAATGTCTACAAGCCAATCGTGGATATCATAGAACGCGAGGGCCTGCTGCACCGCTTCCCGGGAAGAACGGCAGCGGACCTGTACGTCTGGATCGTCAAGCACTGGCACCAGCTCAAAGAGAAGCTCGGACCGAACGTTCCGATCGATGTTGCGGCACTCGACTTTTCGCAGCGGTACGGGAAGGACATTCGTACTCGGGCACGGGAGACTATTGAACGACTGTTCAGGTTGACGCGGAAAACACCCTCGGACGACGCCCAGGATTGAAGCGGACGCGAATCAGTACGCGTACGGCCCGGTGAGCAGCACCAGACGGTGCTGCTGATCGTACGCATTCACGTACAGGTCAAGCCGCCGTCCTGGCTCAGGCGGTCGGCCGATTATCCGGTCAATGGAGACCTGCCCCGCGGAAACCTCCCGTCGAGCCGAGAATGAGCCGGCGGGATCAAGCACAGTGACCTCCGCGGACCTGGCCGGGCTGCTCACCGATATTTCACTGCCGGAGATCTTAAGTGATGGGAACACCAGTCCCGAAGTCGGGGTTGTCGCCGGATCCAGCACGAAGCTTGTCTCTGCTCTCGCCCCCGCGAGATCAGTCATTACCACGCGATATTCGCCGCGCGGCATGGGCGAACCATCGGACATGACGAGATCGTTGCTGCCAATCCAGAACTGACCTTCGGTGCCCCGCTTTTCCCAGGTATCCGGATTAAGGGTCCAGTAAAGTCCGGCCGCGTCATTTATCACGTATACATTGGCAATGTCGCTCAGCCGGCTCTCGCTGTCAGGCTGAACGAACAGAGAAAGCTGCTCGTAAACCGCGCGTTCACTCAGATTGTTCACGAGTGCAAGCTGGCTGTAGAGGCCCGCTATGCGCGGAGGCACGTTGCTGCACGAAGACAGGAGTCCGGCGAGAAACATGAACGGCAGCAGGCGGTGTATCTGAAGACGAACCATGTGCTATCTTCTGCGATTCGGGAACGAAGGACAAGTACGATCCGGGCCACGCGGGGACACACAAATCTCCCGTTGCGGTAGCCCTTTCGCCAAACCGTTGATACGATGCTATCTGAAGGAGTCCTATGAGCAAGAATTACCCCGATATGCTGAAGGTCGCACTCCAGGCGGCGACAAAGGCAACAGAAATTCACAGACGCTACGCGAGTGCGGGATTCGCATCTTCGAGCAAGAGCAGCTCCCACGACAAGGTAACCGACGCCGACCTGGCCGCTGAAGCGGCAATCGTACAGACTATTCGAGCATCGTTTCCCGACCACAATCTGCTTGCCGAAGAGGGCAAGTACGAAAGTTCCGATTCTCCATTTCAGTGGATAATCGACCCCCTCGACGGCACACTGAACTTCTTTCGCGGCATACCGGTTCACAGTGTTTCGATAGCACTTGCGTACGAAGGATCGCTCGTCGTCGGTGTAGTCGCCGACTCGTTCCGCGACGAGACCTTCGCGGCAGTCGCCGGAGGCGGCGCCTTTCTGAATGACAGGAGAATATTCGCAAGCAGAACCGCCGACTATCGTGAAGCGATACTGATCAGCGGTTTCTTTCCGGGGAAACCCGAAGCAACGCACGAGAATCTTCGCATAATGGAGACGTTCTACGACCGCGGAGTCATGGCGGTCAGAAGGTTCGGATCGGCAGCACTTGATATGTGCTACGTTGCCTGCGGCAGAGTCGATGGTTTCTGGGAATCGAGACTCAACCCATGGGATTTTGCCGCGGCGACTCTCATCACCCGGGAGGCAGGCGGGGTGGTAACCGACAGACAGGGAAACCCTCCCCGGCTCGAGTCGGGCTACATTGTCGCTTCGAATGGGCCATTTCACCCGCTTATGCTCGACTCGCTCAATGCAGATTGATTCTGCGCAACACGTTGATAGTCGGTCGGCCAGGAATTATATTCAAGGAAATGAGAACTCGTTACAATTTTCTGATCATCATGGCGATTCCGGTGGCACTGGTTGTCGGCCTAATCGCAGGAAAGCTGCTCGACCAGTATTCCCGGCAACCACTGGTATCGACGGCAAATCACACGACTGACCCTGCCCCTCCCAACTATTCGTTGCTTCGGGATGCATGGAACACCATAAACAAGGTCTACGTGGACCGTGCCGCAATTCAATCCACGCCGCTCACCTATGGGGCGATCTCCGGCATGGTTGATGCGCTCGGAGACACCGGTCACAGCACATTTCTCACCCCTGACATGGTGAGACAGGAACGGACACTGACCAACGGCGCCTATGTCGGTGTCGGAATGGATATTCAGATGAAAAACGGACGGGTCACGATCGTGACCCCGTTCGACGGCTCGCCCGCCCAGAAGGCAGGATTGCACTCAGGAGATGTCATCCTCAAGGTTGACGGAAAGAGCGTTGCATCACTACCCCTTCAGCAGGTCGTTCAGCACATTGTCGGCGAAATCGGAACTCCGGTTACGCTCACCATCTTTGAACCAACATCCGGAAACATATCAGATATCACCATGAAGCGGGCAAAGATAACGCTTCACAATGTATCCTGGCATCGCATTCCGGGCACCACCTTTGGGGATGTACGCATTTCGGAGTTCAGCGAGGGAGTGACCCGAGACCTTCAGACCGCACTCGATCAAATCCATGCAGCCGGCCTGGACGGCATCGTGCTTGACCTCAGGAACAACCCGGGAGGCGTCCTGAATGAGGCAATCGGAGTCGCAAGCCAGTTTCTCTCGTCCGGTAAAGTCCTGCTCATGCGCAACGCAGCCGGCCGGACCACACCCGGTAACGTGCGACCCGGCGGAGTCGCCACTCGCACACCGATGGTTGTCCTCATAAATGAGGGCACAGCCAGTGCTTCCGAAATCGTCGCCGGTGCCCTGCAGGACGCTCATCGGGCCGAACTGATCGGCCAGACAACGTTCGGAACCGGCACTGTGCTATCGCAGTTCCCCATGCCCGACGGGTCGGCGCTGCTACTGGCAACCGAAGAGTGGCTCACCCCTTCGGGGCGCACCATCTGGCACAAGGGCATCAAACCGGACGATGTGGTGACCGTTTCGCCAAACGTCGCACTCGTCGGTCCGACCATGCTCGGCACCCTCGATGCCGCAGCCGTGGAGCACACAACAGACACACAGTTCAGCGCTGCGCTCCAGGCACTCACCAAAGAAATTTCAACCCGGAGGACAACGAAATAGCACTCTCGTCGTTTCCTTGATCGCTTTTTTTCCTGATTGTCCCGCAAAGGTGGACTTTATTGCAGTTTATCCCGATAATTGAAGTCAGGAACCCGTCCTGAAGGAGTACGCAATGCTACAGCCTATCAATACCAGTCATCAACCGCAGATCCTGAATATGCAACGCACGGAAGGTGCCGGAGAAAAAGAAAACGACGGCGATTCAGACGACGGCGGAATGTCAGGAGCGACCCCGCAGGTCTCCCCCAACGGTCAGTTCGGCCCGGGAATTGGAGCACACGTCAATATAATGGCGTAGGCCAATTGAGTATAAACATGCGGCCGACTTCCGGACGGGAGCCGGCCGCTTCATTTCTGATAGATCGTTTATCGACCTGTGACCTTCCCGTGACGTCTTGCGTCTACGCTTGGATCCGGAGGATAACATGAAATATGCCATAGCCGTGATCGCCGTTGTCGGCCTTGCATTTTTGTCCTGCAGCCAGAAACAACCAGCCTCGTCGCAGGCGGCATCTACTAAATCGGTCTCTGGAACGACTGCACAAGCTGGTGCTGCAACAGCCGCTGCGGTGACCGGCACAATTGACTATGTTGACGGCACGGTAAATGTGAATGGAAAAACAGCCCAGCTTGGTCAGACAATCCACACAAACGATACGATTTCCACAGGCAATGGATCAATCGCAGAGATAACCTTTTCCGGCAGAAACATCATCCAGATTCAACCAAATACCGACGCCACAATCAACTTCGCCGGTGCCGCGCGTGGCCTTCAGCTCTCAAGCGGATCGGCCGCCCTTGTTCTCAAACATCTCGCGCAACAGGGATCCTCCCAGGAGTTCAGCGTCTACACTCCGACTGCCGTCGGAGGCGTGCGTGGTACCGCGTTCTTCGTGAAGGTGGAGAGCATCGACAGTACCTACGTATGCCTGTGCAACGGAGAGCTCTGGGTACACGACGTGGCCGGCGGTAACTCTTCAACCATTACCGCGGCGCACCACAAGGCGGTCCGCTTCGTGCGCGCGGGAAACGTCATCCGCGAGGCGTCGGCTCCACTGCTCTATCATGACGATGCCCAGATGCAGGCGCTGGCAAAGAAGGTTGGATATACGATCGACTGGACAAAACCGGACATCACGCGATAGGTAGTGTCACAAACCTTGGGGGCGCGATGAAGTAACGGTGCAAAACAGCGGTAGTACCAGGTATCCCTTCGTTATGGAGAATGCCTGTGTTAGTTCCGCCGTTTTGTCCTTATCCGAAGTGTGTGTTCCACAACCCGGATCATCCTCTGTTCCCCGGGTGCTCCGGCTCTCACCGCTGGTTTTCTCAGTACGGCTGCTACCGCACCGCCTCGCGCGGGATCGTCCGCCGGTTCCGCTGCAGAGCATGCGAGCGCTCCTGCTCGGAGCAGACGTTTCGCCTCGATTACTACGTCAAACGTCGCATCTCCTATCGGCGTATCGAGCAG
>DATKUC010000315.1:0-19313 GCA_035530835.1 Spirochaetia bacterium
AACGCAAACAACAGCTCGTGTGACGGTTCGTCAAGCACATCCACCGCCTCCAGCAGACGTCGATCCTCTTCATCGACAAGTGAAAGGATCAATCGTTGATTTTCACTATTCACCAGGAAACTCTCCAGGCGGGAGATGAGCTCGTGCTTGTTGAACGGTGTTTTTACCTCACCGAGGTAATTGCGGATGATATCAAAAAAGGCTGTGTCGCCAAGTGTCAGGAGTATGTGTCTCCAGCGTGAGGTGTCACCCATCAGCTATGTATTCCACAATTCAATATGATACTTGTACCCCTGTTCGGTGAGAAACTTCTGACGGTTTGAGCCGAAGACTTCCTCCGTAGTGTAGCGCGATACGACTGAATAGAAATAGGAGTTTTTGTCTTTGGGACGGAGGATTCGGCCAAGCCGCTGAGCTTCCTCCTGCCGGGAACCGAAGGTTCCTGAAATCTGTATAGCTACCGATGCATCCGGCAGGTCGATCGCGAAGTTCGCAACCTTGGAAACCACGATGACCCGGATCTTTCCCGCTTTGAAGTCTGAGTAGATCTGCTCGCGTTCCGGATTGGGCGTCTTGCCGGTGATAATCGGTGCCTCGAGCCGTGCTGCAATGTCGTACAGCTGATCAAGGTACTGGCCGATGACGAGAATCGAGTCTTCCGGATGATTCTGGATCACCTGGGCTGCAATATCGAGCTTCCGCGGATTCTCGCTTGCTATTCTGAACTTCTGCCGTTTGCCAGCAGTCGCGTAGGGGATCTTCAGCTCCTCCGGCAGCTCCACCCGGATTTCATAGCAGTTGGCTTCAGCGATCCACCCTTTTGCCTCGAGCTCCTTCCATGGGACATCATATCGCTTGGGCCCGACCAGGGAGAACACATCCTCTTCCCGGCCATCCTCCCGCACGAGAGTCGCGGTGAGGCCCAGACGCCGAACCGCCTGGATTTCAGCGGTTACCCGGAAAACCGGCGCGGGCAGAAGGTGCACCTCGTCGTAGATGATGAGGCCCCACTGATGGTCGCGAAAGATCCGAAAATGGGGGTAGTCACCGTCCTTCTTCGACCGCCAGACGAGAATCTGGTAGGTCCCAACCGTGATCGGCCGGATATTCTTCGTGTCGCCGGTGTACTCACCGATATCCTCCCGCGACACATTCGTCTTGTCGGTCAATTCGTCGATCCACTGATGTACGGCCGCAACGTTCGTTGTGAGAATGAGCGTATTCGTCTGCAGCATGTCCATGACCGTCATACCGACGACTGTTTTTCCCGCTCCGCACGGCAGGACGATAGTTCCAAAACCTGTCCCCGGTCGGCCGTTGCCCTGGAATGCAATTGCCGCCTCTCTTTGATAGTCCCTGATGGAAAAAGCAACACCCGAGAGTGTCCGGCTGCGGAGAGTGATCTCGAGTCGATCTCCATCGACAAGTGGCGCCTCGTCCTTGACCGGGTAGCCGATGTGCATGAGCTCCTGCTTCACATTGCCCCGGTCCATCAGACGCACGAGAAATCCGCCTGGATGTGGCTCGACGTACCGCGAAAGCTTCCTGTGCGCAGCCAGTTCTGCTTCGAGCGCGGGATCATCCGTGACCAGAAGCAGCATTCCGTCCTGATCCGTCTGCACCAGGCGGATCTTTCCGTATCGGGAAATAGTGTCGCGGATGAAAAACGAGACGTTTTCGGGCACCGGATAGCGGCTGAAGCTGTGAAGAGTCGCAAGAATCGCATCCGCTTCCAATCCGGATGACGCGGCGTTCCACAGCGAAAGAGGCGTCATTCGATAGGTGTGCATGTGCTCGGGGGACTTTTCGAGTTCAGCGAACGGTGAGAGCTCAGCTCGCGCCTCCTCGAACCCCGGACCGTGCACGTCAAGGAGCAACGTTCGATCACCCTGAACAATGAGCGGTTTGCGTGTGTCGACAGTCATAGACATTCAAGGGTAGTACGGAACGACCGCCTCTTTCAAGTTGAGCTGGTTCGAACTATAATCAAGATATGTCCAGTCCGATGAAGACCTTTGTCATTGACACCAACGTGCTCATCCACCGGCCCGACGCCATTTTGAGCTTTCGGGACAACGAGGTGGTCATTCCGCTCTGGGTACTCGAAGAGCTCGACCACTTGAAGACCTACAGCGACGAGCGGGGCAGGAACGCCAGACAGGCGATTCGTTTCCTCGATGAAGCAGGGAAGAAGGGTAATCTGAGCGAAGGCGTGAAGATCGAAAACGGTTCGATTCTGCGCGTCGGGCTTTCCCATTCCCGGGATGTTCCTTCTGATATTCTCGAGGACAAGGCGGACAACAAGATCATTCTGACTGCATACGATCTCCAGCATAAGGGACAGACAGTCTTTTTTGTATCTAAAGATATAAATGCAAGGGTAAAGGCAACGGCGCTCGGAATAAAGGCTGTCGACTACGAAAAGCAGAAGGTGAACATCGACAAGCTCTACTCCGGATACACGGAAATGGACATTACTCAGGATAACCTGCAGACCCTGCGGGAGACTGGGCATCTCGAATGGCACGAGACCTACCCGCCGCACCACTTTATCATCTTCAATGACCGCGTACACGGAGAATCAGCGCTGAGCCGATATGACGCGGAAACCGGAAATCTCGATCTTGTAGACTACAAGATGCCCGCGGTCGCCGGGGTGCGGGCAATGAATCACCAGCAGCGAATGGCGTTTGATCTGCTGCTCGATGAGAACATCCATCTGGTCACGCTCGTTGGAATAGCGGGCACCGGCAAGACCCTGCTCGCGATTGCAGCGGGCCTGAAGCAGGTGTTCGAAGACAAGAAGTATACCCGAGTGCTCGTGAGCCGTCCGGTGGTTCCGCTCGGAAAGGACATCGGCTATCTTCCGGGGGCCAAGAACGAAAAGCTTTCACACTGGATGCAACCGCTCTTCGACAACCTCGAGTACATTCTGAGCGTATACAAGAGACCGAACGTAAAGAATGCGGAACAACTGATCAACAATAAGGTGATAGAGCTCGAGGCCCTCAGCTACATTCGCGGACGCAGTCTGCCGGGGCAGTACATCATCATCGATGAGGCGCAGAATCTCTCCCCTCACGAGATAAAGACAATTGTCAGCAGAGCGGGCGAGGGGTCAAAGGTCGTACTGACCGGAGATCCCTACCAGATCGACAGTCCCTACCTCGATGCAAACTCGAATGGTCTCTCCTATCTGGTCGAAGTGTTCAAGGGGCAGGAGATCTACGGCCACGTCACCCTGACCAAGTCCGAGCGAAGCCGGCTCGCGGAGCTTGCCGCGGCGCTCCTGTAGGAGAAATCTCCCACGCGCCGCATCCGGGGCGGACAAAGTGTGAACCTGCCGCCCGCCTCCGTCGACTAAAGAGCAACACGGTCAGCACGGGGGAACGTTGCATGAAGCGATTTGGACTGGTATTTCTTCTTCTATCCTGCGCGCTTATGTCGGCAGTTGCGCAGTCCCGAACATCACCGGATTCGGTGGCACATAACAATGGCGCGCTTGCGCCGCTTCTATCCATGCTCGCAACTGACGGCGGCAGGGAACGGCTGCTCGAGGCGGCGACCACTCTTCCGAATGCGAAGATTCAGCGCGCCGCGCAGATAACCGGCAATTTCAGTGCGCAACTGAAGAAGTATCAGGCCGAGATCGACGTCAGGAAGGCGGAGCTCACCCGTGTGCTGCTGGATACCCATCCTGACATGAAACAGGTTGAGCGTATACTGAAAGAAGCACTGAACTGGGAATACCGCATGCGGCTTGGAGAGATCGAGCGCGATGTGGAGGTGCGGAATGTGCTTGGTGACCGTGGCTGGGGGGTGTACCGTGAAGCACAGCGGGTGCTCGATACGCTGGACAGCATGCGGATTCAGGCGCTTGCAGCCGGGCGGCAGTATAATACCGGACTCCTGCTCAGGCTTCCGCCGCGTGAACAGGAGCTTCTGCTGCAGCTCGAGTATCTTGCCGATCGACTGTACAGAGGACAGTGAGTGGGTGCAGACACTGATGAGGACATAGTTCGCCGTTACTGTGAAACTGATGATCAGCGGTTCTTTATCGAGCTCATGGGACGGTATTCAAACCGGCTCCGGAGACTGCTCTGCACAGTCATACCCGGAGCGCCCGAGGATCGCGAAGATGCAGAGCAGGAGATCCTTTCATCACTCTACACCGATCTCAAACACTTCAGGTTTCAGTCAACCTTCGCGACCTACTTCTATCGGTACTGTCGCAACAAGGCGATCGACCTCATTCGCAGGAATCAGCGCGAACGCCGAAAGCTCGCAGCCCTGAAGCTTCACGTGCGGACAACCTCGGTCCCGGTCTCTGCTGAGGAACTGGTCGTCCGGAACGAACGGGAGTCGGAGGTGATCGCTGCCATCATGGAGCTTCCGGCCGACGATCGCGCTCTTCTCTTCCTGAAGGAATCGGAGGGACTCTCCGTCGCGGACATCGCGCAGATACTCGCAATTCCCGAAGGTACGGTGAAGTCCCGACTGCATCGTGCGCGCAACAGGGCTCTCGCCGTGCTGCAGCTCCGGGAACGCAGACACAGGTTCAGGGTGGCCGGGCAGCCAGATCTTGCCCAGGAGAGGGGAACGGTATGACAAACGACAGTACTCGCGATTGGAAGGAACGTCTGCAGGACTATCTGGATGATGACAGGCAGCCGGGAACCGCCGAGCTTGAAACAGTTCGTGCAAATCAGACGATGTCCACTTACTGGCGCAATCTGACCGAGATACGCGGCGCATTTCGATCGGGGCTCGAGCGTCTTTCCACCGACGCGTCCTCATTTCGGATAGCGTCGGATGTCGCACTGTCGCGCGCGGTTACCAGAGCCATACGCTCACGCGTACGCTCGGGCCTACGCCCGGGTGCTGAGGACGCAGACCGGGTATCACGGCGGCAGCGCACCCTTCTGCATCGGGGCGGACTTGCGGCCGCAGCGGTACTTGTGCTTGCGTTCGGAGCTTTCCTGTATCGATATATTTCAGTTGAGCAGGGCACGCGACAACTGGTGCGGCAGGAGGTGACGCTCATCGTCAACAACATGTATTCGGAGAACGGCAATGGTCTCGGGGGTGTTGTGGTACCTTCCGATGATCAATTCGTCGATGGAGTCATGAACTCCGTTCAGGCCGCAGTCGATCCTTCGTCCGCTTCACCCGATGTCGGAGGTGGAATATCGACTCCGTAGGCTACCTGGACTATCCGATTTTACGGGCGCACTTGCATTCTGAGTAAACCGCGTTTATAGTATTTGTATGGAAGAGGTGGTCTTTTGCGAGGGCTGTCACCGGGTTCTATCGCCCGACTATCGCTTCTGCCCTTACTGCGGGCGGGAGCAGCTGCCGCTTGCGGCCGGTTCCGACGACAGTGAAGCTGATCCGAACGCGGGGATCGCGTCAGTAGAACTCTCTGCAACAGTCGATGTGCCGGAGGGAACCTCGTTCGAAGAGATTGTCGATGAGTCACTCGAACGCGTGCAGGAGAGCGTCCGCGAGTACACCATCCGCCGACTCGAGGAGTTCACCCAGAAGCTCCTGCACATCGAAACAGAACTCGACACCATACTTACCCCCAGCGTCGTACCGAACGATGAGCCGACAGTTGTCGAGGCCGCCGCACCGACTGCTGATATGAACGTTTCTACAGCCAATAGCACCCAATCAGCCGACGACAGAAGATAACCCAAAGCTTCGCACACGAATCCTAAAAAATGTCCGGCGAATGCCGACACTCTAAGAGAAACAGTGTGGGGTAACGTTTTGAAGCAGTTCCTGTCATTTCTACTCATGCTCGGCATCGCGTCAACGACCGTATCGGCGGAGGTGAACTTTTCAGGATTGGATCTGTCGAACTCAAACACGATGCTGTTTGACGCTACGGTAGATGTTCCGGATTACGGAAACTACAGCACACTGCTTTCAGCAGCTGTTCCCGGCGGAAAAATGCGTCAACTCACCTACTTCCCGGAGCAGATCACATTGCTAGCGAACACCGGTCAGCTGCAGATCCAGAATCGGTTCGGCGTATTTCGCTCGAATACCGATCTGTCATCCTTCAGTCCAGTGGCGAACTTTCCGGCGTTCATAAATGGCAGTACTATCCGTACCGGAAAGATCAGCCCGATGATGAACTCGCCTGACGGAAGGTTTCTCATCTATTTCGATGCGACCTCCCCCGCATTTGCGAAGTTGCAGCTCTACGACTCTTCAACCGGCAAAACGACAACAATCGCAACGAATGTCGCGCTCTCACTGCAGAATCCGCCGGTTGCATGGTCTCCACAGTCCGACTACTTCATCTACGCCAAAAATGGAACTCTCTACTACTATTCGGTGGCTCAGCTCCTCGAGGGCCGCGTGCTCTCCGAAGATCTGCGAGTTATCGGGAAAGGCACCATAGCTGACGTTATCTGGGGCGCGAACGACGACATCTACTACCTCTATGGTTCACTTGTCTATCACGTGCTGAGCGCTGAGTTCTTCACCCGTTCGCTGTATGAAAGTCTTCTCGGAGTGGGCACCATCGTCGGGAGAATCCCGTTTACCTTCGATCCGAACTTCGACCGTTTCTGGATTTCCCCTGCCGGCGATAAAATCCTTCTCGACAAGGGTGGGAGCAACGTCTTTCTCTATTTTCTTCAGCCCGATGATTACCTGAGTACCGGTTCAACAGTTTCGCTCCCCTACCTCTACCTTCCTCGGAACACAAGGATTGAGCAGGTTGTCTGGACCCGCAGCGGAGGAATCACCATCCTTGCGCGGCACATCGAAAGTGGAAACGTCGGTTCATCGATCTATCGACTCGACCTCTCGAAACCGAACGGCCCTTACATCTTTACCCGAACCGAAGATGCGGACGTGACGAATCTCGTGCTGGACAGCGCCGATCCGAGCCACATTGCGCTGCTCTCCCCGAGCGGGGTCACTCTGAAAGACTACGCGAGCTGGAGGACAGTTCGGACAATTACTCATCCGGACCCGCTCCACGTCCTGTGGACACGAAACGGCAACCTGGTGATTGCCGGCAGGTACTATACCGAACTGGTGGATATATCTTCTGCCGCTTCGGTCGGTACCGGACGCGGCGGAAGCAGTCGATTCATTGCGTTTTCGCAGGCACAGGACTACGGTTTTGCACTGCCGGGATCTCAGGGTGCGGGGGGCGTGGAAGTGAGTACCCGCGGTATCATCCGCAAACTCGATCTCGGCTCTTCTGACTCCGGCTGGCGCGCAATTGACTCATTCTCAGTTGCTCCGCATTCGAGCGCGAGCGACAAGTACCGTGTCTATGTCGAACCACTCACGTCCCGCAGCTACCAGAATATCGTCATGGTGCGGAACCTGCTGGGCGTGAACACCACGACACTGTTTCAACCGCCGTCACGGACATACGCGGCCTTTCCCGCAACTGATGAGCCGGTCGACATGACTGATTTCTCACATGGAAGTCGTATTCGACGGAGGGAAGTCTCTCTTGTCTTTAATGCAATTGGCGGAGTCGATGGCCTTACCCGGGTACTGAATGTCCTGAAGGAGTATAATTTCCATGCGACCTTCTTTGTGAATGGCGATTTTATCCGCCAGCACCCGGATGCCGTCAAGGAGATTGCCGATTCAGGGCAGGAAGTCGGATCCCTGTTCTTCTCGTACTTCAATATGACCGATTCACGATACGGAATCGACATGAACTTCATCGAGCAGGGGCTCGCCCGGACTGAGGATGAGTACTACCAGGCAACAGGTAAGGAGCTGTCGCGGCTCTGGCATGCACCATTCTACTTCGTGAGCCCCGACGTGCTCGCTGCGACCCGAAGCCTGCACTACGCCTATGTCGGCCGGGACGTTGACAGCCTCGATTGGGTGCCGGCTCACGATGACAACGGTCTCGCCCGGCTGTACCAACCCTCTGCGAACCTGCTTGAGCGTGTCATCGAAAAAGTGAAGCCCGGGAGTATCGTGAGTATGACGATTGGAAAGCCGGAAGAGAATCTTGCTTCCACCGGTGAGTTCGTTGGTGGCAGAAACGACTACCTGTTCCAGAAACTCGATGTACTTCTGAATGCGTTGATTGAAAGGGGATACTCGGAGGTGACGGTTTCTGAGCTTCGGGACCACGCGCGTTGACATGAAAGAGAAAATGGATATAATTGGTTTACAGTTTTATCCGTTTATGCCGATAATGGAGAACGAGGGACTGGAAAAGGGGAGGAGTAATGGCCTGGAATTCAAACCCGCTGAACGCCTACGGCGAGACCAAGGTAATGACAGCAAGTCAGGCGCGACTGGTAGTGATGCTCTACGAGGAAGCTATCAAGCAGATTGACGTGGCATGCGCCTACCTCAATCAGAGTTCGAGAAAACTCGACCTTGTGCACAACGCCATCATTCGAGCACAGGAAGTCGTTACCGAGCTCATGGTGTCACTCGATTTCGAGCAGGGCGGCGACATTGCAAAGAATTTATTCAATCTGTACATCTACTTTCACAACCAGCTCATGGAAGCCAACGTTCAGAAGGACGTTGAGCGACTGAAGGAAGTGCGCACCTTTCTTTCGACTCTTCGCGATGCATGGGCGGAGATTACCAAAAAAACAGCGGGATCGACTGTTGCGCCGGCAGGCGGTGTCAACATCGCCGGGTAGGAGGCAGAGATGGTCGCGATGAAAACAAAGGCTGCGAACGCTTCCGGATCTGCGGTGCTCGGGATGTCCGAACAGGACATCGATGCGCGAGTCAAGCTCCTTACGCGACTCAGGAATCTGCTCCTTGCACAGCGGGACAAATTCAGGTCTTACCTTCGGGAACTTGAGCGTGAGGACAGTGCGGGACGCGGCAGTGATGTCGAGAAGTTCGAAGCTCACGTCCAGCTTGAACAATCGATAGTCAAGGATATCATAAATTTTCGTCGTGCCGTTGAGCCAATGGAAGAACTGTACCAGCGTGTTGCTCCTCTCGATCGCACCAGCGACATTCCTGAACTGAAGACGCATCTTGAGCTTCTGCAGAGCCAGGTGCTCAAGCGCAACGAAGAGAACCGGAACGAGCTGCGGCAACGGATGGACGATCTGCGCCGGACGGTTGAGCAGCTGAGAACTCCCTATCGAAAGCCGTCAGTGTTTTCCTCTTCACAGACCGGCAGTATGGTTGACATATCCACCTGATGCTATAATCGGCGCATGGATAACGAGAGCGCACTCTACCTTCTCGACGGATACGGATTGATCTTCAGGTCATACTTCGCGTTTATCCGCAGCCCCTTGCGGAACCCCGACGGGAAGAACATTTCAGCCACCTTCGGATTCTTCCGCACACTGCTCATGATTCTGAAAGACCGAAAACCCGGCATGCTGGTTGTGGCGCTCGACTCGAAAACGCCCACCCACCGGCACGAGCATTACAAAGAGTACAAAGCTACACGTGAGAAGAGTCCCGACGATCTGCGGGAGCAGATTCCGGTCATCGAGGAGATCCTCGATGTGCTTGGCGTCCCGGCGATCAGGGTGGACGGCTACGAGGCTGACGACATCATCGCTACCTACGCGGAACGATGCCGGAGAGAGAATCGCCAGTGCTATGTCATTTCAAGCGATAAGGATCTGCTGCAGCTCGTTGATGGGCCGGTGCGCGTGCTGAAGCCCGCCGATGGTGGTTTTCAGGAGCTCGATCGCGAACGCGTTCTTGCAGACTGGGGAGTCTATCCGGAGCAGATCCGGGACTATCTTTCACTCGTCGGGGACAGCGCGGATAATATCCCCGGAGTGAAGGGTGTTGGAGCAAAGTCGGCAGTAGCGCTCCTTACCGAGTTTGGAAACCTTGCGGGTATCTACGAGCATCTTGAAGACGTTGCATCGAAGAGCTGGCGCGAGAAACTGGAGCAGGGACGGGACGACGCGAAGCTCAGCTACGAACTGATCGGTCTCCATACCGAAGTGCCGGTTGGTCGCGAGATTGCGGACCTGACGCTGGGCGATCTCAACCGGGAGGCCGCAGCAGCCTACTTTCTGAGGGAAGGCATAAAATCGATCGCAGCCGAGCTTGGCGCGAAGGCCGCGGGAAAGACGGATTCGTCCGAAGGCGCTGCGGAGACGGTCGCCTCAGCGGCCGGTACCGTCGCGGCGGTTGCCGGGAGCGAGCGGCCCTCATCGGCAGCACGAGGAACCTACTCCACCGTCCGCACTCTCGCTGAGCTTGATGAGTGGGTTGCCCGCGTTAAGAAAGCGGGCTGGTTCGCGTTCGATTCGGAAACGAGCGGGATCGACGCGGTATCGGCAGAACCGTACGGCTTTTCGCTCTGCATCGAAGAGGGAAAGGCGTGCTACATCCCGCTCGTCGGACCCGATGGTGAGGTGTTCGAGGCCGAAGAGGTGAGAAAGCGGCTTCGCGTCATCCTTGAGGATCCGAAGCTTTTCATCATCGGACAGAACGTCAAATATGACTACAAGGTGCTGAAGCGATGGGGTGTCACGATGGCAAACATCGCATTTGACACGATGATAGCGGCCTGGTTGCTTGATACCACCGCGAACATCTACAACATGGATCGGCTCGCCGAAGTGTACCTCGGCTACAACACTATTCATTTTCGTGACGTGATCGAAGAGGTTGCCGAAGGGGAGGATGAAACCGATCTGAAGGTCACTCGCGGAGGCAGGATTCTGGAGGGGCCGACGTTCGACCGCGTACCGCTCGAGAAGGCCACAGAGTACGCCGCCGAAGACGCCGATGTCACCTTCAGATTGTACAGCTGCTTCAAACCGCTGCTCGCCGAACGCGGCATGTGGGAGCTGTTCACATCGCTTGAGATGCCGCTTGTCCGCATTCTCGGAGATCTCGAACTCGCCGGAATGAGACTCGACACCGACCGGCTCGCCGCATTCAGTCACGAGCTTTCCGGCGAGCTCAAGCAGATTGAACTGAAGATCTACGAACTCTGCGGAAAAACGTTCAACATCGCGTCGACACGACAATTGCAGGAAGTACTTTTTACCGATCGCAAGCTGCGCCCCGGCAAGAAGACCAAGACCGGATATTCGACCGACAACGATGTACTGGTTGAACTTTCGCGGGAAGATCCGGTGCCTGAGCTCGTGCTGAAGTACCGGATGTTGTCGAAATTGAAGTCGACCTACGTCGATGCACTTCCCCGCATGGTGAACGAACGTACCGGCCGTGTGCACACCAGCCTTCATCAGACCGGTACGGCGACAGGACGACTTTCCAGCAAGGATCCGAATCTGCAGAACATCCCGATCCGGGACGAAGAGGGGCGAAGAATCCGCGAAGCATTCATACCGGACCCGGGAAACCGGTTCGTGAGCGCAGACTACTCGCAGATCGAGCTCGTCGTGCTTGCCCACCTGTCCGGGGATCCGGGACTCGGCGCCGCGTTCCGGAGCGGTCAGGACGTGCACCGGCAGACCGGAGCGCTTATCTTCGGTGTCGAACCCGAATCGGTATCCGATGATCAGCGCAGAGTCGCGAAGACAATCAACTTCGGCGTCATGTACGGCATGTCCGCGTTCAGGCTGAGCCGCGAGCTGGGAATTCCACGAGCGGATGCCGACAAGTTCATCGAAGCCTATTTTGCGACCTACAGCCGGATCAAAGGGTTCATCGAGGAGATAGTTCACGACGCGGAGCAGAATGGTTACGTGAAAACACTCATGGGCCGTCAGCGTCCGATCCCAACTATTACCAGCAGAAACCGCACCGAAAAGATGGCTGCAGAGCGGATTGCCGTGAATACCCCGATCCAGGGGAGCGCGGCCGATATCGTGAAACTTGCGATGATTCACGTCGATGCGCGGTTACGTCGCGAAAAGCTCTCAGCCCGACTCATCCTTCAGGTTCACGATGAGCTCATCATCGAATGTCCCGAGAAAGAGGTCGGGAAGGTCGAGAAGCTGCTCGAAGAGGAGATGGTGTCGGTCATGGCACTCGCAGTTCCCCTGAAGGTGCACGTGGAATCCGGCGGGAGCTGGGGGGAGCTGCACTAGGCATGGTACTTGGCATCACCGGCAAGTACTGCGCGGGAAAATCGACTGTTGCAGCGATAGTCGAAGCCCGCGGATTCTTCCAGATCGAAGTCGATCAGCTCGGCCACGTCGCGCTCGAACGCCGGAAGGAGCAGGTAACAGGCCGGTTTGGCCGGTCCGTGCTCGAAGGCGGCGGCAGGGACCTCGCGGCCGCAATCGATCGACGTGCTCTCGGTGCAATTGTGTTCAACGACGAGGCTGCGCGGCGTGATCTGGAAGCGATAGTCCATCCGCAGATGGTACTCATGGTGGAAGAGTTGATTGCGGCTCACCCCGATCGGGACATCATCATCAACGCTGCGATTCTCTATCGGATGAAGCTTGATCGGCTCTGCGATGCACTGTTGTGGGTGGACGCTCCGACGCTGATCCGTGTGTATCGTGCAATCAGAAGGGACCATCTCAGCCTTCGCCAGGTAATGAATCGGTTCCGCAGTCAGACCGACATGAACGGCCGCCCGGCTCAATTTTCTTCCCGGAATGTCGATACTAAAAGGGTGATGAATACGTGCGGTCTGAATCGGCTTACACGCGATGTGGAGCGGATACTTATTTCGTACCGCGCCGGCGTTTCTGAGTGAGAGATATGGAACAACATAAAGTCCTGTTGGTCATCGTTTCAGCGAGCCTCTTTTTCGCAGCCGCCCTCGGTGTAGGGCTGTGGCTGTTCTATCCTCGCGCTCCGGTTGGCGGATCGTCTCAGGTGGCGTCGGCGACCGCCGGCACTCAGAGTGCCGCCGGCACCAATGGTACCGCGGGCACCCAGACCACCGGGAAAGAAGCAAAGTCGAGCTTTGATCCGATTGAGTATCTCAGGCATGGCAACCCGACCGCGCAGCAACTTCCGCAGGGAAGCGACAACGGCAACGTCATTATTGTTTACGGCGATGGGAAGAGCACCGGTTCTTCCGGTGCTTCGGCAGGTGCTCCTGCCACAGGCAGTAGTTCGGCCACCGGGAGTCAGGGCGGGCTGGGAGCGCTGGCGGTGCCGCCTGCCGCTTCATCTACCGGCGGGAACACACCTGCCGCGGGTAATCAGAGCGCGCTTGGCGCGCTGGCAATTTCTCCGGCAAATGCATCCGGGAATGCAGCCACTCCGGTTGTGCCTCCAGCGCATCAGGCGCCGGCTCCACGCACAGCGAGCAGCAAGCCGCGAGTCGCCGCCGCGCCGACAGCAGCGCAGCGCGCTCATCAGGAAGCGGTTCAGCGACAGTTCTGGGTTCAGCTGCTCTCGTCTATTCATCGGACCACAGCCGAACAGGCGCAGCAGGATCTGCAGCGGAAGTACAGCCTGAACACACTCATCACGACGGTGACGATCGGCGACCGGGACTATTACCGGCTGCGAGTGGGGCCCTATTCCAGCATGCAGGAAGCCGAGAAGTTCCAGGCGTGGCTCAAAGTGCTGAAAGACTACAAAGGGGCCTTCATCTCCGAAGTCTACGTGCACTGAAACTAAATCTGGTAATCCTGTATCACTTCGTGGCCGGGTCTCATAACGAGATCTGCCGGGGTGTTATAGATCTTGCTTCCGGGTGGGACACTTGAGGTTATCCAGACGTTGCCGCCAATTACCGATCCTTTGCCGATGACTGTGTCGCCTCCGAGTATCGTTGCTCCCGAGTATATCGTTACGTCGTCCTCGATTGTCGGGTGCCGTTTGTGATGCGCGTTTGACTTGCGCACGCTCAGTGCCCCGAGCGTAACTCCCTGGTATATCTTCACATGGTCACCGATGATTGTCGTCTCGCCGATGACGACTCCGGTCGCGTGGTCGATGAAGAAGTAATCACCAATTGTTGCGCCGGGGTGAATATCGATCCCCGTCTTGCCGTGTATGTATTCACTCATCATTCGCGGAATGAGCGGGATTTCGCGTATCCATATTTCATGCGCAATCCGGTGCACAATGATCGCCTCGACACCCGGGTAGGAGAGTATGACCTCTTCATGTGATTGAGCGGCAGGGTCGCCGGTATAGGCGGCCTGCACGTCGCGTTTCACCCGTTCGCGCATTTGCGGAATGAGCGCGATGAGTTCCTGCGCCTCGTCTTCCGCGACTTCCCGGCAGCGACTCATCTCGTTCACATCGCTCACGTCTTTCGAGCTCGAACGACCCTCCTTACGCATCTTGAAGCAAAGGCTCTTCTGGATTTCAGTTGCCAGGTTGCTGGTGACTCGCGCGACCCGTTCCGCGATGGCGAACTTCACTTCGTGAGGATTCATTACATCGTCTTCCCGATAGCCGGGGAATATGATCGATTCAAGATCGGTGACGATGCGGACAATGCTCTGTCGGGACGGCAGATTCGGTCCGCCGATGTGATTGATTCCGCCGATGAGTCGATACGACTCCAGGATTTCATCTACGATAGTTCCAAGTGGCTTGAGTGTTGGTTTCTCAAACTCAAGTTTTTCAATTCTCATGCCTGTCCTCCGTGCGATTGCGGCGCTGCCTGACCATCTGTCACCGGCGTATTTGAGTATACTACTTCGCTCCCGGATTCGGACACCTACAGCGCGGTAAGTGATCGCAGAGGAATGCCACGGCGGGATTCGTCGGATATATCATAGAGCCAGGAGTTGTCAAAAATGTTGAACTGGTCGACGACGCCAGTCCGGTTTACGGTGAGGCTGTAGAATGCAGTCCCCAGTCGCTGCTGCCGGCCAATTCGCTGGATGTGGCGGTCAAGGATCTTCGGAATGCGAAAGTCCGATACAATCAGGACATCTGCCCGCTCGAACCGTTCCTGCGCGAGCATGCTGATCGTCTGGTTCAGTGCGGGACGGAGATCGGTGCCGCCGAGGAACGACCGTCCGAGAAACCGGCTCAGTTCTTCGAGCGATGAGTCCGGAGTACTGAGCTCGAGGGTCATTATCCGATCGGAGAAGGCCACCAGATAGACCGCCCGACCTTCTGCAATTGCGGTTTTCAGCACAGCCAGGGTGAGCGCTTTTGCGACCCGTTCGGGCAGGCCTGCCATCGATCCGCTGGTGTCCAGGCAGAGAATGATCGGACCTCGCTTATCTTCGCGCACGGTTCTGACCTTCTCGGTGCGATGTTCGGTGTGATAATAGGTGTTCTCGGTCGTATAGGCGAGGCATAGCAGCTCGGATTCGGCAAAGCGTTTGTAGAAGACCATTTCAGTGTCGGGGCTGGAGAGCAGAAAGATCTCGGAAGGAAGCAGACTTGTCAGATCATTTCCGAACCGGATGCCGTCTATCTCCGACCGACCGGCCGACGCCGAGTAGGGAAGATGCTTCTGCACAACGCGCTCCGTAAACTCAGCCGACCTGTCCTGCCGGCTCCGCCCCCGGCCGAGGATCCGCGCAAGCTCACGGATCGACGGCTCCTCCCTGAGCAGATCCGCGTAGTGTTCGAGCGGTCCGATGTCGACCTCCTGCCACGCGCCGGAGAGTCGGTCCCAGAGGCGCCGACTGTCGCCGAAGATGTCGCGCACCATATCCATGTACCGCCCGAGCGCGGGCACGCGGGAGTTCAGTGTCTGGACATAGGGCAGCAGCGCTTTGTGGAGAAAGGAGAGCTCGTGCGAGAGATCGCGGCCGTCGAGGAGTGCGGTCCACCGCTCACCGAGCGCGTCGAATGCCGCACGTACTTCAATTGATCGTAGTCGCTGAGTAGAAGGCGAAGCACTTTGCTGCTCTGCAATAAGGGCATGAACTGCCGCAACAGCCGGCCGAAGTTCGGCCTCCTGCGCCGCTCGTTCCAGCGACCGCCGCGGTTCAGCCTCGTCGGTGTTCTCACTGATTGCCTCGAGGTCTGATTTCCACGCCGCGCGGAGATGTTCGGCGCTCTCGCGATCGACTTCACCCGGGAGTGCCTCCTGTGCCTGCGTCCAGATGTTCGCACACCACTGGACAGCATCGTGCGCAATCCGTTCGGCAAGCTGACTGTTGCCTGCTGTCTGACCGAGGAATTGCGCGTGCCGGGTAATGCTGCCGACGGTAAATCGGAGCGCGTTGAGGCGATTGGGAAGCTCATCTTCGAGAGGGAACTGCTCGACGTCGGAATGCGGCGCGCTATCGCTCCCCGAGTGGAACGCTGTGTAGAGTTCATCCTCGAGCGCAACCCTGAGCTGCTCCGGAAGGTGTGCGTCTTCATGCAGGTATCCGCAAAAGTGCATGGTTTGCCTTTGCCTGAACGGTGACTAGATCAATGAGCGGTAGTAGGCACGATTTGCCTCGATTTCAGCGGTGAGTCGCGCAATCTGTGTCGCGGCGTTTTCAAGATTCGCAAGTGCAATTGCGGCATGTCGCCGTGGAACGAAGAGGTTCGCTTCAGCTTCGATCTTCTCCCGGTCCCGGTACTCGACGATGCGGTCAAGCAGTACCCGACACTCTCCAATGAGAGAATCGCTCTGCGCATCCCACGCCGCAAGATCACTCTCGGCCGGGGCGGTCGACACGGTCACATTCTGCATCCGACGTTCGGCATCAAGGTGGCAAGCCTTTCCGTCGATGCTCACACTGTTCTCCGAGAGCACCGTTATGTCACAGGTGCTACTGCGCATATAGGTACCCTGAGCGTCGAACTGGAAGAGTTCGATTGAGGCGGTCTCCCCTGGCTCGACGGCTTCAAAGTCGCCCTTCCAGACTCTGACCTCACCGTCGGATCGGTAACCGAGAACCCGGAAATACTCTCCGTCAACAAGTACCGGACTGAGTTGCTCTTCCTCGGTCACATGGAGCGTCGCCTGCTCGACTTCCTGCCTGAGCGATCCGAGTTTCCCGGCAATTGTGCCCGGGTCTACCGAAGTCGTGTATCCGTGAATTCTGATTGCGTCGTGCACAATTCCGCGACACTGCTCGATCTGATCGCGTGCATTCCAGACGGCGTGGGCAATTACAAAGCAGTCCATGGCGTCGACAGTGGTTCGTCCATTCAGGAATGCGGAGGTTCGGAGGAGCCGGAATATCTTTTTCCAGCGGCGATCAGAGACGAATAACGGCGTCCGATTCGCACGGGCGCGCTCATCGGCCGCCCGGGAAAGCGCAACTCTGATTTCGTGTACGATCTGGATGACTTCGCTGCCGACCTCCACAGCATCGATGCTTCGCTGCCACTCTTTGTACTCGCCGTCGGTGATTTTTGCGTCTTCGGGTACGTGATCCGCGTAGACGTCTCCGGTGTCGAGTACCATGCGGATGAACTCGTCTGCATCGCGGATCGCTTCGAGTTCAACGCGTAACAGGAACCGGTCCCAGAACGCTTCCAGTCCGTCCCCGGGCTCAGGCAGTTCGTTCGACGCCGCGATAAATCCCTTCATGGGCAAACGTATTTCCTGGCTTCCGTTGCGGTAGAGTTTCTCATTCAGGGCGGTGAGCAGCGCATTCTGTATTGGAGGACTTGCTTTCCACACTTCATCGAGAAAGACAATGTCAGCGGTCGGAAGGTATCGGTCGACGATCCGTTCGTAACTGTCTTCGTCTCGCAACTTGCTTATGGAGATCGGCCCGAATATCTCCTCCGGCGTGCTGAAACGGCCCATGAGATACTCGAAAGATCGGGCACCCCTGAACGCGAATTTCACGCGTCGAGCAATGAGGCTTTTCGCAACTCCCGGAGGGCCGAGGAGAAATATGCTTTCGCCTGCGATGCACGCGAGAAGTCCGAGGCGAATGGCCTCCTCTTTTTCGAAGAGGCCATCCCGTATGGAATCAATGATTGTTCGTACGCGGTCGCGCACGGGAGATAATGAAGTCACCGGAACATTGTCCGGCGAATCATCGGCGTATGTCAAGGAAGGTGGCGCCTACTACTTCTTCAGCGGCGGGAGTGGCTGCGGTTTTGTGCATGAGCTGCCGAGTGTCACGTGCCGTTTGCCCTCTGCCGCTTCGTGGATTGCGTGCATGATGTCGAGCACGTGAAATGCCATTTCACCGTTTGCGCGGTGAACACCCTTTTCGCCAATTGCGCGCGCCATATCCGAAAGGCCGATTCCACGGCTGTTCTCCGAATGGCCGTGCGTCAGCGGAATGTCTTCCCACTTGTCCGCTCCTGCGCGTTTCAGCTGCACCGGTCCACCGAACGTGTTCGGATCCGGAACGCTTAATGATCCGGTTGTTCCGTGTATCTCGATGCGCGGAAGATTGTGCGCCCACACATCGAAGCTCGTGACGATCGTTCCGATCGCACCGGTCTGAAACTCGAGTGTTCCGGCAACATGAGTTGGAATGTCAACTTTTATCTTTGTTCCGCTTTTCGGCTGGCTGGTAATTGTGCGTTCGGCGAAGGAGGCTCGTGCCATACCGGTAACAGTCCGCACTGGCCCGATCAGTGAAATGAGCGCGGTCAGATAGTACGGGCCCATGTCGAACATCGGACCGCCTCCACGCTTGTAGAAGAACTCAGGGTCCGGGTGCCACCCTTCCGGGCCGTGCCCGGCCATGAAGGCGGTAGCCGCGATGGGTTCACCGATCAATCCCTGTTCGACTACCCACCGTGATGTCTGCAAACCGGCACCAAGGAAGGTGTCCGGCGCACAACCGACGAGTACTCCTGCCTTCGCGGCTTCCTGCAGGAGCCGTGCGCCATCTTCGCGAGAAACGGTGAGTGGCTTTTCGTTGTACACATGCTTTCCCGCCCGAACAGCAGCCAGTGCGACCTCGGCATGCACAGCGGGAATCGTGATGTTCAGGACAATATCGACTGCGGGATCCGAAAGCAGCTCATCCACCGAGCACGCGCGCTCGACCTTGTACTCCGAGGCCTTCGCCCGGGCGCGTTCGGGAACGAGATCCGCGACAGCGACCACGCGGACATTGTCAAACATTGACGTCAGGTTTGTCAGATAGATGTCGCTGATCTTGCCACACCCTACAATACCAATTCCGATGCGTTTCATGACAGTTGCTACCTCTTAAGTCTCATACAATAGCATGAGATCATCGGCCGGGATACTCGTTTCCCACTTTTCTGGCGCGAATCGGCCTGTCAAGATTTATGCCCAGTTCGATACCCGCTTCAACAAGCAGGCTCCAGCCGGCCACCAGCTGGACGTAGCTGCCGAACTCGCTCATGTGCGGTACCGACATCGTCGGGAATCGGGACTCCCGGGGGGAGATCGCGAATACCTTCATTCCGACTCCCTTCTCGAGAACCTCAGAGAACTTTGCCTCTTCTTCGGGGAACGGATCGATGATGATGACGACGTCCCGATTGTCCATCACTTCCTCGATTCCGTGGACAGCGTATGTTCCTTCGAGGAAATCAGATTTCTTGCGGGTTATTTCGTTGGTCTTGAG
>DATKUC010000316.1:0-12245 GCA_035530835.1 Spirochaetia bacterium
GAATTTCCCCGCTCAAGATTCAATTTGGAGGTCCCACATGGTTTCGGTTCAGAAGTACTGGGAAAACCCGCATATGCTGCACATAAATTGCGAGCCGTCGCGCGCGTATTTCGTCCCCTACGACGATGAGCACACGGCACGGCAGAATGTTCGCGGTGAATCGCCCCACTTCCGAAGCCTGAATGGCATGTGGAAGTTCAAGTATTGCGAAAGCGTGATCGACGTCGAAGATCGCTTCGTGTCGGGCGCATTTCAGGCGGACGAGTGGGCGGAAATTCCGGTACCGTCAAACTGGCAGATGCACGGTTATGACAGGCCGCACTATACGAACGTGAACTACCCCTATCCCTGCGATCCGCCCTACGTGCCGACCGAAAACCCGGCGGGTCTCTACCTCCGCGATATAGAAATCGACCTGTCCCGAAGCGTCGGCGAACAGCAGTTTCTTCTGTTTGAGGGTGTGGATTCGGCATTCTACCTCTGGGTGAACGGCCACATGGTTGGCTACAGCCAGGTAAGCCACATGACGTCGGAGTTCAATGTTACCAACTACCTTACCCAGGGCACGAATCGCATTGCAGTCATGGTGCTCAAATGGTCGGACGGGAGCTACCTCGAGGACCAGGACATGTGGCGGATGTCCGGCATTTTCCGCGATGTCTACCTGCTCTCCCGCGCTCAGGACCGCATCGTTGATATCTTTCTCCGCCCTCTGCTGACGGCGGATTTCGCGCGCGCGACACTCTCCTGCGATGTTACGCTATCCAAAGGAACGCCGTCGGAAGTCCGTGTCGTACTCGCCAATCCCGAAGGGATTGTCATTGCCGACAAGAGCGCATCGGTCGACGGAACCGGCACTCTCGAGTTCACCCTCGAACATCCGCTGCTCTGGTCGGCCGAGACACCATATCTCTATCCGGTCACCATCTATCACGGCAAAGAGGTGATCCGGCTCCGCACCGGTTTCAGACGAATCGAGGTCGTGAAATCGGTAATTCTCGTCAACGGTGTGGCAGTCAAGTTCAAGGGAGTGAACCGTCATGACTCTCACCCGGAGCTCGGTCACACCATTCCGCTTGACCACATGCGCAATGATCTTCTGCTCATGAAACTGCACAATGTGAATGCGGTCCGCACCTCCCACTATCCGAACGACCCTCGATTTCTCGACATGTGCGATGAGCTCGGCTTTTACGTGATAGACGAAGCAGATCTGGAGACACACGGAACCCAGCACGCGGGCGACGGGAACATGCTCTCCGCGGATCCCGAGTTTGCCGACGCCTACGTCGACCGGATGCAGCGCATGGTCGAACGGGACAAGAACCATCCCTGCATCCTGCTCTGGTCGCTTGGCAACGAATCAGGCTTCGGCGACAACCACCGGAAGATGGCGCTGTGGGCCAGGGACAGGGATGGCAGCAGGCTCATTCACTATGAGCGCGTCTTTCATCCGGAGGTGATGTCAGGCGTTGCAGACGTACGGAAGGCAACATCGTTCCTGGATGTCTACAGCCGCATGTATCCGCATGTAGACTGGATTTCCGACGAGTTCCTCACCGATCCGAACGAGGATCGACCGCTCATTCTGTGCGAGTACTCGCACGCGATGGGTAACGGCCCCGGCGATCTTGAGGACTACTGGCAGCTGTTCTATCGCCATCCGCGACTTGCAGGCGGTTTCGTGTGGGAGTGGACCGATCACTCGGTAAAGACGCGGACTGCGGACGGCACCGAATACTACGCGTACGGTGGCGATTTCGGTGACATGCCGAACGACGGGAACTTCTGCGTTGACGGACTGGTCTATCCGGACCGGAGGCCACACACGGGTCTGCTCGAGCTGAAGAACGTCATTCGTCCGGTCCGGGCCGCCGCGGTTGATCTTGCCGCCGGGAAGGTACAGCTGACCAATCTCTATGACTTCCTCACCCTCTCTCACCTCTCGGTCCACTGGACAGTCGAGAAGGATGGCGCTTCGGTCGGATCCGGCGAATTGCGGGACCTTGATATCCCCGCTCACGGCTCGGGCACGGTAATTATTCCCTGTTCGGACAAGGTCCCGGCGCGAAGCAGCGGACGCTACCTGCTCACGCTTTCCTACGTGCTCCTGAGCGATACACCGTGGGCAAAGGCGGGTCACGAGGTTGGATTCGATCAGTTCGAACTGCCGGTCGAGAAGGTACGGACGCAACCTGTCCTGAACTCGGGCAACCGTCCGCTGGTGCGGACCCGCTCGGCGGGTTCGACCACGATTCACGGTCAGGATTTCAGCTGCACATTCGACACGGAACGGGGGACCTTCACGAGCCTCAGTTTTCGGGGCCGCGAACTCTTCTCCGCGGCTCCCCGGTTCACCGTCTGGCGCGCTCCGACCGACAACGATCGCAACGTCCAGCACGAGTGGATGGCCGAAGGATACGATCGTCTGGATATGCACACCTACGAAGTGAAGGAAGAGGAGGCAGCCGACGGGACGGTCATCTTCAGGGTAGCCTATTCGCTTGGCGGTTACATTCGCAGACCGGTGCTGCGTGGCGAGGCGATCTGGACCGTGTATCCAGGCGGAGATATCGTGCTCGCCACGAAGGTCGCGGTTCGCGAGGGGCTGCCGTTCCTGCCGCGGTTCGGCCTTCGCCTGACCCTGCCCGCAGGAAGCGAGTCTGTCGATTACTTCGGGTTCGGGCCGCACGAGAGCTACATCGACAAACGCCGCAGCACACGCAAGAGCCGATACCGGACCACAGTCGATGCAATGCATGAGGAGTATCTGAAGCCGCAGGAGAACGGAAGCCACTACGCAACCGAGTGGGCGTCTGTTGCCAGCAGAATGGGCGAAGGATTGCTGTTCATCGGCATGGAGGATTTCTCCTTCAACGCGTCACACTACGCGCCGGAAGACATTGCGTCGTCGGCCCATCCGCATGAGCTTGCCCCGAAGAAGCGAACCGAGACCATCGTGCATCTGGACCAGAGCATGAGCGGAATGGGATCCAACAGCTGCGGCCCGGAACTGCTGCCGGCATACCGACTCTCGGCGCAGACCATCGATTTTTCGGTGAGGATCAGAGCGGTCGCCACATCGGAGATATCGCTTCTTGACCTGGTCCACTCAACGCTTGGGTAGGCCCAACGGATTCGGCATGAGAGCCTTTGCGCTGATGCTCCCGTTCATCATCCTGCTCTCGTGCCGGACCGCGGCGCCGGAGAGTGCCGGAGCACCTGATACGCCGCTCCGGTCGCTCGCGGCAGCGCGGCACATCCTGATTGGTGCGGCGGTAGATCCGCATGCACTGCGGACCGAACCACGGTACGCGGCAACGCTTGCGCGGGAGTATGATCTGCTTGTTGCCGAGAATGCCATGAAGTTCGACATCATCGAGCCCGCGGTGCGTGTCTACGATTTCGCCGATGCGGATGCAATCGTGAACTTCGCAACCGCTCATCACATGCAGATCCGGGGACACAATCTCGTGTGGCACCAGCAGGCAGGATGGATCAAGTCCGACTGGCAGAGCGGGCAGCTCTCCCCGGCGCAGATGTTTCAGGCGCTTCGCGCACACATATTCACCGTCGTCGGGCACTATCGCGGTCGCATCGCGTTCTGGGATGTGGTCAACGAGGCTGTCGCCGACAACCCGGACACCGCATCAGTCTCTGCGTCGCTTCGGGGAACATTCTGGCTCGACGCCTGGAAGAAGCTGTATCCCGATCGGCCGCCATACGGCTACATTGAGCAGGCGTTTCGATGGGCTCATGAGGCGGATCCGCAGGCGGTGCTCTTCTACAACGACTACGGTATTTCGGGCGCAGACGGTGCGAAGACCGATGCCGTGTACAATCTTCTCCGGCAGATGAAACTGGACGGAGTCCCTGTCGGCGGGATCGGGATGCAGATGCACATCGATCTTTCTGGTTACCCGCTCAACGATCGGTTCGGGCAGAATATCCAGCGATTTGCTGCCCTTGGTCTGCAGGTTCAGGTCACCGAGGCCGATGTCAGGATTCCGATCCCGGCAACAGCCGGGGAACTGAAGCGTCAGGCACGCACATACCACGACATTCTCGCAGCCTGCCTTGCAGCAAAGGGTTCACCGGTAACCGCATTCCTCACCTGGGGTTTCACCGACGGTCATTCGTGGGTGCCTTCATTCTTCCCCGGCTACGGAGCGGCTCTGCCCTTCGACAGAGATTACCAGCCTAAACCTGCGTACTTTGCACTCCAGGCCGCGCTTCGAAACTGAATCGCACAGTATGCCGCGGCTCCCGCTGCGTTCCGGTGACGTCGGGAGCCGTTGCCGATGGTGCGATCACTTTTGGACTTTGATGCGACCCTGGTGGTCGAACTCCATTAAAAACTCAGGAATCAGATCAGTCGGCGTTCTGACCGTTGCATGCCCTGTCAGATGATAGGATACGGTTCCCAGACTCGCCACGAGGTCGAGCACGCGCCGTCCCATATCGATGAAGTTCAGTCGAAGCGGAATCTGCACGGCTGCCGTCTGAACCGGGCCGATCGGTTGCGGCAGGTGAACAGTCCCGTCACCCCAGACCCGATCCTCCGCTGAAAACTCGTACTGCATCGATTCGAAGGTGACCGGGAAGAGATTGGGGTTGGAGACATCGACGGTCAGGGAGAGTTTCGTTTCGATGAGATCGTAACGTTCGATTCGCAATGAGACGATGCGCACAGTCGGTTCCCTGACGATCGGAAAACTGCCTTCGGTTGCCGCGTGTACCACGCCGGTGGCGCCTGAACTGTAGGTCACCTGCATCATCGCATCGAAGTTCCAGGGCGCTTCCCGCTTCCGTGTCAGTTCCGGGAGGGTTCGGTAGAGCTGTTGTGCGTCAACTGAACAGTTAATCCGGAGGCTCGCCGAGCCGTTGGCCGGGACACTCACGCTCTCTGATCCCGCGCAGGCCGCCCTGGGCACTTCGGCGATCATCAACTGCGACCGGGTGGACTCGACTTGCACCTGTTCGGAGTTCGGATTGTCGATAGTTACCGTGAACATGAAGTTCACCGTGTTCAGCCCCTCGGCGTGAAGATCTCCGACCGCCCGCGCGGTAAGTGGTAGACGTGCAGGCGCTACAGGAGCCGTCCGGCTGTGTGTGGTCGCACATCCGGCAAGCAGCGCGAGAGCGGCAAGGGGTAAACCTGCCGCCGCAATGCGGCGCTGGATCAGCGAACGGTGTTTCCGGGATCTGTGATAGGTCTGCAGGGGAAGAAGTGGCATCGGTAGTCCCTCTTTCCGTAATTATCGGCTTTCGGGACCCGCCAGTTGATCAAGGTGCGGAAGGGCTTCCGTCCCCCCGCGGCATTAAGAGAGAGGGGGTGCCGCAGGCTGGACGGAAGGGTAGGCTGATTGCGAGTGTTCCTACTGGGCCATTCCGGGATTCCCCAGCTGGGGACGTGCAACCGGACCCGGACCAGGCATCGGGCGCTGTCGAGGTCGATCGTTGCGATCTTCTCTCCAGCTCTGGCGCAGGAGCTGTTCAATACGGCGGACGTTGTTTTCTCCCACGATGCTTCGCAGTTGCACCCGGGCAGCAACCGCGGCTTTCTGCATGTCCGCGCGCCGCGTGGCAGACTGATCAATAAGATCATTCACCTTCTGCATGTCCGGGTTTGCCGGTAGCAGCGCAACATCGATCTGAGCGCGAAGCAGCTTGAGGTACGCGACATCCTGCCGGATCGTGTTTCTCAGCGTATTCTGCAGCTCGGTAACCTGAGTTATCTGACTGCCTGTCAGTCCGGCCTGCTGCAGCACTCGGCTTTCTCTCGTTTGTCTGTCCTGCGCGAACATCATTGCAGGCGCAAGCAGAGCCAGGAATACGACAATCGGCACAAAACGTTTCATAGCAGATTCTCCATGGTGTCAAACGTAGTACAGCCGGCTGAAGTGCACCATAAACATGAGATGAAAGCCGTATAACAAACCTTTATGACGCTACAATTTCATGGTCACGCCGAATTGCCCGGCAATGTAGAGGGCGTACTGATAGTAGCGGTCCGCGAGGAATGTGCCTGCCATGAACGCGCCGTAGAATGAGAGTCCGCCCGTGGACGGACCGCTGTAGGCCGCAATTGCGTTCAGTCGGTGAGAGAGATACGCGGATGACGGAACGTACGTCAATGAATCATTCACTCCGACATAGAGCCCCTGCATCACCGAGCAAAGCAGGTAAGCGCTGTTTGCAAGTTCGGAGTCACTCTTTCCGAGCACCACATTGCCGATTCTTTCGTAGAAGAACCCCTGTCCGTTGTCTACGTTGTAGTAGGTAAGCGTTCCGGTATCGAGAACCGAGATAGGTCCGACCGCTGCCTTCAGAGTCGGAGCGACGGAGAGCACGTAGCCAGTCGCGTTCTGCGGTGTAAGTGCCTGAAGTGATGCGCTGTCGAACCCTGAGCTGTAGCTCGCGAGGCTGTAGAAGCCGTAGCCGAGCGTCTTGTAGAAACCGGCAAGCTGAGCCGTTGCGTTCAGGCTGAAGAGCGCAATTGGCTCCACGTTGACGAAAGCGCCGATCAGATCGTACCCGGGCGAAAGATTGTTCTGGAGACCAAAATCGATCTTCGTCGAGTCCCACAGGATTCCACCTGACTTGACAAGAGGCGCGCGGTAGAACAGCTTCGAGACAAACTGCAATCCCAGCGGATTGTACGATGCCTGGATGTTCTGATCGTAGTACAAACCACCCTTTACCGGCTCCGCAGATAGCGTTGCCGACGCAAGAATAATGGTCGCGAGGATAATTATAGCCCGCTTTGTATACATGAAGGCCTCCCTTGTGCTCTCCGTTCCAGCAATGCATAATAGCAGGGTTTGGAAAATC
Source organism: Spirochaetia bacterium (assembly GCA_035530835.1). Classification (GTDB taxonomy): domain Bacteria; phylum Spirochaetota; class Spirochaetia; order DSM-27196; family DATKUC01; genus DATKUC01. Next base: position 6,835 of record DATKUC010000316.1, read on the forward strand.
GTCCTATCCGGCAGAGGTGGAATTATAAATGATACGAGCGGCGGACATCAACGGACGGGTACTGTACTCGGAAGGAAAACATCAGTTCATCTGGCTTGGTGCTGACGAAGATGAGAACGACGAGGCGGTTCAGGCGAATCAATATCTTGTGGTTCACAACGGAAAGGCGACCCTGTTCGATCCGGGTGGGGTGCACCTCTTTGCCCGGGTCGCCTCGGCGGTGAGCCAGTACGTTGGACTCGATCAGATCGAATCGATCATCTACTCCCATCAGGATCCGGATGTCTCCTCCGGTATCGCGCTCTGGATGGGCATTACCAAGGCGAAGGTATACATCTCCGAACTGTGGGTACGTTTCCTTCCCCATTTTGGAATTATCGATCAGTCACGCATTATAGCGATAGAAAAGACCGGCAGGAGACTTCCCACCGAGGCCGGACTTCAGTTCGTCCCCGCACATTTTCTTCATTCGACCGGAAATTTCACGGTGTACGATCAGGCAGCAAAGGCGCTCTTCAGTGCTGACATCGGTACTGCGGTGTTTGAAAAGAGCACACAGTATCTCTTTGTAGAAGATTTCGAAAAACACGTTCCGTTGATGGAGCCGTTCCACCGCCGCTATATGGCGTCAAACATCGCACTCCGCAAATGGGTCGAAATAGTCTCCCGGCTCGATGTGAAGATGATTCTCCCGCAACACGGTGCACTCTTCCAGGACGCGATGGTGGGACGCTTCCTTGCGTGGCTGAAAGAGCTCAAGTGTGGGGTAGACCTCATCGATTCAATATACGAGGCATAGAACCGAAGACTGGCAGACAGCCACAATGGGGAGAGAAGATGAACACCGACGGACAGGGCACCAACATGTATGAACGTTTCCACGACACGATCCGCCACTTCGTGGTGGGATACAACAAGAGCATCGTGCAGTCGCAGATTACGCACACCTCCTTCGCACTTGTCGAACGGAACTTCGCGCAGATCAAGAATGAACTCTCCTCCGTGGTAACTGCATTCGAGGAGATCCGAGCAACCTCAGAGAGCACCTCCCGCAACGCCGAGCAGATTGATAGCCGAATGGAACAGCTGATCACGAAGAGCCACGAGGTGGCTGGCGAGGTGACGCGGCGCGAGGTCGAAATCCGGGAGGCGAGCGCAAACGCGACGCGAATCGGTCAACTCTTTCAGCAGCTTGCAGAGCGGTCGACCGACATCCACAAGGCGAGCGAAGAGATTCACGACGTATCGGAGCGGACGAATGTACTCGCCATCAATGCATCGATCGAGGCCGCGCGTGTCGGAAACATCGGCAGCGGTTTCCGGATCATTGCCGGCGAGGTCAAGAAACTTGCGACGCAGACCGGGGCGTTCGCCGACGGTATTTCGGATGTGACGATGGAGTTCGCCCGGGTGCTCAAAGAAATCAACCAGCAGATGGCCGAGTTCATGGAACTGCTCGGGCGTCTCGATGAGGACTTCAAGTGGTTGAAGCACGCCTCGGAAGACACGGCAAACGAGGCACATCAGACCGGTACTTCGATTGCCCAGATTACCGGTGCCATCACCGAGCAGAATCTCGCGCTGAACGACGGATTGAAGACCCTGGAGTCCTCGTTCCAGTATCTGAGCTCATCACACACCGTGCTCCGATCGCTTGTCACAACGCATGATGCGCTCGATCTGCTGCTGAACCGCCCCGCCTGAGGGTTCAAAAAAAGCACGAAAACAGCAATCTCCTCACCCCGCAATCGGAACACCCGTGTTATTATTTCTGTTCACGAATTGCGGAGGTTGAAATGCAGCGGAACATCAAAGACATCGTTCGAACCATGACACTCGAAGAGAAGGCTTCCCTCTGTTCGGGATTGGACTTCTGGCATACGAAAAGTGTCGATCGCGTCGGCATTCCCTCCATCATGATGACCGACGGCCCGCACGGTATGCGGAAGGCCACCGAGGAGACAGGCGACCTCGGATTGAATGCAAGTGTCCCGGCAACCTGTTTCCCCTCAGGCGTAGGACTTGCGGCTAGCTGGAATCGCGAACTCATCGAGAATGTGGGTCGGGCACTTGGACGGGAAGCGCAGGCGGAGAACGTCGGAATCCTTCTCGGACCTGCGGTCAATATCAAGCGCAGCCCGCTTTGCGGCAGGAACTTCGAATATTTTTCCGAGGATCCCTATCTCACCGGTGAAATCGCAAAGCACCATATCCGTGGCATCCAGTCTGAAGGCGTCGGGACATCGATCAAGCATTTTGCCGCGAACAATCAGGAAAAATTGCGGATGACTATCAATGCCGTCGTCGACGAACGACCGCTGCGGGAGATATACCTTGCAGGTTTCGAGACAGCCGTCAGGGAGAGTCAACCGTGGACAGTAATGTGCGCGTATAACCGGCTGAACGGAGTCTACTGCGCTGAAAATGAATGGCTCCTGACGACTGTCCTGAAAAAGGAGTGGGGGCACACCGGAATCGTTGTCACCGACTGGGGCGCCTGCAACGATCGTGTTGCGGGACTTGCCGCCGGCCAGGAGCTCGAGATGCCCGGCAACGGTGGTATTACCGATGTGGACATAGTTCGTGCCGTGAAATCAGGTCAGCTCGATGTGACGATACTCGACCGTGCAGTTGAGCGACTGCTCGATGTCACCTTCCGCGCCATCGACGGCCATCGCCCGGACGTGAAGTTCGATGCGACCGCGCACCACCGGATTGCACGGGACACGGCAGCAGAGTGCATGGTGTTGCTGAAGAACGAAGACGGTGCATTGCCGCTAGCGCGAAAGGGTACTGTCGCGTTCATCGGCGAGTTTGCGCGAACGCCGCGCTATCAGGGCGGCGGCAGTTCGCACATGAATCCGACCCGCATCGATTCCGCGGTGGAGGAGGCGCAGGCACTCATCGGGAGCGGCGGTTCAATCAGTTTCGCGCCCGGATATACACTTGAGAACTCGGCGCCTGAGCCTGCGCTCATTGCCGAAGCAGTGAAGGTTGCGAAGAGTGCGGACGCCGCAGTCGTCTTCATCGGCCTCACTGATCAGTTCGAGTCGGAAGGTTTTGACCGCTCGCACATGGAAATTCCTGCAAGTCATACCGCACTGCTTGACGCGATACTCGCCGTGCAGAGTCACGTGGTGGTCGTGCTCAGTAACGGTTCCCCGATCGAGATGCCGTGGGTGTCGCGGCCGGGCGCAATCCTCGAAAGTTACCTCGGCGGTCAGGCCTGGGGCGGCGCGGTTGCCGACATCCTGTTCGGGGTGACGAGCCCATCAGGTAAGCTCGCCGAGACCTTCCCCGAGCGCATCCAGGATAATCCGTCCTACCTGAGCTTTCCCGGGGACGGTCGCAACGTCGAATACCGCGAGGGCGTATTCGTCGGATACCGCTATTACGACAAGAAGCTCTTCAAGCCGTTGTTTCCCTTCGGCCACGGACTCTCCTATGCCGAGTTTCAGTACTCCGACCTCAAGTTGAGCTCTTCGCGAATCAAGGATTCGGATGAGCTCGGAGTCACCGTCAGGATTACCAACATCGGGAAGGTGGAAGGCAAGGAGATCGTGCAGCTCTACGTGGAGGATATCGAATCCACAGTCATCCGCCCCGTCCGCGAGTTGAAAGGGTTTCAGAAGATCGGATTGAAGCCGGGTGAATCGAAGCAGGTGAGTTTTACTCTCTCCAAGAGGTCGTTTGCCTACTGGGATCAGCCCACATCAGGATGGCGTGTCGAATCAGGTGAGTTCCACATTTCCATTGGCTCCTCGAGCCGCGATATCAGATGCACCGGAAGCGTCACCGTAGAATCCTCATTTCGAGTCGATACACATTTCGATCTGAACTCCACGCTGATGGATGTTTCGCGCCATCCTGCCGGCGCGCAGTTCGCCGAACAGGTGCGCAAAGGATTCATGGCTCACCTCGGTGCGGGAAGCCTCGACCCGGTCGGTGCCCTCATGTTTGAGGCGATGGTGAACGAAATGCCGTTGCGAAACATTGTGCGGATGGGTGGTGGTCAGATCAGCAGTGAGACGATGCAGGGGCTCATTGCGCAGCTGAACGGCGGCTGAGGCCGCCGGTTCAAAAACCGGAGACCTCGATGTCGGCACAACCCTCCTCGAGCTGTTCCTCGTCCCCGTAGATTGAATGGAACCTGTTCAGCGCCTTCGTCTCCTCCATGAGCCCGCCAAGGTGGACTCCGATTCCGATCTTGATGAGGTGCTCGATTTCAGCTTCGGCGAGTCGATTCTCACATATCGCAAAGTGTTCGATCAGCCTCGTCAGTTCCGCACTGACGGTAATGTTGTACGACACTGCATATCCTCCACATAGATGGGTAACTCAATCATGTTTCAACGGTGATGTCAAACCGGAGTTCTCCGGCCGCATCATATACGCTATACTGTGCGAACTCAATCAGGTAGGTTTTTCGCTTCATCGTCAGGCATGCTCACCTCCAAAGGAAGGATGCTCGGATGCGTACAGTGTGGATTATCATTTTCGCCGCTCTGGTCGGCATTTCCGCGGCGAGCGCGGATCAGTTGCTCCTCAAATCGGAGAACACCCTGCCGGCCGGGAAGAACTCGAGCCCCGTCTGGAGCACGGTTGTCGGGCACGCGCTGAAGCGCATCGAGGTGCGCGTCGCCTCCGTCGATTTCACTCCCACAATTGAAGTGCAGATAGGGAATCAGGAGCCGGTAATCCGCGAAGGTAAGGGCGGTGCAATTTCCGCATCGTTCATGCTGACCGAGGACGCGGCTGTCAGGATCGGCGTGAGCGTCAGCACCGGTTCAGCGGAACTGGGCTTCGGCAGCGGCGGAACCTGCACATTGAAGGTGATAGAGCACGATGCTGAGCTGCCGCTTGCACTCGGTACATCGCGGGAGGGCGCACTCCGCTCAGGTGACCTTATCACCGATGACGACCGGTATTATGACCGGTATCTTCTTCCTGTGAAGAACGGCGAGCGGGTCGTGGTTTCAATGGGGGGAGAGGAGCTCGACACATATCTGAAGCTGGTACTTCCCGACGGGCGAACCCTCGAAAACGATGATTCAACAGGCGGAAACGCAGTGGTGCGCTTCACCGCATTGTCGGCCGGGAACGCGGTGATCGAGGCTGCCTCCTACGGTTCGGAGGAGACCGGGACGTATACCATTTCCGCTGAAGCGCTGGCCGAGCCGGTGCAGATCGAAGTTGGCACGCCGGTGCAGGGCTCGCTGTCGGACGCCGATCAGTTGGTTTCGAATGAGCCTCAGGATTCCTACCTGTTGCGCGGGAAGGCGGGGGAACAGGTCGTAGTCGACCTGAAGTCGACCGATTTTGATCCGGGCCTGCAGATCGAGGACGAGCAGGGTGTGCAGGCGGAAAATGACGATGTCGGTGACAACAACCTGAACTCACGGCTCGAATAC
>DATKUC010000317.1:0-3448 GCA_035530835.1 Spirochaetia bacterium
CGTACCGCTTCTTGTTGGCATCAAAGACCTTGATGATCGTCTGCCGCAGTTGTGTGTACTTCTCAGGCAATCGCAGACAAACCCTGTGGTAGAAGTAGCTACTGCGTGGCATTTGCAGCGGCTCAAGTAGCTCAGTTAGCCCGTATGCTCGGCTCAGGGCATCAATCAGCAGCGTTTTCTCCCGGTTTGTCAGATTCCGCGGACTGATGCCCCGGCCTTTTTTTAGCAGTTCATTCGCCTTCTCCAGGATGTCGTGCTCAAGTTGCAGCTGATGGATCTTCTTGTGAAGCGATTCTATCTCGCGTACCAACTCATCCCGGTCGTCGGACGGAGAGAGGTATTTCTTCCTGCTCATGGTCGCCGGTACCCCCTGTTCGAGCAGTTCTTTCTTCCACAGGTACAGCATTTGCCTGCTCACTCCAACGGATGCCGCTACCGCTTCAGCGCAGCCGTTCCGGGAATACAGAGCAATGACCGCGCCTCGCTTCTGCTCACCAGAGAATGATACAGTACTTCTTCGTTTGATGGGTACTTTCCTCGCGCCGGGTCGCAACTCGTCTATCCACATCGCCAGCAGTGTGCGGTTCGGATATCCAAGTGCCCGCACCGTCCCTGAGATATTGCGGCCATGCTCGAAGTAGTATTCAACCGCCGTCTGCTTTTGTTTCGCTGAGTATTTCGACTTCTCCGCATACCCATCGCGAAGGTCTCCTAACTGCTCATACTCTTGACACCAACCGTAGAGCGCTTTCCGTGACGGGTATCCAAGCTCACGAATCGTTGTTGCCGACGAGCGATCGTACCGAATGTACAGAGCGATCGCTTTCTTTCTGTCGTCGTAGGAATACATGAACTACCTCCTGAAGTAGTCCAAGATTTTGTCCGCACCTCCGTTTTGAAGATAAGAAATACCTATCCGAGACCTACGGAAAGAGGCTCGGCAGGGCAGGCGTGAGCGGCTGCCGGGAAACTCAGTCTGAATGAGGGAGCCTAGCTGGCAACTCCCCTCAACTCATTGTACTGTCTCGTGTAATGTGCGATCTTATGCGTGACTTTTTCAAGGTGCCGGTTTGTTTCCGCAATATGTGCTTCTACGGATTCTTTGTGCGCGACAAGCATTTCGCATCTGTCCTTGAGTGTCTCGGGACCCTGCAGGCTCAAATCGACAAAATCACGAATCTGTTTGATCGACATGCCCGTGTTTTTCAGGCAGCAGATGAGGCTCAGCCATTCCAGATCTTCGTCGGAATAGTGCCTGATTCCGCTTTTCGTTCGCCTTACGCTCGGCAGTAATCCCTCTTTCTCATAGTACCGCAAGGTATTCGGACTCAGGTTTGTTTTCTCTGCCACCATCTTCACGGTATATCCCATCGGACGACCTCCAGTTTTTTTCTCGGAATCCTCTTGACTTCGCGTTAACGCTAAGGTTTAGGGTGATTTTGTAGTTTTATCTCACCATATGTCAAGAAAGATGGTAAGGAGGAAGGATAATGAAATCATTGGTCGACAGCTACAAGCTCTCCAATGGGGTAGAAATCCCCTGTGTCGGTTTTGGAACCTGGCAGACTCCGGACGGCGATGTGTGCGTTTCGTCAGTTCTCAGCGCGATTGAAGCGGGATATCGTCATATCGACACCGCCCAGGGGTATGGCAACGAAGAAAGTGTCGGCATCGCCGTGAAAAAAAGCGGCGTCCCTCGCAAGGAGCTCTTCATTACATCCAAACTGACCAACAGCGAGCACGGATACGAAAAGACCCTCGCCGCGTTTGAGGGGACGATGAAGAAACTGGATATGGATTATCTTGATCTTTTCCTGATCCACTGGCCGAATCCCGTTGCGTTCCGCAATAACTGGCAGGAAGCGAACGCCGGGAGTTGGAAAGCGTTTGAGGAGCTGTATCGCGCCGGGCGCATCCGTTCCATCGGCATCAGCAATTTCCATCCGCACCACATCGAAGAACTGATGAAGACGGCAACAGTTGCGCCGATGGTGAATCAGATTCGCCTGGCTCCCGGTGACACGCAGGACGAGGTTGTCGACTACTGCCGTTCAAAGGATATGGTGATGGAGGCGTACAGCCCGCTGGGGATAGGCAAGATCTTTGAAGTGCCGGAAATGAAGAGGTTGGCGGAGAAGTACGATAGATCGATCGCGCAAATCTGTATCCGCTGGAGCCTGCAGCGCGGATATCTCCCCCTGCCCAAATCGGTGACGCCCGCGCGCATCAAGGAAAACACCAGGGTGTTCGATTTTGAACTGGACGCGGCGGATGTGCAGCTCATTGCGGATTTGAAGGGCTGTGTCGGCTATTCGGCCAATCCGGACACGACGACGTTCTGAAGGAAAGAGCTGAAAGGAGTAAGTGATAATGAGAACCATTCAACTGGGCCAATCGGGCATGCAGGTTCCGGTAATTGCAGTAGGCTGCATGCGCATCAACGGTCTTGAAAAGGTCGAGGCGGAACGCTTTGTGCAGGCTTCGATCGACGCAGGTGCTACCTTTTTCGATCACGCCGATGTGTATGGCGGGGGCACGTGCGAAGAGATCTTCGCGGAAGCCGTTCACATGAACGACGACATTCGGGAGAAGATCATCCTGCAATCCAAGTGCGGGATACGGCCCGGCATCTCATTCGATTTTTCCAGGGAGCATATTCTCGCTTCCGTGGACGGCAGCCTGAAGCGCCTGAAAACCGACTATCTTGATGTCCTGCTTCTGCATCGCCCGGATGCGCTGGTGGAGCCTGAGGAGGTCGCCGAGGCATTCGACATCCTGCACGACAACGGAAAAGTGCGGCATTTCGGCGTCTCCAACCAGAATCCCATGCAGATCCAGCTTCTGCAGAAGAGCGTGAAGCAGCCGCTCGTGACAAACCAGCTCCAGCTCAGCATCACCAACGCCAATATGATCACCCAGGGCTTACACGTGAATATGCTGGATGACGGCGCCGTGAACCGGGACGCCAGCGTGCTCGATTTCTGCCGCCTGAACAATATCACCGTCCAGCCGTGGTCTCCTTTCCAGTACGGTTTCTTTGAGGGTGTGTTTCTGGACAATGACAAGTTCCCGGAGCTCAACAAGAAGATCGACGAGCTTGCGGAAAAACACGGCGTGAGCAACGTCACCATCACCATCGCCTGGCTTCTGCGTCATCCCGCGAAGATGCAGCCGGTAACCGGAACAATGAACATCGGACGCCTCAAGGATTGTGCAAAAGCGACCGAAATCACCCTTACGCGTAAGGAATGGTACGAAATCTATCTCTCCGCCGGGAACATTCTGCCCTGATCGATTCCATACACCTCCGGCTATTGAACGCAACACTCGCGCCGCGGCTCGGATTCGCGGCGCGAGATCATGAGGAGAGCCCGGGTTCGGTAAGGTGGTAGTTTTCTAACATTATAGATTCATTTTGACTTCCGATACGAATATGGATATAATTCCG
>DATKUC010000318.1:0-8191 GCA_035530835.1 Spirochaetia bacterium
AACGGGAAGAAGTTCAAGGCGGCGCAGACCGGCGGTCCTTCGGGCGGCATGATCCCGGCGGAGTATCTTGATACTCCCATCGATTATGAACACCTGCAGGAGCTCGGCTCAATCATGGGCTCAGGCGGCATGATCATCATGGACGAGGATGATTGTGCGGTCGACGTGACCAAGTTCTACCTTGGTTTCACCGTTGACGAGTCGTGCGGCAAATGCGCACCCTGCCGGATCGGAGGGCGGAAGCTGTACAACATCCTTGACCGCATCAGCAAGGGGACCGCGAAGACCGAAGATATCGGCACGATGCGGACGATCGGTCACGCCATGCAGCGGGCGAGTCTCTGCGGACTTGGGCAGACTGCGCCGAATCCCATCATGTCGACGCTCAGATATTTCGAAGACGAGTACATGGCGCACATCCGCGACGGGAAGTGCCCGGCCGGCAAATGCAAGGATCTGATACAGTTTTCGATCATCCCGGATAAGTGCATCGGATGCGGTCTGTGCGCGCGACGCTGTCCGGTGAATGCAATTTCCGGTGAGAGGCGGCAGCCCTACCTCATCGACAACAGTGCGTGTATCAAGTGCGGAGAATGTTATTCGGTCTGCAAGTTCGATGCGGTCATCCGCGCGTGATTGAGAAGGAGTAGAGCCGTGAGTACAGTGAACATTAAGATAAACGGTATTCCCCACAAGGTCGAAGAGGGAACTACCATGCTTGAAGCGGCGAAGCGCGTGCAGGTGAAGATCCCGACGCTTTGTTACCATCCTGACCTGCCCGCTTGGGCGGCCTGCGGGCTCTGCGTTGTGAAGGTCAAGGGCAGCCCGAAGATGATGCGTGCCTGCGCGACGCCTGTCTCCGAAGGAATCGAGATCATCACCCATGATCCTGAGATCGTCGAAGTGCGCCGCACGGTACTCGAGCTCATTCTCTCTACCCATCCGAACGACTGTCTGCAGTGCCCGCGAAGCGGCACCTGCGAACTTCAGACCGCCGCCGCCGACTTCGGCATTCGTGATGTACCATTTGAAAAGAATCTCCGCAACCTGCCCGTCGACAGCTCCACGAACGCAATCGTGCTCAATCCGGAGAAGTGCATACTCTGCGGCCGCTGTGCGAAGGTGTGCCAGGAGATGCAGAACGTCTGGGCTCTCGAGTTTATCGGTCGCGGAGACTCGGTGCGCATTGCACCCGCAGGGGATGTTCTTCTCGCAGAGAGTCCCTGCATCAAGTGCGGCCAGTGTTCTGCCCACTGCCCGGTCGGCGCAATCTACGAACGCGATGATACGCGTCCGGTGTGGAACGCGCTCATGGACGAAAGCAAGCACTGCGTCGTGCAGGTAGCTCCGGCGGTACGCGTCGCGATCGGTGAGGCGTTCGGTCTCGAGCCGGGTACAATCACAACCGGCAAGATGTATGCCGCACTGCGCAGGCTCGGGTTCGACGCAGTATTCGACACGAACTTTGCCGCAGACCTTACCATCATGGAAGAGGCGAGTGAGCTGGTACATCGTCTGGTCGATGGAAAGGGAGAGATTCCCCTCATCACCACCTGCTGCCCGGCGTGGGTAGACTACATGGAAAAGTACTACGACGACATGATACCGAACTTCTCCAGCGCGAAAAGCCCTCAGATGATGCTTGCCGCAATGATCAAGAGTTACTACGCGCAGAAGGTCGGAATCGACCGCAAGGATATCTTCTCCGTGTCGGTCATGCCGTGCACTGCGAAGAAATACGAGATAACGCGGGCGGAGGATATGTTCTCCACCGGTGCACAGGATATGGATGTGTCCATCACCACGCGGGAGCTTGCACGCATGATCAAGCAGGCCGGAATCGACTACAAAGCACTCCCTGACGAAGAGGCGGACACGCCGCTTGGCATCTACAGCGGAGCCGGAACGATCTTCGGTGCAACTGGAGGCGTCATGGAAGCGGCACTCCGAACAGCGTACTTCCTGATCACCGGTGAAAATCTTGCCGAAATCGAGTTCAAATCGATCCGGGGACTGGATGGAGTCAAGGAAGCCACTGTCAATATCAAGGGGACCGACGTTCGCGTTGCGGTTGCGCACCAGATGGGCAACATCGAAACGGTGCTCGAGCGCGTTCGCGCCGCACGGGATGCGGGTACCGAGCCTCCCTACCATTTCATCGAGGTGATGGCGTGCCGCGGCGGTTGTATTGGTGGCGGCGGTCAGCCCTACGGCGCTACCGATGAGATCAGGAAGAAGCGCATTGCGGGTATCTATCGCGACGACGAACAGAGTGTAATCAGGTTGAGCCACGAGAATCCTGCCATCAAGACTCTGTACGATGAGTTCCTTGACAAACCGCTCTCGGAAAAGAGCCACAAGTATCTTCACACTCACTACATCTCACGCCCGATCTACGCCAAATAGAACGATTCCAACAACCGAATGAGCCGCGAAGGCTCATTCGGTATTGATGACCATCTTGGTTGTTCAGGGGACTCCTATGGAGTATATTGGTGGTGGTCGCTACTCACTTCCAGGAGTCCAAGGTTGGATGAGACTGATCTGTCCCGCGGAGCCGACATCACTGAAGAGAGCCACGCGGAGCCAGGCTCGGAAGAAGCCTCGTTACGGCAAAGACTGCAGAAGATAGTCAGCCAGAATCGGAGCCTTCGCGAAACTGCACTCCGACTCCGGCAGCAAAACAAGTACCTCGAAGAGAGACACGGCGAACTTATCGATCTTGTGAACCACGACCCGTATACCGGGCTTCCAATACGCAGGCTGTTCGACAGGAGACTCGACGAACGATTCCAGGAATTGTCACTCCAGTCCGAACCGCGCTTCATGGTTCTCGGAGTCATTCGCCTCGACCGGAACTACTCCCGAATCAAGAACAGCAGAGACCGCAACAAGATTCTCATCTTCAAGACCACCTCTCGCATAAAGGACGTAATTGGAGAGAATCTCTTTCAGTCGGACAGGCTCGATGAGTTTCATATCCTGCTCGACCATATCCCCAACATGGCGGCGGTCGAGCTTATTGCAGACAAGATAACCGAGGGAGTCGCGCGGCCGCACGAGGCCCCGGCGGATGACATCAGTTTTGGCTGCTATCTTGGCATTGCGGTCTATCCTGTTCACGGGAAAACCCGGGATGAACTTCTCGGAAATGCCGACATCGCATTGAACAGGTGTGAAACTCTCGACACCCCCTACGTAATCTACACCGATGAGATGGGCCGTCAGCATCGTGAACGGGAAATGATCGAGGCGGATCTGAGGCTCGCCGCCGATACTGGATTCGAGCAATTCAGCATCGTATACCAGCCGTTTGTCGACCGTGAGGGCAGGATCATCGGCAGCGAGGCGCTGTTGCGGTGGAAGCATCCGACCCTTGGCGACATTCCGCCCCAGGTCTTCATTCCAATTGCCGAGCAGACCGGCGACATCCGCGTCATTGGACAGTGGGTGCTCTACAACTCCTGCCGTCAACTGAGCCAGTGGCACAAAAAGGGATACGTCGATCTCTACGTTTCGGTAAATCTGTCGCCATACCAGTTCAAGCAGCGGGACCTCGTCGGCCGGGTGGCCGGAGTCCTGAGCGGGCTCGGCCTGAAGGGCCGCTACCTGAAACTCGAGTTTACCGAGAGTATGCTCATGGAGAATCGGGATGAAGTGGTGCGAAAGATGTTCGAACTGAAAGCGATTGGAGTTCGCCTTTCGATCGATGATTTCGGCACCGGATACTCCTCGCTGAACTATCTTCGGAAACTGCCGATCGACACGGTGAAGATCGACAAATCCTTTGTCGATGATGTGACCAAGAGCGAACCGAATCAACAGATCATCCGCGCGATCATCTCTCTGGTCCATGCCATCCACCTCGAGTGCCTTGCAGAGGGTGCCGAAAATGGAGAACAGGTGTCCCTCCTGCTTGCAGAAGGGTGTGACGCGATTCAGGGATACTATTTCTCCAAACCGGTTGAGCCTTCGCAGTTTCTGTCCTATCTCGAGAACGGTGGACGTTTTGACTTGACGCTCCAGTCCGATGACTCCGACGAACTATGTGCGATTCCACAGCTCGCATCAGACTCAGTGGCTGCCGATACTTAACAATGCGTATTCGTCAAACCCTGCGTATTTCCTCCCTGCTGCTATTCGTCTCCGTGTCAGTGAGCGCACAGGTTGCAGGAGGCCTCGGTGCGGACTCGGGCGCCGCTCCGGCGGCAACCGCGGCGTCCCCGATTGCTTCGGCAGCACAACCTGCGTCACTCACCGTTCCGGAGCTCATCGGTCTGAAACTCTTTCAGGTATTCGATTCACTCGGTTCTCCGCAGCAGGTCTATCCTATCCGCGGCAATCAGCCGTGGATGGACGACGTGGTGTTCTTCTACGCTTCGCACGTCTATCTGTACTGGTATGAGAACCGCGTCTGGCAGGTACGATTCGACAAGGACTATCGGGGATCCTTCCTTTCGCTGACGATTGGCGAGACACGCGAAAAAGCGCGATCTGAGCTCGGCGCGCCGCTTGCGAGCGAGGCAGACTGGGACCTCTTTCAGCTCGCGGACGGCACGAAGGCGAACCCTGACCGCGGATTTCCAATTCGCGTGAGGCTGTTCTACGACAGGAGCGGGATCTCGGACGCATACATCTACCGTGGAGACTTCTAGTGATTTGCGCAGTACTGACCGAGCCGACACTCGAAGCCGCGCTTGAGAGCGCGAAGGCATGCGCCGCACACTGCGACACATTTGAGCTGCGCGTCGATCGCCTCGTGGTCGAGGAGCGCTCCCGGGCGGGAAGGTTTCCCGGGATGCTCGCGGCAGCATCAGTTCCTTCGCGCGTAGTGCTCACAATCCGTCGCGAAGTCGACGGCGGATCCCTTTACGTCGACGAGACCGTGCGCCGGGAGCTCTTTTCCCGGTCGCTTCTGCAGGCATCGGAGTCCGGACACCCGTTTTTTGCGCTGGATCTCGAAGAGGATTTCGCTTCGCCTGAGATCATTGAGCAGTCCGCACTGTCGGCAACCAGAATTATCCGATCAATCAACGACAAAGACGGCATGCCTGCAGAACTGTCCCGTCGTGTGATTCGCCTCGCGAACAGCACGAGCGGGATAGTACGTGTCGCAGTCACGCCCCGGAATACGCGCGAGCTTCTCCAGTTGTGCCTGCTGTCGCGGCAGCTCACCGGAGTTGAATACGCGCTACAGGGGCTCGGTGACTGGGGCCATCCTTCGCGGATCCTCGCAGGAAGACTGGGATCCGTCCTCGTGTTTGGATCCCCGGCGGAGGTGAAGCAGCTTGATCAGCTGTACCGCTTCGGTTCGATCGACGGCTCCACAGCGATCTACGGAGTCATCGGTAATCCGATCGGTCACAGCCGTTCGCCTGAGTATCACAACCGGAGATTTGCCGAGGATGGGTTGAATGCCGTCTATCTGCCATTCCGGGTCGACGATATTGACCCCTTTTTCGAGCTTGCCCGCCTGCTCGACATTCGGGGAGTTTCGGTCACCATACCGCATAAGGAGTCGGTAATGCGGTACCTGGAAACAGCGGATGCCGCGGTGCGCGCGACCGGAGCGTGCAATACGGTGATCCGTTCGTCGGGAGACGGAGAATCCCCCCGATACGACGGTACAAATACCGATGTGGCGGGCTTTCTCCAACCGCTGCTCAGGAAGCTGAACCGGGATACGCTCGAAGGCTTGCACGCAACGGTCGTCGGCGCCGGAGGTGCGGCTCGTGGAATTGTGTTTGCGCTACTGTCCGCCGGCGCTTCGGTGCTTGTCGTCAACCGCACGCCTGCACGAGCCGAGGCACTCATCAGCACACTGAGGGGAACCGCACGAGGGGGAGCGGCGCTCATTGCGGCGCCTCTGGATGCCTCCGGAGCGCAACAGGCGGCGAAGTTCTGCGATATTGTGGTCCAGACGACGAGCGTCGGCATGCATCCGAACGAGGGTGTCGATCCGTTCCCCGAATACCAGTTCGCCGGCCGTGAGGTTGTCTGCGACATCATCTACACGCCGGAGAGAACCGCATTCCTCGACCGGGCCACCGCGTCGGGGTGCATGACACTGACGGGCCGGGCCATGTTCGACGGGCAAGCGGCCGAACAGTACAGTCGCTTCAGCGCGCTTGTCCGCCGCTAGCCGAACAGTGTTCCTTTCAGTTTTCTGACGAGGACCATCTTGCTGACAGGGATACGCACCTCTTTCTCGTCCGGAATGCTATTCCCGCGCAGGATCAGTTGCGTGCCGGATCGCAGGAGCTCGATTGGCCGTACGAGCGTTCTCACGGGAGCACCGCGGGGCGACCTTCTCACCACTTCGAGATACTCGCCTCTCCTGTCGTCACGCTGGTCCTTCAGGACCTGTTCGATCAGTCTGATCTTGCCGGTGTAGTCGAGTCCCTTCGCTTCGATCCGCTCTCCCCGGGTAATATGCGGATTGATCTGATCCGGATGGACAATGAGCTTTCTGCGGATGCGTTCGGATATCTCTTCACGCTTATCGCGGGTTATCTCGAGTGCCTCAAGAGCGTCATAGAGAATCCGTTCGACCTCGAGAGGATCAGGCAGATCGGTCGATTTTTCGGACGAAACGGTGTCAGTTGAGCCTGAGTCCTGCGTAAACAGTTCGAAGTTCTTCGGAAGTTGCGGAAGCCGGTTCGGTCTGAGCAGGAGATGCGTCGGGATCCCCGGGTCGTGAATAACCGGCGAGCGGGGGAGCATATCGACCCCTTCGCTTTTCAGGACCTCCTCCCATTGCATCCGCTCTCTCGGATCGAGGAGAAAAACTCCGGGTGCAAGCGTTCGACGGATAAATTTCCTGAGCGGTTCGGAATGCTCGACCAGGAATCTGCGCTTCTCATCGGCCACGAGCACCACACCTTCGAACAGCGCAATACTCGAGTATTCCACGGACCATGTCGAAAGCGAGAACGCGACATTCTGCGGCAACGGCTTTCCCGACAGAGTCTCGAGCGTGAACTGCAGCTCCTCTGCTATGTATCCCCGTGCAAGCGCCCGGCCAAATGAACTCTTCGTCAGTTCGTACTGAGGATAGCGGTCGAATCGTCTGATCTCTGTAGAAACCGCAATTGAAAGTCCGGTCGCGAGCGGCAGCCACGGCTTTATGGTTACCGCGTAGGTTGGTTCAACAATGACCGCCGACTCATCGCTGCTGCTGTGATCTGTGTAGACCACCGGAATCAGCGGATTCAGGATCAGATCCTCACGCTCGGTTTCGCAAAGAACACCCAGACTGCGGAGGCCCGAGACTATCACGCGCAGTCCGTCCCGCACGCTCGATCCTGCACCTGTCGCTTCCGAGGCGGAACCGGGTTCCGATGCCGCTGATGAGAGTGACTCAAACGTCGGCGCAGTCGCCACGAAACCCGTGGGAAGCTCCGTTCGCATCACTCGCAGGTAGATCGCCGTGCACAGCATCTCCATCGTACGCGGTGCGTAGGAAGTATCTGCCGGCAACCACTGCTGCAGCGCGTGCAGGAACGGCAGGTGATCGGTAGCCAGATCGGCACTCCTGAAGATAGCCGCGAGCCAGTAGAGCTCATGCCGCTCTTTCGAGGACATTGCCCCGATCCTGCTCAGTTGATCCGGTACCGGGACGAGCGAAGTGTCTGCATGCGCGAGCAATCCCAGACTTTCCAGCGCACCAAGGGCGATGGGAAGCCGGCGGTCGGCGCCGCGCCGGTCGGCGAGGAGCTCCGGAAAAATGGTGGAAAGCTCCTCCTCGTTTCTCTTGCGAAGCGCACCGTCCGCCCGGTAGATCTCCGGTGCGGTGCCCAGGTAGGAAATGAGCGCAAGCACAAGCGAATCGTTCAGCCAGGGTAGTTCTTCGACAACGGCGCCGGTGTCTTCGGAACCAACCGGGAGGCCCGGGAAGACGCGCTCGCGGCGAAACAGCCCCTTCAACGATGGCTCGAGAATGGGATTGAGGCAGACACATTTTCGTTCCGGATCGCGATATACGAGGAGCCTGTCCTCGAGATTCAGGAGCCGGTGATGCAGTTCAACGTAACCGAACTCGTCATGCAGGAACGCAAACAACAGCTCGTGTGACGGTTCGTCAAGCACATCCACCGCCTCCAGCAGACGTCGATCCTCTTCATCGACAAGTGAAAGGATCAATCGTTGATTTTCACTATTCACCAGGAAACTCTCCAGGCGGGAGATGAGC
>DATKUC010000319.1:0-8555 GCA_035530835.1 Spirochaetia bacterium
CACCGTGAATGCGACAGCAAAAAGAACGAGGAAACGTTTCATCCCATACTCCTTTACTAACCAGCCTTCCATGAAAGAAACAGTAGCCTAACTAAAATTATACGCGCGGAACTACCTTTGTCAACGATTTTTTTCCCGTTGGAGAAAATAGTAACGACGGTCTATCTATTTATTTTATCGCAAAATAGGGTTCGCCGGGAAGCTGTCCACCGATGGTTATCGTGATGTTCCGGATGAACGGGAAATTGAATCTGATAGTACGTTCGATGATCTTCAGTGTGCGGTCGACAGGTTCCTGCATCTGAATGCCACCGATTGCCATTTTCGGCGAAAAGTCGATATAGACGTTGTTGTTCCGCACGATGACAAGTCGGGCGACCGTATCGACCGGCGCATCCGGAAGATCCCGGACGAGCTCCGGGCCGAGCAGCAGCTCGGCGACTACCGATCGCACCCGTTCCTCGATGGTGTGCTGTCTCGGAAGCAGACGCGCCTCACCTTTCAGAGCTCCGGTGATGTTCTCGGGGAAGAAAAGCACCCGTTCGACCTGATCAGGGCGGAATGCAAAATAGAGAGATAGCGAAATCACGAGACTTGCTGCAAAAAATATCGCCCACAGGATGTATGAGCGTTCTCGAAATAGGTCCACGTATTACTCCGGGCTGTTGCTGTGTTCATACGCAGTCACGTACCGAACGACGCCATTATAGATTCCCATGGCTATCTTCCGCAAGTACGCATCGTCATTGAGGCGCGGACCCTCGACCGGATTCGTGATGAACCCTATCTCGACCAGCACCGACGGCATCTTGGCGTTTCGGACAACCGCCCAGGGGTTCTCCTTCAGTCCGAGCCGGGGCGATAGAGTCCCGACCTCTTCATCGATACCGCCGAGTATACTTTTCGCGAGGAGTACACTTTCGATTGTGTATTCCTCCTCAAGCATAGAGTTCAGGATCGGCAGCACGTCCGCAGAAGATTGCGAGATGTCGGACGGCTCGAGCAGTGTCCGTCGATACTCGGGCGGGAGAAACCACACTTCGAACCCGCGTGTCGCCTTCCTCAACGACGCGTTTGCATGAATCGACACGAAAACTGTCGAGTCGTTCGGTTTCCGCGGAATTGCGTTGGCTGTTTCAGTACGCGCTTCGAGTGGAAGATAGGTATCCGTATTACGCGAGATGGCTATCTTCTTGTCAGGATAATGCGCAGAAAGTTCCGCAAATACCATTTTCGACACTCGCAACACCACATCCTTTTCCTCGATGAGCACCTGCTTGCCGTTGATAGACTGGGTCGAGATCGCACCGGGATCGCGACCACCATGTCCGGGGTCGAGAAAGATAGTGGAGACATGTCGTTGCGGAACGAGGCCTTGCGTGGCCGAATTGCCGGCGGAGAAAAGTGTGGTGATGTATTCAGCTGCCTCGGCACTTACTACCAGCTGACCGTTCGGGAAGCCGACTTCGCCCAGTGACTTTGTCTCACTGTGGTTCAGGAGAAAGAGCGGTGAGCCAAGGCGGAATGAAAGCACGTTAGTACCGTCGGCGATATCCCCCTGCTGGCGATAGGGATCCCATTCGAGCCGGGCTGCCGAATGACTGATAAGCTGAATCAGTGGCACCTGTTGCGAATAGAGCGGTAGAGCAATTGCAAGCAGCAGCCACGCAAGCGCGAGAACACGCCGCATCACTGCACCTCAACCTGTGCGCGAATCGAATCGATCAAGTACCTCACGCCCTGGAGACCTCCGCGAACAAGGGCGAGCCAGAATGCACAGCTGAATGCGTCTGATTCGTGATTCTGCCGCGCCGGCAGTGACGTACCCTGGGTGTTTTCTCCCAACAATTCAAGCGAGTGAAGCTGCACTACCGATCCAACAGCGTCCGCAAGTGACATCCCCATCCAGTTGAGCGTTGTCTCCTCGGTCCAGCGCGGCAGAGGCTCGATGACCGGGAATCGAGCGTTCGCTCCTGAAGCGCGGATGATCGCAGTCAACTCCCGAACTGTTATGAAACTCTTCCGGTAATTGTCCAGCGCCGCGATATCCGATTCGGCTTTCACTTCAAAAAGGTGCGGATCAGTCGTTCCGGTCCGCGGCGAGAACAGAAACTCGTCGGTTTCGGGCCGATTCGGTTCGAGCCGGAGTTCTATGCACCGAAGCGCTGACTGCGCAGCGCTGAACGCACCCATCCTGTCGCTCGCGGACGCGATCACGTTTCCACATTTCTCTACATTGTTCCTCGGAAAGCGCACGCTGTCTCCGGGAGCGACCCGTAGAAACAGCTCCTTCACACCCGGGACTGCCCGCGCGGCCGCTACGCCGTCGATCTGCCGTAACGTCCCGGGAATTGAAAGAAATGCGCGCTCCGCCGATACCCAGCTTCGCTTTGGCGAAAGATCACCGGGAGGAAGCCCGACCGCAATATTGAGCGCTGCGGCTGTGACTTCGTGACCTGTAGCGTAGGGATAGGTCCAGCCAGACATATATCCCCCGGACAACCTGGCTGCGATTTCGCCGATTACCGCGCCATCCCCCGTGTGGAAAATATCCCCCTTCGCTGCCCCGTTTGAAATACCGAGAGCGCGCACACCGCGGCAGAATACATCGACCAGATCCCCCTCGATTGATGCACTCAATTCGGCAGGTATTGTATGCCCCATTTCAATAAACGCAGGAGGGAAATAGATGTGGCGTTCGGCGATCCCGCAAATGGTGATCTCACCGTCCCAGACAATTGCATCGATGCTGTATTCCCGGCCGGGAATGAACTGCTCCACGACCACCCTGCCGGAGCGCGAATACCTGATCGACTGCTCCACGGCAGCCGCGATTCCTTCCGCAGTCTCAACCTTCTGAACGCCTCGAGCCCCCATGTTGTCCACCGGCTTTACGACGAGAGGATACCCGAGTCCCCGCACGGCTTCCTCTGCACCGGTGACTGACGAGAGCTCCCTGAACTCAGGCGAGGGAACATGCTGTGAGGAAAAGCACCCTCGCATTCGTGCTTTGTCTGATGCGTTCAGGGCACTTTCGTAGGACGTCCCAGGCAGATGAAGTTCCTGTGCAACGTAGGCAACACTCGCTGAAAAGTCGGTACCCGCGGTAAACACACCGGTCGGCATCGGATCTGCATCGCGCGCGATCTGAACGAGACCTTTGGTATCCTTCAGATCGACAGGGAAGAAGCGGTCGCACTGCGATGCGCCCGGACAGTCCGGATTGCCGTCGGCGACGTAGACACGCCATCCTGATCGGTGGGCAATCCGGATTGCCGGCAACTGCATGAGGCTGCCGCCGAGAATCAATATTGTCTGAGACACTCTTACTACTCCTGGTCTCTGGTTGCATATACCTCGAAGGTATCTCCAAGTCCAAAAGCCCGCGATGCAAGGTTCGCCACTGCTTGTCGCAACCGCCCGATACTCCTATTGTCGGCCGGTTCAGAAGCAGATTCGAGTGTGTCCGTTCTCCGCTGAAAGAATCGCTCCGGATGATGCCCGGTTACCCTGATGTGCCGTACCGTGAAGCCAAATCTTTGCAGTATTGCCGCCGTGCGCCGTGGTTCCCAGATCGTGTAGTGATCATCCGGGCTGCGCTCGAAAAACCTCCCGGCAGCAGTTCGAGCCGATACTCCCGAACCGCTCGGTGTGGAAAATGCAAGAACGCCGCCCGGTCTGACCAGAAGTGAAAGTCTCTCAAGCAGTCGTCGCACCTCGGCAAAGTGCTCGATCACGTACCACAAAGTTACGACATCGAACCGATCGAGTCCGAATGCACTCTGCGATTCGAAGTCAAGAATCGATGATGCAACCGCCCGGAATCCGAGTGTCTCCCGAACGTAATCAACAGCGTCCTGAGAAATATCGACGCCGCAGGGGTGAAATCCCGCTTCGCGAGCCTGGCTCAGGAAGGGGCCGAACGCACACCCGACATCGAGAAGCGAGTTACCTGACGAAAATCGACTTATCCAGTCGAGCCGGGGAGCTGCAAGCGATCGTATATGATCGAAATCCTCGAGGTACGTCTTGCCATACTGCTTTTCGTAGTCATTGAAGAAGTATTCGCGTGTGTACTCGATTTTGCCACGGGCAAAGTTTTCCATATAGAGCATTCCGCACCCGGTACACCGGAAGTAGCTCTTGTGTCCGTACCGCGCCACAGCAGGATTGCCAAGTCGCGAACAGACCGGGCAACCACTTTTTGCCGAGGTATCGAGTTCCCGAAGCAAGCCGAGAAGCGCAGGCGTACCCGCGGCTGCCGGCCCGGTAGCGGAACCGAACAGCGGATCGGTCGCAGGCTCTGCAAGTAGTGCTCCCGTGTCACGCCACTGCCTGAGGGCGCGCGAGAACCGCGCAGGATCGGTCGCTCTGACACCCGCCGAGGCAAAGCCTGCAGCACGTGCAAGTTTCAAATGATAGCTCGATACGTTGACGAGAAGCACAGGAACCTCTGCCCGCCGCGCCTCGAAAGCTGTGAGACCGAATGAAGTGATCACCAGTGCGTGTGAAGCAATGAGTTCCCGAATCGAGTCACCACCATCAACCACGGTGACCCTGCCCCCCGCAATACCCTTCGGGATCACGTCGATTGCCGGTCGCCCCGTCGAAAACAGGGGTCCGCGTACGACGGTAATGGCGAGCCCGCCGAGCTCTTGCTGCCGCAGGAGAAGTTGCACCACCTTCTCGGTCAACATAGCAGGATCCTCTCCGCCGAACGTGACCAGTATTCCACTGCGGGAAGGCATCGGTGTCGCTGCCTCATCGAGAATGAGAAATTGCTGCCCGCGAACATTCGGAGCGTCACCGCTTGCTCGTTCGGCGTTTCGCACGACGATTGCCCGCGGCAGCGAATCGACCAGATAGGACATGAGGCGCCGTCCCTCACCGCCTGCGTCAAGACCGATAACCGGCGCAATTTCACGAAAACGGGCGACCGTATCGATATCGCTCGTTCGCATATCCACCAGAACCAGGTCCCAGTTACCAGCTTCGAGGGAGTGGTCTGAAACCAACGGAATACCCGCGGCATAGGTGCGGATATACTGGAGTTGAGAGTC
This sequence comes from Spirochaetia bacterium, assembly GCA_035530835.1. Taxonomy (GTDB): domain Bacteria; phylum Spirochaetota; class Spirochaetia; order DSM-27196; family DATKUC01; genus DATKUC01. The sequence continues at coordinate 5,061 of DATKUC010000319.1, forward strand.
GGAAGGCGAGTCGGCACATATCGTAGCGTGTCCATTCTCTGCCCGAACGGCAACAGCGAGCCTGCACACGCGTTTCAGGTGGCCGATGCCGGCTCCTTCCCGGGTGTCGGGAACCAGGAGAATATGCATAGCATTGCGGTCAATCACCTGAAACCGCCTGATTCTTTTCCTCTGTGAGCCATGAGCAGAGCGTCGGGAAGTCAGGCAGATCATCACCGCCTGCACGCACAACAAACTGAAGAAGTCGACGATAATCATCGACGGTATCCACGGTAACGTGCGCGGCACCGAGGGATGCATCGAGACCCGATTGCGGCCGATTCAAGCGGAAGTGACCGGATCGATACACGTAGGGGGTAACGTGTTCATGATCGTAGGGATCGCGGCTTTCCGATCGCGCACGCCGCAACGCGTCGGAAGAGACAACTTCAACACCGGTACCGACGGGCAGCCCAAGGTAGGTCGTATAGTCCGCCTCAGCTGACGTGTACGCGTCGAGGCTGTGATTCGCGTACACCGTCGACAGGAGCGGGTTGTCGCCGGTTGCCCGAACTATCGTGTCGACACCAAAGTTGTCGATCGCGAGCACGAATCGCTCAAGCACATCCTCACGCGGTCCGCCGAAAACTTCGAATCCACGTTGTCGTGCAAGAGGTGTGAGCACATCCACGCTTTGATCGTCGCAAACAAGAGCATGGCAATCGGCACGCACGTCGCGCATTCTCCGCATCGCATGCTCGATGATCGTGCAGCTTCCAAGTGTGAGCAACGCCTTTCCGGGCAAACGCGTCGAACCGAGACGCACCTGAATGAAGACACCGGTCATGTTTCCTTCACCTCCCAGAGATCGGTAACACTGCGAGCATCCTGCGTGAATCGGTAACGGTTGGTGTAGACCCACACCTGTGCATTTCTGAAAAGACGAAACGAGGTGACAAGGCTACCGCCTGAGCGAAGGTGAAATGGAAGAAATCGGGAGAACGGAAGCACGGCATGATCTGCGGTGAATCGCACTGAAAGATTTTTCAGGTAAAAGATACGGTAGGAGTGATCGGGTGTGATGTCTTCCGACGGCACCTGAGATTCGCAGCTCATCCTGAACTGGAGGTTCGAGCTGATGGTCTCACCCCACATGTGTACCCGATATCCGAAATCCATCTTCTGCCAGTATTCGTTTGCGAGCGACATATCATAGCCGCCGCACAGGAGAAATCTCTCGCGATCGTAGATCCCGGCATAGTCGTATGGAAAAAGCGACGGCATTCCCTCTTTCGACGGAACTACCGCGACAACCCGCAGGAGCTTCCGGAAGAATGCAGGAGCCTGGATTGACGGGACAAGCTCACCACGGTCATTCTTGATGACCGGAACTGTACAGAGGATACCCTCGTTCCGCATGTGCTCGAGGATACGCGTCGGGGCGACGATGCCCGAGTTGTCGTTCCAGATGACCAACACGAACCTGCCGTGCGCCTCCTGAATGCCGATGTTCACCTGCTGTCCGCGATTCGCTGGCGTATGCAGCAGCAGAAAGCGCAGATTCGGGTAGCGATTCGAGAGGCTCTCCACATCGTAGGGAGTGCCGAGGGGTTCAATCGAGATTATTTCAGAGGGATTAAGCTGACTCAGAGTATCGAACAGCTCCGCACGGTTGAATCTCCCGCCGCGATTCAGGACCACCACCGACAGCAGCCGGGGCGCGGACGTTTTTCGTTCTACCCGCTTTCCGCCGACTACAGTATAGGCGACCGGCTGGTCCCTAATAGTTGTAGGTGTAGTATTCATCACACGTCCGGCAGATCTCTGGATAGTCGCCTGCCACATGCCTGAGGTAGAGAGTCTCTCCCCGCGCCCATATTGTTTCGAGTTGCTCGGTCAGCAGGTTGCCGAGCACATGCGTCGATCGGATGTCTTCGCGACACATAACAACCGAACCATCGAGCAGTACCACAAGGTCCCGTTTCAGGTGCCAGCACGGTTCCCGCGTGAGCGGTGAAAGATCGGCAACCTTCCGCTCCGCAAGTGCGCCCGCGAAATGATCGTACTTCTGGATAATCACCTGCGCAGATTTATCTTTCCAGGATCGATAGAAAGACTCCAGGTGCTCTTCGTTCTCGTTCATTCTGACCGCCTGAATGTAGACCCGGCCCGGAAATCGCTCAAGCAGATTCAACGCAGTCGCCTGAGCTTCCTCAACGCCGGCCCCGCGGAGTGAACGGTACAACTGCGGATCACTCGCATCGAGGGATACAATCCAGTCGGTACGGGAGAGTCCTCGGTCGGAAAGCCGGTCGAGGACCGCACCGTCCCAGCCAATTCCCGAAGTCTCGATGTTCAGCGATAGAGACTTTGTCTCTTCGACCGCTTCGATCATCTGCGCAATCGCCGGGTGCATAGAAGGTTCTCCCCACAGCGACAGGTTGACCGTCGACTCAGGCGCGAAATCTTCGACGCGCTTTATTATGGTAAGAAAGTCCGCAAGTTCCATCCTCCCACTATTCTGCAGCACATTGCCGCCGAAGACCGGGAACGGACAGTAACTGCATGCCTGCGGACAACTGTCGATTATCTGCATGTTAATATAGGCAGGAAGCGTCCGCAGGATCCCTCCCTTCGAACGGATTGTCTCAAGCAACGAAACCGCACCGGTGTCGCCTGACTCGAACAATCGCCTGCACAGGAGATAGTTCCGACGCGTGTCGCAGGTCAAAGAGAGGCGAAGACTCCGCACATCATCCGGCGAAATCTCCGTCTCTATATCAAAAGAATTGATGTCTTTCTGAATGATCGAAAAGAGCATTTCACGGTTCAGCGGCACATCCTCTTCCGCGACCAGTCGCTTCAGCAGCGGAAGAATCGAACTCTGAAGAATTTCAGGCGCCATACCATACGGATAGCCATCGGCAAAACTGTACTCTGCAAAGTATCGGCGATGACTTTCAAGCATGCGATCGGTGATTCCGGTGTCAAGAAAAGGAGTGTCGCCGTGAATGTAGATAATCTCGGACTCGTCCGAACAGACTGTGGAAAATGCGTCAAGAATTGCACTGCCAGTGGCGGATCGAACCTCTATCGTCTCACCCCGAATCGAACCCTGCTCATGTACCAGCGTGACTATGCGCGTGACGCCCGGAAGCGCTTCGGCGAACGTTCGAACGCGGTCAAAGGCGGAGCTGCCGTCCGGCAGAGCGATCGTCGCGTACTCGCTCAAATTGATTGCGTTTATGCAGATTACTCTGTTCATCTGGTTCCGCGTCTCCCGTAAAAATCGTTGTGCATCTCTCGATAAATCGGTAATCTATCGCACATGATAGAGACAAAGTCCCGTCCTTACAAGGTTTCGGAGATTACGACACTCATCAAGAACACTCTGGAAGGGACTTTTCCTGCGATCACCGTCGAAGGCGAAATTTCCAACTGCAGGCCTTCGAGCACCGGTCACCTCTACTTCACGCTGAAGGATCGGGACGCGATGCTTCAGGCAGTAATGTTTCG
>DATKUC010000320.1:0-3680 GCA_035530835.1 Spirochaetia bacterium
CGCCGCGCTGTGTCCCGCCATGGTTGCCCGAGTGTGCCGCTCCACCGGCAATTTCACCTCGATGCCGCGGAGTCCGGCGCAGCCGATCGTGAGCGACCCCTCCTGTTCGGAATCGAGGTTGAGCAGCAGTCGGCCCCGGAGAAAGCCCGCATCGAGTCCGCGCGCGCCGGACATTGTCGATTCTTCGCTTGCAGTGAATAGATATTCGAGAGGCGGATGCTCAGGCAATCCGGCATCGTAGAGGCCGAGCATGAGCGCAATTCCCGCCCCGTCGTCGGCACCGAGGGTCGTGTCCCGCGCGATGAGCCAGTCACCCTCCCGCTCAACCGATATTCCCGACTGTGCAAAATCGTGAGCGCAACCCGAGCGCACTTCGCACACCATATCCTGGTGCGCCTGCAGCACGAGTGGCGGTTCATCGGCTCGTCCGGAGGTCGCGGGAATATCGATACGAATATTCCCGGCTCCGTCACGGGAAGAACCCAGGTTGCGTGAATGGGCCCACGCCAGAAGCCATGTTCGGATCGACTCTTCGCTGCCCGAACAGCGCGGTACCCGCGACAACTCATTGAATTGCCGGATGACTTCCGGTAGTGCATCCATGGGGTGACACTATAACACATGGAGCGACACCCGTAGCAACTCCTTGTGCTCCAGGGAGAATCGCTATAATAATAGCAATACGACAGCAGACCGTACGACGCTCATGGGGAGAAATGGGAAAGAAAACCACCTCGCAGCCATTCATAGATCGACACGTTCGCACGACACTGTCGCGACTCGGCGTATTCATCCGTAACTTCCTCGACGGTTCAGGTTTCGCGAGTGAACTCTGGCACAAGTGGGGCTACCGATCGTCACAGATGCAGGGCAACTTCTGGCACTCAATTGTTCACCCGGACGACCGCGCGCGGGTTATAGCTGCCGAACTCGCAATAAAAAAGGGGAACGCGACTTCATTTGAACAGGAGTATCGAATCCGCACGGCCGATGGTGAGTGGCGTTGGCTCCTGAGCCGCGGTCGGATCGTCACATGGAATGAGGCCGGAGAGCCCGAATGGTACATCGGCACCGATCTGGATATTACCGACGCGAAGAAGTTTGAGGCTGCGCTGCGGGAGGCGAAAGTCGAGGCTGAACAGCGGGCCCAGGAGGCGGAAACGCTGCGGGTTGCCGGTGCAATTGTTGCCTCCTCGCTGAATATCAAGGAGGTCGTCTCGGTAATACTCGATCAGGCAGTGCGAGTGGTGCCCTACGAAGCGGCAACTGTGCAGATCCTGAGTGATAATGGCCTGAACGTGCTCGGAGACCGAGGATGGGATGAACGTGACGGAATCGCCGGCTACACAATTCCGGTGCCGGGCAACAATCCGCATTCGAAAGTCATACTTCAGGGTACGCCATGCATCGTCTCTGACATTACATCCGAGTACGCAGAGTTTGCTGCAACCTCCCCGTGCAAGGGTGGCTCCTGGCTGGGGATTCCGCTCGTGGTTCGCAAGCGCACCATTGGACTCATTCACTTCGAGACTCGAAGCAATGGATTCTTTACGCAGGATCACCTGCGGCTCGGATTATCGCTTGCCGACCATGTTGCGGTTGCACTGCACAACGCGAAACTCTACGAAGAGAGCCGCAGCCTTGCGCAGACAGATTCGCTGACGGGTATCGGCACGCGCAGGGCGTTCTTTCTGCGCGCGCAGGAGTTGCTCGGTACCGAACGACGGCGTGCGCGTGAACTCACGCTGCTCATGCTGGATGTCGATCACTTCAAGCGGATCAACGATGAGTTCGGCCACTCAACTGGGGATACGATACTGGTTCAGGTTGCCCAGGCGTGCCTGAGTGTTCTACGCGCTTCGGATGTTGTCGGTCGCTACGGCGGTGATGAGTTCATCATCATGCTTCCGGCAACAAGAAAGTCTCACGCGATTCTGATCGCCGATCGTCTCCGCGAAGCGGTCGGCCATATCCAGCTGCCGGAAACGGATCGGGTAGTGACAATCAGCATCGGTATAACGCGAAGAATTACTCGCAGTCGCGCCACAAACAACCCATCGCTAACACAATACGTAGAGCAGGCAGATCGCGCGCTCTACCTCGCAAAGCAAAACGGTCGCGACCGCTGGGAATACCTCACTCTGCCGGAAGCGATTCAGTAGAATACGCTGACGACGCAAAAAACCCGGTCTGATTCAATCAGTCGAACGCCACTCCTGTCTCATTTTCGTATATTCAACAGGAGAGGAGATACAATATGAGCAGCGTTTCTACTCGAGTGGCTGATACAATCAAGGATCTCGTCATGTCGGGCATCGACACAAAACAATCACCGAAACCGGCACCGAAGGACACGTTCTGGCAGGCTCTCCGAAAGGCGGGGACCGAGCTGTGGCTGGACACCGGTGACATCGATGAAGCCCGAAAAGTGTGGACCGCCGAAATGACCGCACTTACGACAAACAATACGCTCCTGAACCGGGAGATTCAGAAAGGCATCTACGACGATTTCATCAAGCAGGCAAACAAGATCCTGCCGGAAATGCCCAGAAAGGAGCGGGTGATGGAGATAGCGTTTATCCTGAACGCGAGGCACGGACTGCGCCTGGTGCAGGAGTTTGGCGGCCGCGTGAGCGTTGAGCTCCACACGGACCTCGCCGACGATCTCGAAGGGATCGTTTCCTACGGCAAACGCTTTCACGCGATCAGTCCCGACCATTTCATCGTGAAAGTTCCCCTTACGGCGACTGGACTGCTCGGTGCACGAAAGCTTCGCGAACTCGGAATACCGATCAACTTCACTCTCGAGTTCTCCGCGCGGCAGAACGCGCTCGCAACGATCATTGCAAAACCGAATTACCTGAATGTATTTCTCGGCAGATTGAACGCCTACGTGGCGGACAACGGTCTTGGCAGCGGCGATCTCGTCGGCGAAAAGGCGACACTCGCGAGCCAGCGGGCAGTCCGCACTGCGAGCAAGGGTAATCCGGAACCGACGCGTCAGATCGCTGCGAGCATGCGCGGCGCCGAACAGGTGGAGTTGCTCGCCGGAGTCGACGTCTACACAATGCCGACGAAAGTAGCACATCAGGCGCATGAGACCCTGAAGCCCGTGTTCTCCGACCAGACTGCAAAAGACTACGAGGTTACCCTGAAGGACAGCGTTGACCCGACCGCCGTGCGCATCGAAGACCTGTGGACAGTCGGCAACGACGTGCTCAATTTCGCGCGCGAGATCGACAGAAACCCGCCTTCTACCGGTGTACAGCTGGCTGAACTCGCTCACCGCGCCGGCATCGGTGAACTATTCCCGCGACTCTCGGCCGAGGAGCTCGCAACCATCGCAAAGGACGGCAAAATTCCGGTACACGCAACGTGGAAGGATCGGGTTCAACGGCATGAAGTCGCGGTCGATAGCCTGCTGAACCTTGCAGGACTTGCATCGTTCACTGCCGATCAGGCAGATCTCGATCACCGGATCGAAAGCCTCATATAGACCATCTCTTGAACAACAGGGTGTTCCATTGTTAAATGGGCGTACACTGGAGATCAAAGATGGCAAATGGCGATCGGATGGAGAGCGCCCGCGACGAGGTTATAGACTACCTGTCGGCGCAGTATTCGCATGACTTCCTGAACGAGGAAGAGTTCGAGCGTCGTGTCGGCCTTGCACATGATGC
>DATKUC010000321.1:0-4555 GCA_035530835.1 Spirochaetia bacterium
CTACTACCTGACCCGCAAACCGTCATTCTATGCGGTCAAACGCGCATTCGCGCCGCGAAAGCTCGTTCTGCGTGCGAGGGAGGACAACGTGGTTGTCTTTGCGATGAATGAATCCGCCGAGGAAGTAAAGACCGTTCTTGAAATCGGCACACTTCGCCTTGACGGAGACTGCATCTCCCGCAAGAGTATAGAAGTATCCATTCCACCCCGATTCAGCGGAATCCTCGCCTCAATCAAGAAGGCATCAAGCGATGCAGAGCGAGTGCTCTGGTATGCGCGGTGCCCGGCAGCAAGCGGCTTCTCCCCCGCCACACTTCGCGAAGGGGAGCTGCGTAAACTCAAGCTCGACAAACCAGGGCTGTCCATCACAGGACTGAAGCGATCGAAAGGAACAATCAGCTTCAAGGTGAAGTCTCAACGGTTTGCGCACGCCGTTCATTTTGGTCTGCCATGGGAAGTAGAGGCATCGGATGAGTACTTCGATCTTCTGCCGGGCGAAGAGCGACGGATCACTTTGACAGCGTCAAATGATAAGCTTCCTGCAACGGTAACGGCGCGATCCGTTATTCCGGGAGCTGATGCTTCTCAATAGACTGGCACAAGAATCCGTCCCCAGCTCGGGTCGATCCTCCCGATTTCGAGACTGCCGTTGCGCGCCCTGAATCTGTCCGCAGGAGACAGGGCGTCAACGAACTCCCCATCGGGAACTGCGTCAGCACGCAAGGTACATGACGCGCTTCGCGATGACGAATTGACAACGACGATCACTTGTTCGCCCTCGCCCGGTCTGGTGAATGCAAACTGCTCATGCGAAACGTGCAGTTCACGGTATCCACCCTCTCGCAGCGCGGGGTGCGCTGCACGTATACTGGCGAGACGCTTCACCGCATGCACCAGATCGGGATGAACTGCCATTGAGTCTGCACGTTCCGGCGTCAGTCGCGGCCGCAACGGCGCGTCGCTGTAGGGCTCTTTGCGCCCTTCGATGCCCCATTCGCTGCCGTAGTAGATGGAAGGGATGCCCGGCATCGTAAAAAGCAGGATATGCAATGGGTAAAGATGCGCAGCATTGTTCAGTACCGAAGCCACTCGGGTTACGTCGTGATTATCGACGAAATTGTACATTCCGATATCGCGATACAATCCATCTGCGCCAAATTGCCTGTTCAAGGTCCATGACACTTCAAAGTAGTTTCGGTCGTTGTGGCTCGAGTAGAGTGACTTGTACGCTTCATAGTTGGTTACCGCGTCAAGAGTTTCTGGGTTCGCCCATTCACGGTAGTCTCCGTGCACTACTTCTCCCATCAACCAGAATCCATCGACTCCCACACTCCCGGCTACCTTCCCGGTTCGCACCCTCAACTCCCGCATGAACTCAGGATCGAGACAGTCGGCGGCATCCAGCCGGAGGCCGTCAATCCTGTATCGCTTGATCCAGTCTTCGACTGAGTTGAAAAGATACTCTCTCACCGCCCCGTCGCGAAGATTGAGCTTAACCAGACTGGTATGTCCGTTCCACCCCTCGTAGCTGAATGGGTCACCGTGGCTATTGGACTTGCCGAACTCCAGTCCATGAAACCAGCCGCGGTAAGGTGACCGCTCCCCGTGCCGCAGCACATCGACAAAGGGAGGGAACTCCCTTCCGACGTGATTCAGCACGGCATCAAGAACAACGCGGATACCGGACGCATGACATGTCAGAACGAACGCCGACAGCGAATCGTTTGTACCGAGTCGCCTGTCCACCGTGGTGTAGTCGATAGTGTCGTACCCATGCGTAAGTGATTCGAACAACGGTCCGAGATAGATGGCATTTACCCCGATTTCAAGCAGGTGAGGTATCCAGTCTCGCAACTCAGATAGTCGATCAACGGGCGCGGTGGTCTGGTCGTTGTACTGCGGTGCACCGAGCATTCCGATCGGATAGATGTGGTAGAAGACCGCCTGTTTTGTCCAGTGTGACACTGCTATTCCTCAGCTCGAACCAGCGCGGGCTGCATGCCTGGTTCATCGGCCATGATACCGTGAAGAAACTGATGCACGATCCGTCTTGCAGCCTTGCGGTCAAGCGTCACGGTACCGCTGAGAAACACTCCGACAAAGGTGTGCAGCAATCCGAGAAAGCTGAACGCGTATTGTGCAGAATGTTTCGATTCTGCGAACATCGTCTTCATGAGCTCATACAACGATTGATGATACGGGTGAGCGATTGTGGCGCTCTCACTTTCAGGGGGCGCAAACCAGAGGGATAGATAGACTCGATAGAAGTCAACGTGTGCGGCTGCAAACTCGAAGAGAGAACTTGCAGCCCGGTGCAGGTTCGATGAAATGGTGCCGGTACGCGAACTGTCGCGGCGAACCCGATCAAGGAGTTCGTCGCCGTACACTGCAATGATCTCAGCGAGAAGCATCCGCTTGTTACCGAAATGATGTAGCGATTCTCCTGTGACACGTCCGGCAGTATACCGATCGGTACACTGCCGGTCACTAGGCGGAATCAATCTATCGGCTTCAGATTGGAGACTATCTCCTGCCTTCGCGGTTCGAGGAACGGCGCGAGCACAATCTTCTCACCGAGCGTGGCCATGTCTTCATCAACTCCAAAGCCGGGGCCATCGGAAGCAATTTCAAAGAGAACACCATTCGGTTCCCTGAAATAGAGACTCCTGAACCAGTAACGGTCCACCTTTCCGCTGTTCTGCACGCGAAGCGAGTTAAGCCGTTCGGCCCACTCATCGTACTCGTCGAATGTGGGTGTTCGGAACGCAACGTGATGCACCCCACCCGCCCCTTGTCGTGCGGCAGCCAGATCCGGTTGAACTGCAACGTGGAGTTCTGCGTGCGCGCCGCCGTCACCCATGGAGTAGACGTGAACGGTGTCCCGCTCGTTCTCCGGGTGCGGATATGTGCGGACGGGAATCATGTTTGTTACCTGTCTGAGCAGCACGTCTGTTCGATCGAGTCCGGGAACACTCATGAGGATTGGACCAAGTCCGCGTATCTGATGCGGCTCGGGCACCGGGCTGCGGTTCCACGGATTCGCGTTGCCAATTCCTCCGTCATCCACCAGAGCAAGGCGCTGCCCTTCGGGATCCTCGAAATCGAGGGTAAGCCTGCCGTCGCGCTCATGGAGTGGTCCATGTACGACCTCGTGCTCGTCAAAATGTCTTACCCACCATTCAAGCGTCTCCGACCCTGACACCCGAAGCATCGTCCGGGTAATTGAATGAGTACCCCGCTTTTCCGGGAGAACCGGCCAGTCAAAGAACGTAAGGTCACTGCCCGGACTGCCTTTTGCATCCGCGTAAAACAGGTGATAAGCACTCACGTCGTCCTGGTTGACGCTCCGCTTCACCAGACGCATTCCGAGCACTCCGGTATAGAACTGATAATTCTCGCGAATCTGTGCGGAAACCGCTGTCAGATGATGTATTCCTGAAAGTTTCATAATCGCTCCTCGTGCTTTGCTACAATCGTCTGTAGCCATTCAGTTGCGTGCTGTACCTCTTCCCGGTTCAGCCCATGCCCACTCTGTTCCCAGTGCATGGTCACCTGGGCACCCGCCTGCCTGAGCAACTTCTCAAGTGCCTCTGTCTCAGCGGGCCGTATCATCGAGTCACCTCGCCCTGCGCCAATGAAGACAGGTATCCGCGACAGATCAGGTAACGTCTCTGGAGTGAGCGGAATCATCGCGTGATAGAGAACTGCGGCAGCGAGAACTCCGGGATGAAGCAGCAGAAGACTTGCTGCGATATTCGCCCCGTTGGAGTAGCCCACTGCTATTACCTCTTTCGGGTTGAACCCGTAGGTACCGGATGCCGCGACTAAAAAGTCGGACAGCTCAGCGGCCCTCACTCTCAAATCGTCGAGATCAAATACTCCCTCGGAAAGGCGCCTGAAGAAGCGGGGCATCCCGTTCTCCAGAACCCTGCCCCGTGGGCTCAACAGTGCGGCCCCGGGATGCATGGCACGGCCAAGCTCCAGAAGGTCGGTTTCATCACCGCCTGTTCCGTGCAGCAGAAGCAATGTCGGTGCGTTGGCATCGATTGCAGGCTCGAATCTATGTTGAAAGTACGATGTTTCCATATCCACTCCTCTCGAAATTCATACTGTTTAGAACTAAACTCACTACGCCAAAAAAGAAATCAGGCAACAATACCATGGTCAAGTTTACGCAAAAGTCGCAAGAGCTCAAGCTGATCGGTTGTTGAGAGCGCTCGCAGGAGAGTTGCTACGAGACTTTCCTGATCAGGCACGACCTGATCGTACGCTGACCTTCCCGCCGCGGTGAGCGAAAGACAGTAACTGCGACCTTCCTGTTCGCGCAGAATCAGTCCCCGATGCTCGAGTTTTGCGAGCAGCTGCGAGATGTTTCCCTTCGTGACCAGGAGCGCGTTCGCGAGTTCCGTCTGTGAAAGCCCCTCCGTCGAGCCAACATGCGCAAGAATGTCGAACTGTGCAGTATTCAATCCGTAAGTTCGAAAAAGCCGTTCGGAGTGTGCGTCGATCTTCTGAAACACCCGTGCGAGCCTGAGCCACGCAAGCACCGCAGGCA
>DATKUC010000322.1:0-4004 GCA_035530835.1 Spirochaetia bacterium
TGTGCAGTAGCTGCGGATGGCTGTGCAGTAGCTGCGGATGGCTGTGCAGTAGCTGCGGATGGCTGTGCAGTAGCTGCGGATGGCTGTGCAGTAGCTGCGGATGGCTGTGCAGTAGCTGCGGATGGCTGTGCAGTAGCTGCGGATGGCTGTGTCAGTATTACAGCGGCACCAGCTGCGACTACTGCAAATGCAGTCACGGCTGCGATAACCGGAACAGGATTTCTGCGTTCGCCCGGAATGCGAACCTTCGCAGTCTGCCGCGGTAATCCATTAAGTGAAATTTCAACCTGAAGAACCGTGCGGCGATATGAGACACGCAGATCGATGCGCGGTCGCGCAGGTTCCAGGGGGATATTGTCGATTTCCGTGGTCCACAGGTGCGTCCGTTCAGTCCGCGAGCGTGTAGCGAAGAGACGCAGGACCGCTCGCTCCTGCCGGGGTTCGCGTGAGGTGAGTACAACGCTGCCGGCCGCCCCGCGTTCTAAACGCAGGAGCGGCACATAGCGGTTCTCATCAATCTGGACTTCAATCGATGAATTCACTGTCTCATAATAGCACGGTAGGGAACGTCAGCCTATCTTGATCAGCTCTTTGATTGTGGCGCTCTTCTTCAGTCCGTCAATGTACGCCTGAACGGCAGTGCTCTGCTTCTGCTGCAGAAGGAACTGATTGATCTGTGACTTCACGGTGTCGAAGGAAGCTGTAGTCGGTGGGAACTTCTGCAGCACCTGGATAATGTGGTATCCGAACTGTGTTTCGACAACATTGGAGATCTGATTCACGCCCAGCGTGAATGCTGCGTCTTCGAAGGGTTTGACCATCTGTCCTCGCGCGAACGTGCCCAGATCGCCACCGGATGCCGCACTTGAGTCCTCTGAGTATTTCTTGGCGAGCGTTGCAAAATCTGCACCTGCCCGAAGCTGTGCGAGTATATCTTCGGCCTTCTTCTTCGCCTCGGCTTTCTGCGCCGCTGTCATGTCACTTGTCACTTTTATGAGGATGTGTCGGGCGTGTACCCGCTCGGGAACTACGAAATCCTTCGGGTTCTTGTCATAGAAATCCTTCTCCTCAGCCTCGGTCACCGTAACGTTTTTCACCACCTGGTTCTGGATGAGATCCTGTATCGCGATTTGCCGCTGCAGCTCTCTACGCAGGGAATCCGGCGTCATGCCGGTGGTTTTCAGTGCCTGATCGAAATCCTTCGGGCTGGGGAACTGTTTCTGGAGCGACGCAAACCGCTCATCCACCTGTGCCGTTGTCACTACGATCTTCTGTTTCTTGCTCTCCTGAAACAGCAGCTCCTGAGATACGAGGTTGTCGAGCACGCCAGTCTTGAGCTGATTCAGCTCGGCCGGGTTCAACTTCTGGTTTTGCTGGGCGTAGGATTGTTCACTGCGGGTCACCGCATCGTCGAACTTCTGCTTGCTGATGCCGACACCGTTCACAACGGCGACCGCGTCCTTGGGGACCGCGGATGCACCCTTTGCCGAACAGCCGGCGATAACGCCGACCGCGAGCACCGCAACGAGAATAAGCAGGCCGTACGTCCCTCTTTTATGAATCATGATTGCTCCTTATTGTAGCTTCAGTACGTGAACAAGACGCTGTAGGGCTGTGTGTACATCACCATTCTGGTAGGGGGCGCCTGTTTTGCCGTACTGTAATCCACGCACGTACGGGTGTCAAGGCAACCGGGGCGAAGCACGTTCACTCCTCGGCAACAGACTCGAACACTCCGCGCTCGCGGTTCTTGCGGACGCGATTCCACGGAAAGATCCGACCGTTCATTGCGATGTAGACCCCCTGCGGCAGAGTCTGCACGGCCGCAATTGCAAAGCCCAGGTTAAACAGCGCGTCCGATCCTGCAACCGCGTAGGGTACCATTGCTCCGGTCAGTACTATCGTCTTTGCGAGCACCGCTTCGCCGAGCACCCGCGCGGTAACCGTCATCGTGTCGGTGCCGTGAGTAACGACGAGTCGACCTTCAGGCGCGGCCGCGCAGGAGAGTCGGATCTTCTCGCGCCCCTCATCCTGCATCTGGAGGCTGTCGATCAGCTGGTTTACTTCAATTGAGATGGGAACCGTGCAGCGCGTGTACCTCAGAATCTCGGGCAGATGGGAGTGAGCGAATGTCAGCTCACCCCGAATCTCGTCGTACTGCTTGTCAAACGTGCCCCCGGTAACGACAATCCGTATACCTTCGCTTTCTTGAGAGTCCGTCTCTGGCATCAATTCCTCCTCAGGAGGATCCCGCAGCTATATTTCGCGGAACCGGTGGCAGGCTACCATATGCTCACCTTCGGCTACCTCAAGCTGGGGTTCCACGGTGCGACAGAGGTCGGTAGCAAACGGACAGCGCGGGTGGAATCGGCATCCGGAGGGAGGATTGATCGGATTCGGCACATCCCCGGTCAGGATAATCTTCTCCCGCTTCGTGTGCGGATCCGGCACCGGAATGGCGGACAGAAGCGCGCGGGTGTAGGGATGCAGGGGTGACTTGAACAGCTCGCCGGTAGGACTCGTCTCAACCATCTTCCCGAGATACATGACCGCGATGCGGTTACTGATGTACTTCACCACGAGCAGGTGATGAGTAACAAAGAGATATGTCAGCTGGAACTCGTCCTGGAGCGTCTTCAGGAGATTCAGGATCTGCGCCTGCACCGAAACGTCGAGCGCCGAGGTTGGTTCGTCCATCATAACGAATTCCGGATTCGTAGAGAGCGCCCGGGCAACTGCGATGCGCTGCCGCTGCCCACCGGAAAACTCGTGCGGGTATCGCATTCGGTGTTCGGAGGAGAGGCCGACAATGTTAAGCAGATCATTTACCCGGCTGTCGATCTCCCGCGCTCCGGACAGTCGCTGGGCGACAAGTGGCTCGGCGATAATGTCCTTTACCAGCATCCGTGGATCGAGCGAGTTCGAAGGGTCCTGGAAGACAACCTGGAAGCGCTGGCGCAGAGCAAGCAGGCGACGGCTCGACAGCCTCGTGATGTCGACCTCCCTGCGGACCTCCTCGGCCTTCGCAATCTGCTGCGGATCATCACTCGCGAGCTGTCGCTCGATCTCATCGACCCGCTGTTTCGGCTGATCAAAGTAGATCCGGCCAGAGCTGGCCTCATGAAGTCTGATGATCGTCTTGCCCAGGGTCGTCTTTCCGCAGCCTGACTCGCCTACCAATCCCAGACACTCGCCGCGGCGGATAGTCAGATTGACCGAGTCGACTGCTTTCACGTCGGCGACGTGCCGCAGAAAAACTCCCGCCTTCACCGGATAATATTTCTTCAGATCGCGGATCTCGATGATGTCTTTGCTCTTCTGGGCAACGGTGTCTGCACTCATGTTCGACTGTTCCTGCCTGTATAGAGATGGCAGGACACGGTGTGGCCCTGCGAGTATTCGATCTGTTGCGGTTTCTCCACCTTGCAGATGTCCATGGCGTGTGGGCAACGCGGATGGAACCGGCACCCCTGGGGTGGCGACACGAGATTCGGCACCGAACCGGGAATGGTAGCGAGTTCGCCCTGCTGCTCAACTTTCGGCACTGCGCTCAGCAATCCCTTCGTGTAGGGATGAAGCGGAGTGTCAAAGATCTCGGTGACTGCCGCCGTCTCGCAGGTGTCGCCTGCATACATCACGGTGACCCGGTCGCAAATCTCGGCAACCAGGCCGAGGTCATGTGTTATGTAGAGCACCGAAGAGATGACTGTCTCCTTCAGCGTCCGTATCAGTTCCACGATCTGCGCCTGGATGGTGACGTCCAGATTGGAGGTCGGCTCATCGGCGATGAGCATAAGCGGATTACAGGCGAGCGCCATGGCGATAACGATGCGTTGCTGCATGCCGCCGGAAAGCTCGTGCGGATACCGCTCCGCGATGTTCTGCGGATTCGGAATACCCAGTTTTGTGAGGAGCTCAACTACTTCGTTGTGAACCGTCCTGCCGACCCGACGGTAGTAGTGGCTCAGAATCGGCAGCCTCTTGACGAAGCGAACCAGCAGACT
>DATKUC010000323.1:0-5060 GCA_035530835.1 Spirochaetia bacterium
CAGACCCGTGGTACAATATCGCGAGTCGGTTATTTCAGGTGAAACTCAGGTCGCGGCTTGCACTCACTTCGTTTTTTGCCCTGCTCGTTCCGGTGCTTGTCACTATTGCGGTGGCCGCGGCCGTCGTGGTTGAGAACAGCAGCCGGTCGCAGGAACTCTTTTTCCGCTCAGCACTGAACAGGCTCCGCCTGGATATGTCGAACACCGAACAGCGCTACCGGGTGAGCATAACCCGGCTCGCAGAAGAGACCTTCCTGACGAGCAAGCTCTACGTGTACCAGAAGTACTGGCCCTACATATCGAACGATACGCTCGGTGGCGATATCGAGGTGCTCAAGGAAGAGCTTGAGAAGGTGCTCCTTTCGGAATCGATCGATACCATCGCGGTCTATCGTCAGGATGGGGAGAACTTCCGGTCCGTACTTGTAGTCGGCAATTCAACCTACATACCGGATGTTGTTTCCCGGAACTCAATTCCGGAGCTTACTTCGTCGCCCAGATACCTCCAGAAATCAGACGGTATCTACGCGACCCTCTATATGCCCGTCTATTACGACCAGCACAGAATCGGACTCGTCGCGCTACAGAAGGCGTTCAATCGCGGGTACTTTGAGACTCTTTCCCTCCGTTTCAATCTGGGTATGGCGTTCTACGCGCAGGGACTGTATCGCTACTCCTCGCTGCCGGGTATCGAAAGCGCCGGGGTACTGTGGGCACGTGCAATACCCGCGGTGGGTCGGCCCTTTTCAGGCAGCTATGTGTACAGCTCCCGTACCTACAACTATGTTGGTTCCTACTTCGAGATGGGTACCGATGCAAAGGGTTTTCTCTTCGTGGGAGGACCATCTTCGGTAACGATGGTGGACTGGTGGCACGCGTTCGCGGGCCTTGCCGGCATTCCGCTCGTGTGCGTAATCGTCGCAACCGCGCTGTTCTTCCTGTGGGGGAGAGAGATCATCGGCCATATTCGAAACCTGGTCGCTGCTTCGGGGCAGGTCGCCGGGGGTAACTACCGGGTACTGTTGCCGGTCCGGCGCACCGATGAGTTCGGCGAGCTCTTTCTCAGTTTCACGCGGATGGCGCAGACCCTGGCAGAGAACGAGGCGCGACTTGATGAGAACAAGCGGCAGCTGGTCAACACCGAGAAAATGGCCGCACTGGGAAGGTTCTCCGCGGGCGTGGCGCATGAGATCAACAATCCGCTTGGCATCATCCTCAATCATGTGCAGCTGCTTCGCTCCGGCAGACTCTCGGAAGAGGAGAGCGGCGATTTCCTGAGGCGCATCGAAGCGGAAATCAAGCGAGTCAGCAAACTGTTGCGCAACCTTCTTCATCATACTGCCGACGATAATCTGGTTTTCCAGGAGTTCGATCTTGCACTGCTCGTGACCGAAGTTGTCCAGCTCTTCTCGCCGAAGCTCAAGCTGAAGGGAGTTCATGTCGATTGCGCGTCGGTTTCCCGGGGGCTCATCATCGAAGGAGATCCGGATGCGGTCAAACAGGTGCTGTTCAACCTCCTGTACAACGCGTTGCAGGCGATCCACCACGATCGGGGACGGATCGTCGTATCCGGTGAACAGTGTGTCGACGCATGTATCCTGTCGGTGAGTGATAATGGAGAGGGGATGGACGGCGCGACGAAGGATCACATCTTTCAGCCCTTCTTTACGCGGAAGCAAGGGTACGGGACGGGGCTCGGCCTTGTCCTGAGTCAGCGGATAATGAGGCAACATGGGGGCGGGATCGACGTACTGAGCGAAGTGAATATGGGGACTACGGTAACGCTCCGATTTCCGAAAGGGGAGAACACATGACCGAGCGAGGCGACTTTACGATACTCGTTGCCGACGACGAGGAGGGCATGCGCGTCGGGCTCGAAAAGGCGCTGAGTCTCGAAGGCTATCGAGTGCTCACTGCGGCTACCGGGGCCGAAGTGCGCGCGATCTCCCGCAGGGAGCGGCTCAATTGTGCGTTTGTTGACCTGCGGCTTCCTGATGTCGGGGGAATCGATCTTGTGCCGTCGCTTCTCGCCGGACAGGCTGAGGTGGTGGTGATCACCGCCTACGCGACAGTCGACACGGCAGTCACCGCCATGAAGCTTGGCGCAATCGACTACATCCAGAAACCGTTCGACAACCAGGATATCGTGGAAATGGCCGACAGACTCTTTGTCCGATCGGACGGAGTGCGCACCACGGACTCGATAGTTGTTGGCGACAACGAGCTTGTCGTCAAGAGCGCCGAAATGCGGGACATTGTTGGCGTGCTGCAGAAGGTGAAGGACTCCGATATACCGGTTCTCCTGCAAGGTGAAAGCGGAACCGGCAAGGAGATGCTTGCGAACCTGATTCACCGTGAGGGGAGCCGGTCGCGCCAGCCCTTCGTTGCCATCAACTGTGCGGCTATTCCTGCCGAGCTGCTCGAGAGTGAGCTCTTCGGCCACGAGAAGGGAGCGTTCACCGGCGCGCTCGCGGCACGCATCGGCAGGTTTGAAGCGGCGGGGGCAGGTACGATTTTTCTCGATGAAATCGGAGACATGAGCCTGAATCTCCAGACCAAACTTCTCCGCGCACTCGAGGAGCGATCGTTCGAGCCTGTCGGTGCCACCCGCAGCATACCGCTGCGTGCGCGAGTTGTTGCCTCGACCAATTGTGACCTTTCGCAACTGATCCGAGAGAAACTGTTCCGGCTCGATCTCTACTACAGATTGAAGGGAGTCTCGGTCACCATTCCCGCGCTCCGTGACCGACGCGAAGACATCGAGCCTCTGGTGAATCTGTTTCTCCTGCGGTATCGAACCCGCTACCAGAAACCCCTGGTGGAAATTTCCCGGGAGGCATTCCGCCATTTGCGTTCTTACTCATGGCCGGGAAATGTTCGTGAGCTCAAGAACGCCGTCGAATCCGCGGTCCTGCTCTGCGACGGTGAGCGATCGCTTCTTCCGCAGGACTTCATGCTGGAGGGGTCTCCTGAAACGATCGTACCCGAACTGTGGCGACAGGAGAAGGACAGCATCATCGATGTGCTGACCCGGACCGGGTTCAACCGGACGCTGGCCTCTCGGCACCTGGGAATGAGCCGGCGAACTCTGTACGACAAGATGAAGAAATACGGCATTCACTGAGCGCTGCAGCGGCCTTCCCAATTCCTCCCGATACCTGCCCAAATTGGGAAGAGTTCCGGAATAGGCGATTTACCGAATGTTCCGATGGCTATTCGCAACGATATCTCCTTCTGAGTAATAGACTTAAGAAATTCACCGTTGTGGGTCATGTTGGCCCGCTTCGTGCATCCTCATGTACGCGGATAAGGAGTTCCACCTTGAGACGGATTCGCCTGTTTGCAATCGCATCTGCCGGAATCATCCTTGCCGCGACTCTCCTCCTTGCTGCAGGCCCGGCGTGGCACATACACGCCGGAGCCGCACGCGCGCCGGCCGGGGACAGACCGCAGACTCATCGTCCCCTGGTTTTTGTCATGGTGCCGAAGGGAGTCCATCCCTATTTCATTCCGGTGTACGACGGATTCAAGGCAGCCGCGGCGCACTATGGTGTTCAGGTGGAGATGGATGCTCCGCCCACATTTGACATCCGGCTTCAGGTAAAAGTGATCGAGGATCTGATCGCTCGTGGTGTTGACGGGATCGCGATTTCGGCGGACGACGATGCCGGACTCGTGGATGTGGTGAAGCGCGCAGCTCAGGCGGGTATCAAAGTCATTACATTCGACGCCCCGGCGCCATCTACGGCCGCGCTGACATACATCGGCACCGACAACCATGCGGCCGGGTACGAGGCGGGTCGATGGATGGCAGAGGCTATGGGAGGAACCGGTAAGGTCGCAATTCTGCAGGGCGGACTTGATGCAACGAATCTCAATCAGCGAACGCAGGGTTTCGAGGAGGCGCTCGCCCGATATGCCCCGGGTATGACAGTCACCGAAGTAGTCAATGAACATGGCGATTTCTCCGAGTCGGTGATCAAGACTGAACGGCTGCTTTCATCGACACCGGATCTACGGGGAATCTTCTCAGTTTCTGCAGAGGGCGCGCCGGCTGCCGCGACCGTCATTCGCAGGGCGGGGAAGGCAGGGCGCATTGTCGTTGCGGGTTTTGACGATCTTCCTGACACGATAAAGGGAATCCGAGATGGAACCATCTCCTTCTGCGTTGTGCAGAACACGTATGCAATGGGATGGCTTTCGGTGGAACGGCTTCTCGATGCCGTTCATGGCAGGAAGATTCCCCCGTTCATAGACACCGGCGCACTGTTTGTCGACCGGAAGAATGTAGATAGCTATTCGGAAAAGATGAAACGTAGTCCCGCGGGTTCCTGAAGGAGCACGGGACGACAGGAGCCAGTCTGGTTCCTGAGACAGTAGTGGCAGGAGGCAGATATGAAGGCAAGAATCGCAATGGTTCTTGGTGTGCTGGTTGCGGCGGCGCTGATAGTCGGCTGCTCACAGGCGAAAAGTGCAAGCGCGCCGAGTGCTCAGGGAGCGGCAGCTCCTCAGGCGGGCCAGAAGTGGGCGTCGAATGTGCATATAGTCTTCTTCCCCGGTGGACCCCAGGGCGGCGTTTTTGCGGTGAACGTGTACAACGGCGCGCGGCAGGCGGCCGAGGACATCGGCGCGAAGGTTGATTACGTGTGGTCTGACTGGGATCCGCAGAAGATGATCCAGCAGTTCAGGGAAGCGATGGCTTCGAAGCCGGACGGAATCGCAGTCATGGGACATCCGGGAGACGAGGCGTTCGATCCGCTCATCAAGCAGGCTGAAGATCAGGGCATCATCGTCACCAGCGGCAACACCCCGTTGCCGAAGGCACAGGCGCTGTATGCCGCGAAGGGTTTTGGCTATGTCGGTGCGGACCTCTACAAAGCCGGATTTGACCTTGCCAGCCAGGCAGTGAAGCAGTTCAACCTGAGGGCGGGAGATCGCGCGCTGGTGTGGGGACTGCTTTCGCAGCCGACCCGTGGCGAACGAACCAAGGGAGCTATCGACGGACTGAAGAAAGCCGGGCTCAACGTTGACTATATCGAGATCGATCCGGCCACCAACTC
>DATKUC010000324.1:0-6929 GCA_035530835.1 Spirochaetia bacterium
TCCTGAGTCGACAATACCTACCTGTGCTACTCGGAGGCCGACCGGGCTGCGAAGGAGTCGGATAAGGATTTCGTCAATCACCAGGGGAGCGAGGAGCTCAGCGTCACTCGGATGCGACATGAGCTCAAGGAGCCGCGTGGCGGCGTCCAGGATGTGCGCGTCGGCTTGAATAACCGATACTCCTCGTCTGTCACGCACCGGGGGGAGACCGTGAGGGAAGACTTTCAGCACGAGCGCGGCGACTCTGCTCGGGTCAAGATCGAGTCTGAGGCTGAGATACGGATCGGCCGGGCTCGCGCGCATCACCTGGGAGGCAACCGGCACGTCTACGGAAAACACTATCATGCGTGATGCATCGTACTTGTAGACTTCAGATCCGACCATCACATTCTTCGCCCCTTGTGCAACAATGCAGAACGCTGACCGCTGCACCCCATGCATGAGTTCGGTGTTGACGTGGGAACGGCGAATGGCGTGGACGCCGGGAACACGCAGCTCGAACCGGCCATCATGGGGGGCATAGGCGCCAATAAGGCGAGTCAGCCTCGACAGGATCGGTTCCAGCGGTGATTCTTGCTGTACCACTTTGTTCGATCCGTTATTCGAAGTCTTCACGGTACATACCTCCGCTCTATTTTTCGCATATTGCAGGTCGCATAGTGAACGATCCCTCGCAGTTTCGAGTTCTGTTCAGATCTTAACGAGGACCTTGATCGCCGTGCGATCGTTGATTGCCCGGTAGCCGTCAGGAATTTCTTCGATCCCGATAGTGCAGTCGAACATGCGGCCCGGCTCGATCCTGCCCTCAAGCACGTCTGGCAACAGCTCTTCAATGTAGGCACGAACGGGCGCAGGACCGCCGGAAATCGTTATATTGCCATAGAATGTTGGCCGTGCCGCCGGAATCGTCGCCTCCTGAGGTACGCCAACGCGCCCAACTGCACCGCCCGCACGGGCGATGCTCAACGCCGTGAGTATGGATTCCCCGTTGCCCACGCACTCGAGCACCGAATGGGCGCCGTGGCCTCCGGTCAGTTCCCGAACTCGCTCTACAGCGCCCTCACCACGCTCGCTCAGCACGTCGGTTGCGCCAAACTCTCGCGCAAGCTTGACTCGGTCCGGATGTCGCCCGAGCAGGATGATGCGTTCCGCGCCGCGATCGCAGCATGGTGGCCGGTCCCCATGACGTCCGTAAGCGTGAGAAGTGAGGGCATGCGCGGATCGTCCTCGCCGACTGGCAACTTTACGAGCGTTCCGTCGGCTAACGGCACACGCACCGCTTCGGCCTGTGCTCCCCCCACATCACCACGTCCCCAGAATCCTCCGTGGCAGAACTCGCAGCTGCCGTCGGAGTAAGCGAACGGCGCGACGACGACATTTCCCGGTTTTATGGAGCGCACCTCGGCTCCGATCTCTTCCACAATGCCGATGAACTCGTGCCCAATAGGCTGACCGCGTTCGGTTCGCTCAAGTTGCTTGTATGGCCAGAGGTCGCTTCCACAGATGCAGGCGCGTGTTATTCTGACAATCGCATCGGTGGGCTTCAGGATCTTTGCGTCGGGTACTGTCTCGACGCGAACATCTCCTGCGCTGTACATGATAGTTGCTCGCATTCTCTGTCTCCCTGCTATGCTGAAGGTTCTCTGCGATTGTACTGCTCATCGTTTACAAGCTCCATCCAGTCGACCGCGTTTCCATCGAGCGCCTCACTGATGGCAATGTGACTCATGGCCACAGCGGAGGTGGCACCGTGCCAGTGCTTTTCTCCGGGTTCGAACTGCACGACATCCCCCGGACGAATCTCCTCCACGGGTCCGCCCCAGCGCTGGACCCATCCGCAGCCGAAGGTTACGATAAGCGTCTGACCGAGTGGATGAGTGTGCCACGCGGTACGGGCACCGGGTTCAAACGTCACAGTACTTCCTGCCGCGCGGGCAGGTGACTGTGCGACGAAGAGAGGGTCGACGCGGACCGCGCCGGTAAACCGATCTGACGACGCCGTGGTCGAAGGCTGGGAGCCGCTTTTCTTGATCGTCATGGAACGGCTCCCTATATGTCCAGCTTTCTACTCGAAATCCTCTTTACAATATCCGGATCACGATGGTCGAAGAAACTCGAAATCGCCCTATCCAATTCAGCAATTGCATTTATATCTCCAGAGGTCAACTCGAAATCGAAAATCCTGAAGTTCTCCTCTATCCGTTCCCTGTGCACTGATTTCGGGATGGCCACAATGCCCCTTTGGGTCAGCCAGCGCAGAATAACCTGGGCGACGGTTCTCCCGTGTTTTGCTGCAATGGTTCGCAGTTGCTCGTTTTCGAAAATGTTGTCTTTTCCTTCTGCGAACGGTCCCCAGGACTCGATCTGAACGCCGTTCTCCTGCAGAAACTTCTGGGTCCCGATCTGCTGATTGAACGGATGTGTCTCAATCTGATTTACCGCAGGAACGATCTCGTGAAATGCCATCAGATCGGCTATCCGATCGGGGTGAAAATTGCTTACGCCAATGGCGCGCACCTTTCCCGCTTGCAAGAGCTCCTCCATGGCACGCCACGAGCCATGCACATCTCCGTACGGTTGATGAATGAGATACAAATCCAGGTACCCCAGACCCAACCTCTTGAGCGACTTATCAAAGGCAATCTTAGTGGCCTCATATCCGGTGTCTTGCACCCAGAGCTTCGTAGTCACAAAAAGCTCACCTCGTGGAATGCCGCTCGCTCGAATGGCTCGCCCAACGGCCGCCTCGTTCATGTAGGAAGCGGCTGTGTCAATCAGCCGATAACCTGTCCGAATCGCCTCGATGACACTTTGCTCACATTCCGCATGATCGGTCACCTGGAAGACACCGAATCCGAGAATCGGCATCTGCACACCATTATTCAAAATAACATTCTGCATCCCTACTCCTTCTTTCCTATCGGACTGGCGCTCCTGGAGGGGGCTCACCCGTAGAACTCCCTGCCACTTCCCCGTGCTCCGAGTATTTCGATATTTGCCGCTTTTTCGTTGATCTTACGCAGATCCTCTGCGGCAAGTTCGATAGTGGCAGCTCCCAGATTTTCGTCCAGGCGCTGAAGTTTCCGTGTTCCCGGGATCGGTACGATCCATGGTTTCTTCGCGAGCAACCACGCGAGCGCAATCTGAGCAGGTGTCACCTGCTTCTCCTCTGCGATACTGGTTAAAAGATCGACTATCGGCTGATTGACCTGCATTGCTCCTTGCGTGAAGCGCGGGAACCTGCTGCGAATGTCGGAGCTTTCGAAGGTTGTACGAGAATCGACTTTCCCCGTCAGGAATCCCTGTCCGAGGGGGCTCCAGGGAACAAAGCCGATCCCGAGCTCTTCGCAGGTCGGCAGCACCTCGGCTTCGGGGTCTCGCGACCAAAGAGAGTACTCGCTCTGGATTGCGGTCACCGACTGTACTGCGTGCGCCCGCCGTATCGTCGCGGCACTCGCCTCGGACAATCCGAAGTAGTTGACCTTGCCAGCGGAAATGAGCTCTTTCACGGTACCGGCCACCTCTTCGATTGGCACGTCGGGGTCGACCCGATGCTGGTAGAGCAAGTCGATGTGGTCTGTCCGCAACCGCTTGAGCGATGCTTCGACGGCATGTTTGATATGGG
Organism: Spirochaetia bacterium; assembly: GCA_035530835.1. Classification (GTDB taxonomy): domain Bacteria; phylum Spirochaetota; class Spirochaetia; order DSM-27196; family DATKUC01; genus DATKUC01. Next base: position 3,626 of record DATKUC010000324.1, read on the forward strand.
CGGGTCGACTATTCAGGCTGCGCCGTTCCCGCGTGTCCGGATCGACATCGAAGCCGAATTTGGTCGCGATCACCACCTGGCCACGCAGCGGAGCCAGCGCTTCACCTACCAATTCCTCGTTGGTGAACGGCCCGTAAATCTCCGCTGTATCGAAAAAGGTGACCCCGCGCTCGACCGCTCTACGAATGAGTCCGATCATCTCCGTCCTGTCTCCCGGCGGACCAAAGTTCATGCTCATTCCCATACAGCCAAGCCCAAGGGCGGAGACTTCGAGACCACTGTTCCCGAGCATTCGCTTCTGCATCGCTACTCCTCCTGTTGCGGGACTACTCCCATCTCCGGTCGTATATTGATTACACCGCAAGTATACGGAAATCTGCGGGCCGCTCTTTGCCTAATGCTCCGATTCTTTTGCCCAATGCCACTGGGATTGCGAATTCCGCAAGACCGCAGCGACCCGAAAATCGTAGGATTGTCGCTATCAGATTGCGAGGAGGAAGCGATGGGAATCTCGGATACGGCAAACCGGAATCATGAAAAACTGTTCTCGAATTATACTTCGAAAATGAAGACAACCGATCCTGAGCTTGTCGAGGTCTTTGGAAATTTCGCCTTCGACGAAGTTCTCGCCTACGGGAACCTGAGCGACAGGACAAGACTGATGGTGACTCTGGCCACCTTGATCGCCGCACAGTGCCTGAGCGAGTACAGGATCATGCTCGGCGGAGCGCTGAACGTCGGTGTCACGCCAGTGGAAGTAAAGGAGATTCTCTACCAGGCAGTCCCGTACTGCGGAGTGGCGAAGGTCATCGATTTTATTCACACAACAAACGAAGTACTGCAGCATATGGGTGTCACACTCCCTCTTGAAGGGCAGTCCACGACGACTCCCGAAACGCGGAAAGAGAAAGGTCGGACAGTGCAGAAACGGATCTACGGAGAGCGGATAGACAGGATGTATGCGGAGTCGCCGAAAAATCAGATTCACATCCAGGAATACCTGTCGGGCAACTGTTTCGGTGACTTCTATACCAGACGAGGAATAGACACAAAAACACGAGAACTTTTGACATTCTCGATGCTTCTTTCATTGGCCGATTGTGAGCCACAACTCAAAGGTCATATTCAGGGCAACGTCAACGTCGGCAATGATAAAGACACACTCCTGAGCGTGGTCACGCAGCTGCTCCCCTACGTCGGTTATCCGAGGACGCTCCACGCGATCAGGTGCTTGAACGAAGTCATTCCAGAAATGGGATAGTGCAATCGCAACAATTTTTTTTCAGTTCATTGCGGCGCTCTCGACAGCAACGACTTCCCGTCGCGTCCGGAACCTTATGAGTTCGCTGTTCAGTGCATCGCCTCCTGAATAGTCCGGACGTTTTCGTTGATCTCGCTCGACCCATCGCGAACATGTCTCGAGGCGTTGCGGAGCTCGCCGAGTGCTCAGGATCATCTGCAATGGTGATTTGGCTCGGGTGTGCGCGAACACCCGGCACGGACGCCGGATGCAGATAACGCGTTGTCGGCCTAAGCCTTGTGCCTCGATGGCGCAGGGTCGGAAATGCGGGAACGATATTCGACAACCAGGCGTACCGTGAGCGAATCACACGTGTCGGTATCGGACGCAGGAAGATCAATCACCGATCGCGTCCGCCTTGTGTGGCGATATAGGAAGATGACGGGAGAATCGGTCCGGGACAACGGCGGGAGATGGGCAACTCCTCTTGACACCCCCCTTTCTATTTGGCTATTTTACCATATAGCATAAGTTAATGGTGAACCACCGCGCTCGGCCAGAATCAGGCACAGAGGAGCATCTTTATGGACAACACATATCCGACAGAAAAGAGATTTGACATCGTCGTGAGGAGGGAAAGCGACAGCATCGCGAATGTATCGGCTCACGGCATTTTACTTCGCCTATCGATGAAGGGAACGGATCCGACGCTGGGGCTAACCGCCCCGGAAACCGTTATCGCAGGCTACGGAGCGTGTCTCATGACCAATCTCGGCAAAGCGGCGAAAAAGCTGGGTGTACCGATCGACGACGCTCGAATCGAGTTCTCGGCGGCCAAGCGAACCGACCCGCTGGGGATCAAGAACGTGCGCTGCAAAATCACCGTAAAAAGTGGAGCTTCGGATGAACAGGTTCGGGCGGTCTTCGAGAAAGCGTCGACGGACGGCACCGCGACCAACGCGATTCACGAGGGTTTTCGGGCCGAGTTCGAGCTTGCGCGGGAATAATGGGTCGAGGAACAGAAGGAGTCGGAAAATGGGACATTCTCACGAACATGATTTGCCGGACACTCAGGGCGCACGACTTTTCATCACCATGGCGTTGAACTTCGTCATTACGGCGGCGGAAATCGCTGGCGGGCTGGTTTCAGGCAGTCTTGCCCTCGTTTCGGATGCGCTTCACAACTTCAGTGACGGTATTTCCATGGTGATCAGCTACATCGCCATCCGGCTCAGACTGAGGCCGAATACCTACCGGCACACGTTCGGGTTGAAGCGGGCGGAGGTGTTTGCCGCGGTCATCAATTCAGCCGCGCTTCTCGCAGTCACAATCTTCCTGTTTATCGAGGCAGCACGGCGTTTCGCTCATCCAGAGCCGGTCAGAGGAGTAACCATGCTGATTGTGGCATCGGTAGGACTGGCCGCGAACATCACCGGCTCGGTCCTTCTACATCGGGGAGCAAAGAGCAGCTTGAATATCAAAGCGGCTTACCTTCATTTGTTCACCGACGCAGTCTCCTCTGTCGGGGTAATCCTCGGCGGTATCGCGATATCATTGTGGAAAATCTACTGGCTTGATCCACTCCTGACGATGCTGATCGGTCTGTACATCACCAAAGAAGTTTTCGAAATCCTGAAAGAAACAGTGCATACCCTCATGGAGGGGGTGCCGAAGGAGCTCTCAGTTCCCGAAATAGGCACTGCAATCGAGGCCGTGCCCGGCGTAACGGGCGTTCACCACGTACACCTCTGGTCGGTGGGTGAGAACGATACGCACTTCGAAGCGCATATCGTGGCCGAAGACGAACGTTTGAGCAGCGTGGATGCTGTGCGCGCGAGAACAGCACGGATGCTTGCGGAGCGGTTCGGCATCGGTCATGTCACCTTACAGATGGAGTGTGGTACGTGCCCTGACACAGGTCTCATTAAGAGCAGTTGAATGATGGAGGTGAACGATTTTCTTGTTGAAGGACTCAGGAATGCAGCACTCGATTTTCAGATCACGCTGACCGACATCGATCCCGCCGTATCGGGCCGCCAGGCTTCGTCACTACCTCGTGGGCGG
>DATKUC010000325.1:0-5209 GCA_035530835.1 Spirochaetia bacterium
GAGATCCTGATCCAGCAGGCGATGGAGCGTCTTTTCGAAGGCAGGACTTCGTTTGTCGTCGCACACCGGCTTTCGACGATACGAAAGGCGGACACCATACTTGTGGTGAAGGATGGACGAATTGCAGAGTCAGGATCGCATGAGCAGCTCCTGACCGGTGGGACGATCTACCGCGAACTGTATGAGCGGCAGTATCTCACTCCGGGTGAAAGCCGATCCTGAGGTAGCGGTCGGTCACCTGCGACAGCTCCGATAGCCGCAACGGTTTTGTCATGACGTGGTTGATTCCCGCTGCGCGAAACAGTTCAGTTTCGCGCTCCGATATGGTCTGTCCGGTCAGGAGCAGAATCGGCGTTTCGGTGTTTGCGCCGCTCGCACGAATCGAAGCCGCTGCATCGAGCCCGTTCATCTCCGGCATCATGTAGTCGATAATGATGAGACCGAACCGTTCATCCCGGGCTCGCTCGACTGCCTGTCTGCCGTCGATCACGGTTACGGTCCGATAGCCGAACCGCTCGAGTATCCGCGCAGTCACAGTACGGTTCAGTTCGTTGTCATCCGCAAAGAGGACGTCCATTTGTCCCGTGACCGGGCCGCTTCGGTTTACGTCACTCTCGGCGCGTCGAGCTGTGCCGCTCAGGTGCACGTCCGATCGAGCGCGCTCGACTGACAGTGCCCGCAGCAGTTCCTGAGTGTTGACCGGCGAGTGGAGAATGCCATCCACCCAGCCGTGCTGCACGCGGGCACCGTTCAGCTCCCGTACGTCGGCCACCACGTACCACCGCACTCCCGTTGTTGCTTCCCGACACCCCGCAGCAAGTGCCGCCTGCCCCTCTCTCGCGAGAGAGCTACAGCTCACCACTATCACATCGAACTCATTCACCCGTGAAGCGCAATCCTCGAGTCCACAGGTCGTCTCCGCAGACGGTCCGGCCGACCGGACTATCCGCGCGATCGACTCGCGGCGTTCTTCGTGATCGTCAACAACCAGGACACGGCCGACCAGAGACACCGCCGATTCCTGCCCCGTTACGGCACCGCCGGTCGTCTCAGTCGCCGGTTCCAGCGCGGGCAGCGGGATTTCGATGGTGAAGAGCGAACCCTGGCCCGGTGAACTCTGCACCGAAATAGTTCCATTCATGAGATTCAGCAGGTGACGCGAGATTGAAAGGCCAAGACCCGTGCCGCCATATTTGCGGCTCAGATCCCGTGTCCGCATCGCGAACTTATCGAAAATGTGCGCCTGGGCATCCTCATCGATGCCAATGCCGCTATCTTTCACCTCGAATCGGGTGCAGAACCGGCCCTGCTCATCCATGCGCTGCGACACTCCGACATGCACAAAGCCCTTATGCGTGAACTTGATCCCGTTACCAACCACGTTGAACAGGACCTGACTCACTCTTCCCGCATCTCCCCTGACCGTATCCTGCAGGAGTGCCGGCACCTCGGTGATGAGATCTACGCCGCGGCTTGCACATTCGGCTGCAAGGAGTCCGGTGATCTGGTACACCACTGACGCGAGTGAAAACGGCTCATCTTCAAGAGCGAGATTGCCCGCTTCCACCAGGGAGAGATCCAGAAGATCGGTGATCATGGTGAGTAGCATGCTGGATGACCTCCGTATCGTTTCAACCGACTCACGATGGTCCGGACTCAGTTCGGACATCGAAAGCAGATCGGTCATGCCGATAATTCCGTTCAGTGGTGTCCGGAACTCATGGCTGACACTGGCCAGGAAGTCGCTCTTCGATTCGCTCGCCCGTATCGCAGTGTTGCGCGCGTCAATGAGTTCCATTTCAAGCGCTTTCATGTCATGGATATCCAGCGCAATGCCGTTGAGCAGCGTTTCTCCGCTCGAAAGAAACGCAGGACGCACCTGAATCCGGAACCAGCGCATGTGCTGACCCGGGGCTCCGGCTACCGGAACGCTGAGTTCCGCCTCCATCGTCCACGGATTCCGCAGAAGATCCGGGGATCCAAGGCGCGCGAGAACCGAGCGGTATGCAGTGTGGGTGAGAATCTTCCTGAGTCGTTCGGGATGGTCAATGAGAACCCGCGGTGAGATCCCGAGAACCGCGTCCGACGTCTCACTGACGTAGGTCGGATGAATGCGACCCGCAGCGTCGACCCGCAGCTGGAACAGTACCGCAGGAAAACTCGAGGTAATTCCCTTGAGGCGCAGATCGCTCTCAAGAAATCCCCGTTCCGCGGCAATGGAACGCTCTATGAATCGGCGATAACTGAGTGCGATGTAGGCGCCGGTGACTCCCGACATGGCAAGAAGCGCTATATTGAGCAGCTCTTTCGAGTCGGGAAGATTCGCCGAAGCAGGATGCGGCCCCCACACGGTCAGGCTCGCAACAGCGTAGGCAGTGGTAGCGAGCGCGGCGACGACCGCGGTGTTGACTGAGTCATGGCGAAGGACAGTGGTATAGATGAGGATAAAGTAGAGTCCGAAATGGCGGGTGAATCCGATAGTGAGCCCGAAGCTGACCGGCTGCAGGCTGCCGGCGATCAGAGATGCGGTAATCGCGGCAAGGTCGAACAGCGAGAGCAGGTACGGCAGCGCTCTGCCGTACACGCCACGACGCAGCAGAATGAATATCGAGAGCGAATAGAGCACACTTACGCCGAGAATGACCGAGCGGACCCTGAGCACGACGAGCGTGTCCTCGGTCGCGTGCAGGAGCTGCAAGGTCACGAGGATAAATGCTGCCGCGACCGCAACCAGCCTGAGCGTGGCAAGTCGCAGTTCGCCGCGAACGCGCTCCGCGCGAGGAATCAGCTCAACCACACCGTTCACGCCGACGGGCGTTCGATCACGCGTACCGTGATGACACCGTCTATTTTGCGAATCTCGTCCGCTACGACCGGGTCGATCGTTCCCTCAATGTCGATGATATTGTACGCGACATCGTCCCGATGCCGGTTCAGAAGATCCGCAATGTTTATGCGCGCCTTCGCGAGCACCGTCGTGAACTGACCGACCATGTTTGGAATGTTTCTGTTGGAGATCAGAATGCGTGATCGATGGTTTGCATCCATCTGGCACTCCGGGAAGTTGACCGAATTGCGGATGTTCCCGGTTTCCAGGAATGCCTTCAGCTGTTCGACGGCCATGACAGCGCAGTTGTCCTCCGCCTCTTCGGTGGAAGCTCCAAGGTGCGGCACGCACAGCACGTGCTCCTGACCGATCAGTTCATCTTCGGGGAAATCGGTGACGTAGCCGGCAACCTTCCCGGCGCGGATCGCCGCGAGAATGTCACGGTTATTTACCAGGCCACTTCGGGCGAAGTTCATGATGCGTACGCCCGGTCGCATCATCGCAAGCGCCTTTTCGTCAATCATGTTCGCTGTCCCGTCAGTGTACGGAACATGAATTGTAAGGTAGTCGACCTCTGCAAACAGGTTTTCGAGCGACCGTGCGCGCCGAACTGCGCGGCTCAAACCCCATGCATTGTCAACGGTAATGTACGGGTCGTATCCGATGACATCGAGTCCCATTCCCACAGCTGCGTTTGCGACCATCGCTCCGATTGCTCCGAGCCCGACCACGCCGAGTCGTTTGCCAAGAAGTTCGGTACCTGCGAAACGCGCCTTCTCTTTTTCGACAAGTTTGGTGACATCGGCGCCCTTTCCGCTGAGTGTCGCGGTCCACGCGAGGCCTTCGTGAATTCCTCGGGCGGAGAGCAGGAGGGCTGCAATCAGGAGCTCCTTCACACTGTTCGCGTTCGCCCCCGGCGTGTTGAACACGATGATTCCACGCTTCGTGCACTCGTCAATCGGAATGTTGTTGACACCCGCGCCGGCGCGGGCAATTGCCAGAACGCTCTGCGGAATCGGTTGATCATGCAGGTTGAAGCTGCGCAGCAGGATGGCGTCCGGTCGGTCGGCGGATGGTTCGGTGCGGTATTTTTCGGCCGGGAACAGGGTAAGCCCCTTCCGGGATATATTGTTCAGTGTCTGTATCGTGTACATGCGTTCCTCCTGTAGATTCTGCAGCGCGACGCGTTACCGGCCCGAGGGCTCAGGTGCCGGGGCATCCACGTGGATTGAGAGCTCGCGCAGCTGTTTGTCATCGACGAAGTTTGGAGCGTCGTCCATGGGCGACACGCCTGCGGTGTTCTTCGGAAAGGCGATGACTTCGCGTATGCTGCTTTCGCCCGCCATGATCATGAGCAGCCTGTCCAGTCCTGGGGCAATTCCCCCGTGCGGCGGAGCACCAAACCTGAACGCATTCAGCAGAAAGCCGAATCGACGCTCAGCTTCTTCCGGCGAGAAACCGACGATGTTGAAGATGCGCTTCTGCAGCTCAGGATCGTTGATTCGGATAGAGCCTGAAGCAAGTTCATAGCCGTTGCACACCAGATCGTAGAGGTCGCCCTTGACCGCACCCGGATCATTCTCCATCGTTTCGATGAACCGTTCCTGCGGCATGGTGAACATATGGTGGGCCGCTTCCCACTTGTTTTCGCCGGAGTTCCATTCGAAAAGCGGGAAGTCGATTATCCAGGCAAAGCGGAACTCCGACTGATCGATCAGCTTGAGGTCGCGGCCGAGCTTCGATCTGACGGCTCCCAGCGAAAAGCATGCGGTCTGCCATTTGTCGCCAACAAGCAGGATAAGGTCGCCGACCCCGGCCCCTGTCACGGAGAGCACTTCCGCTTTCAGTGCGCCGAAGAACCTGGCAACTCCACCATCAAGGCCGTCCGCAGTCACCTTCATCCATGCGAGGCCCTTTGCGCCGAATGTCTTTGCCGCTTCCTCCAGTTCCTGAATCTGCTTGCGCGAGTATTCTGCTCCGCCCGGTACGCGAAGTGCTTTCACGGTTCCGGCGGGTTCAGTGAGAATGGTTTTGAACACCTGGAAGTCGCTTCTGGCTGCGATCTCAGCGAAATCGACAAACTCGAGTCCGAAACGCAGGTCAGGCTTGTCGGTCCCGTACAGATTTACCGCATCGTCGTATGAGATTCGCTCGTAGGTCGCCGGAAGCTGCCGGTCAAGTGTCTTCCTGAAGACGTGTCCGAGCATCCCCTCGATGAGCGTGAACACGTCATCCCGGGAGACAAAGCTCATCTCGATATCGATCTGCGTATGTTCGATCTGCCGGTCGCCCCGCGCATCCTCATCGCGGAAGCAGTGAGCTATCTGGAAATATCTGTCAAAGCCGGAGACCATCAGGATCTGCTTGTACAGCTGTGGTGAT
>DATKUC010000326.1:0-13720 GCA_035530835.1 Spirochaetia bacterium
CAGAGAGATCGCGTCGGGGCATCAGGCGTACTTCGTCTATCCGCTCATCGAACAGTCTGACAAGCTGGAGCTGAAGGATGCTGAATCGATGCACAAGGAGCTCACGCAGGTCTTCCCGGGAGCCACAATCGGTCTGCTCCATTCTCGCATTCCCGAGGACTCCAAGCACGAGATCATGGAACGATTCGCGCACGGGACCATCGACTTGCTTGTCGCAACGAGCGTCGTCGAAGTTGGAGTGGATGTCGCGAATGCCACCTGTATGGTGGTGGAGCACGCCGAGCGATTCGGACTCGCCGCACTGCACCAGTTGCGAGGACGGGTCGGACGCGGACCAGCCCAGGCGTACGCGTTTCTCCTCTACAGCCCTGAACTCACCGAAGAAGGCAAGCAGCGACTGAAGATCATGCTTTCTGAAAGCGATGGTTTCCGCATCGCCGAGGAAGATCTGAAACTTCGCGGGCCGGGGGACATCTCAGGTACGCAGCAGTCGGGGTACCTGCAGCTTGCAGTGGCAGATCTGTCCCGTGACATGGAACTGATGCTCGAGGCGCGGGAAGATGCGTTCACGCTTCTTGAGAGCGACCCTGGCCTGCTGTCGCCGGAGCACGAGAATCTGCGGAAGCTCGAAGCGGCGACGTTCGCGGAGGAAACATGAGAATAACCGGTGGCCGCTATGTGGGGCGAACCATCACCTGTCCCCCGGGTGTAATCCGTCCGGCCATGGACAGAATGCGAGAGTCGCTTTTTGCGCTGCTCGGAAGCCTTACCGACAAGTCGTTCCTCGATCTGTTCAGCGGTTCAGGCCTTATTGCGCTCGAGGCGGCAAGCCGCGGGGCGGCGCGGGTCGAAGCAGTGGAAAAGGATCAGGGAAAACGATCGATAATCCTCAAGAACTTCGCCATAGCCGACGAGCGGATCGACTTGCATCTGGTGCCGGTCGAGCGCTATCTGATGCGGGCAAAGCCTGAGTGGGACTTTATCTTCGTCGATCCGCCCTTTGCCTACCGTTACAAGGAGCAACTCCTCATCTGGATTGCAACTCGCGGATTGCTCGGCAGCTCCGGCCTGCTGCTCATGCATCACCCTGCACCCGAGCAGCTGCCGGAAAAAGTCGACCCGGAATCGGTTAGCGTCGCTTCGGCCCGCGCGCTTGTCCGCGTAGACCGGCGAACATATGGTGGCTCGGCGGTGGATTTCTACCGGCCATCGGCAGACGACTGATCCCGGCAGGCCGCCTGGACCCGCAAAAAAGGGCGCCCATTTGCACGCAACGCATCATCTGCTATAGTGACGCTGTCCAATTCTGGAGGATGCACTCAGGTGACGAAACGTGCCCGCTCGCTTTTGCAGATTCCTCAGGGAACTGAAGGTTTCTATCTTGAAGAGGCGTACCGACATCGCAAGCTTACCGCGCAGATCGAACAGACGATGTACAACTGGGGTTATCTCCCGGTTCAGACGCCTGTCTTCGATTTCTTCGACGTCTATGAACCGTTCTATTCGGGCAGCGATGAACGGAGAATCTATCGTCTGATCGATCGTGAGGGCGATCTGCTTCTGTTGCGGTCCGACATTACGCTGTTTCTTGCCCGCCAGATGGGAATGGTCCTGACCGATGAGGATCTGCCGACCCGGGTGTGCTACTTTGACACGATTCTCCGCCATCAGGACGCGGAGGATATCTCGAAGAATGAGTTCTTTCAGGCGGGAGCCGAGCTTATCGGTTTGGCGGGCGTCGACGGTGATCTTGAGATAATCCTGCTCATGCAGGAGGTTCTCTCGCAGCTTCCGCTTCCCGCACACCGGTGTCACATCGGTTCGCGGGCGATAGCCGACGCTGCGCTCTCATCAGTTCCCATCCCCGAGCAGTCGCGTGCCCGCAGACTCATTGCGATGCGCGATCGTGCCGGCCTGAAGCGATTGCTGCGCGCAGCCTCGTACGATGATAGGAGAGCCGAATACCTGTGCGATCTGTTTGGACTGATCGGCGAAAGGAGCGATCTTGAGAGCGTGCGCGCTGCGGGCGCAAAACACTCATTTATCGACGAAATGACTGAACGCGAAATCGAATATCTGTCTGCAATCTTCTCTCAGCTTGGCGAACTCGGGCTCGAGGACGGAATTCGCGTGGATCTTTCGGAAATTGGCGCGCAATCCTACTACACCGGTACGGTGTTCCAGGTTTACATGGACGGACAGGATTCAAGCGTCGCATCCGGCGGACGTTACGACAAGCTGCTCGATGCGTTTGGTTTTTCGGCGCCATCTGTCGGCTTTTCGACCATGCTCCGCAGGATACAGAGTGCTCTGACGAAACCGGCGCTCTACAATCCGTCGAGGGAACCGGAACCTGTCTCCGGCCCGAACTTTGTCGATCGATACCGGTCGGCATCCGCGATACGTGCATCGGGTAGGAGTGCAATCCTGTGACATCCAACGCGCTTACCATAGCTCTGCCAAAGGGCAGACTGCTCGACCGGTTTCAGGAACACCTCGCCGCCTGCGGTATCCGTATCGCCTTCGAGGACCGCAAACTCATCGCAGAAGATGAATCGAATACGCTTCGTGCATTCCTGGTCAAGAATACTGACCTTCCCGTCTACGTCCACCATGGAATTGCAGGTCTTGGTGTCTGCGGCAGGGACGTACTCTACGAATCAGGATACGATTTCTTTCGGTTGCTGAAGTTTACCTTCGGCAGCACGAGAATGTGCCTCGCGACGAAGCGCGAACAGGCTGATCACGCGGTTCCCGGCCACCTGACAGTAGCAACGAAGTACACCCGTTTTGCCCGGGACTATTTCCAGACGCGCGGTATACCGGTGGAAATCATCAAGCTGAACGGTTCAGTCGAACTTGCTCCGCTGCTCGGCCTCGCTCCGTACATCGTCGATCTGGTCGAAACCGGATCCACGCTTAAAGCAAACAACTTGACAGTTGTGGAGGAACTTGAGAAGATTGGGGTATATTTGATCGCAAATCCTGCGTATTACAAGTTCAACTACCGCAGGGTGGATACTCTGGTATCGTTGCTCGGTCAAAGGGACGTCGAAATCGAAGATGCAGGAGCGACCATTGGAAAGATTGACTGAAGTTCAGAGATCGACGAAGGAGACCGACCTCCATGTTGAGCTGAACCTTTCGCAACATGGTCCTCACCACATCGAACTTGGCATTCCCTTTCTGGAGCACATGCTGCACGCGATGGCGTTCCACGGTGGCTTCGCCCTGACGATTCGTGGTACAGGCGACCTTCAGGTCGATGCGCATCACCTTGTCGAGGACACCGGAATCGTACTCGGTGACGCATTTCGGCGTATTTTTGCCAGCGGCGGTCCGGTTGAGCGGTTCGGTTCAGCCCTGATACCAATGGACGATGCACTGTCGGAAGCGGTAATCGACGTCTGCGAGCGGGCCTATCTCGTTTACGACGCCACCTACCCCCAGGAATACTCGGGCGATTTTCAGATGTCGCTTGTGCGCGAGTTTTTTCTCGCGTTCGTTAACCATGCGCAAATCAACCTCCATCTCTCCTGTCGGTACGGCCTGAACAGTCATCACATGTCCGAATCGTTGTTCAAGGCGTTCGGGAAGGCACTCGGCAGAGCCTACGCATCCACGGAGGGAAAAACGTCAGCATCCATGTCGACAAAGGGGGGCCTGTAAACGTGGAATACGGCGGGAAAATTGATACTCTTGTCGAATGGGGGTATTATTGTACCCTGAGTGCAAGATTCACAGCGCCGAACGCCAATCATGCGTAACCGGTTACCTGAACAATCATCGGAAGCATTTCTAAAAGTATCCCGGGACAAGGTACCCGAACTGACAGCGCCGCAAAAGATTGCGCTGATCAGAAAGGGAAACGAACTATTCAACGGAGGCAAAATTGAGGAAGCAAAGAGAATCTTCCTCACCGTTGGATATACGGACGGCCTCATCCGGCTGGGAGATCACTACTACAAGTCCAACCAGCCGCTTGAAGCGTTCCGAATGTATTGGCTTGCGCCAGATTCGCGAAAAAAAGAAATGATGGCCGAGAAAATGGCCAGTATCATACGGAAGTGGTTGCGTGAAGGAAGAACAGAAAGACCCGAGACGGATTCCGGAAGACAGCATCCTTGAAGACAGGAACCTCGTCGAGCGCATGCGCGAAGAGGAACGCGAACTTCACGAGAGATCCCAGGCAATTGCGGCCCTCTCCCAGAAGGGCTATCAGCTGCTGAAAGAGAACTGCATTCGGGAAGCAAATGAGTGCTTCAACGAGATATTGAAATATGATTCGGACAACAACTATGCGCTGGTAGGCCTGGGTGATGGAGCCCGCAAGCGCCGGGATTACAAAAAAGGCATCGAATACTACAATAAATGCCTTGAGAAGCATCCTGAGAACAATTACGCACTGTTCGGTCTGGCGGACTGCTACAAAGGGCTCAGGTTTTACAATCGAGCCATCGAGATTTGGGAACGATATCTCAAACACGATGACCGCAACGTTACGGTACTGACACGTGTCGCTGACGCCTACCGGAAGGTGCGGGATCTCGACCGCTCGCGGGAGATCTACCTCCGAGTACTGGACATGGAAGAAGATAACGCGTACGCCCTTATCGGTCTTGGACATCTTCATTACGACTTCAAAGAGTACGAGCAGGCAATGCACTACTGGGAGCGCATGTACAGCAACCGCGGTGACAAGGTGGATATCCGCGTTCTGACTTCACTTGGCAACTGCCATCGCAAATTGAAAACTTTCGAAAAGGGAATCGAATACTTCAAGCAGGCGCTCGATCGCGAACCGGACAACTTTTACGCGCTGTTTGGTCTGGCAGATTGCTATCGCGGAATGAATCTCCCAAATGAATCTCTCGAGTACTGGGAGACCATTCTTGCTCGCGATCCGGATAACAAGGTGATCCTTACGCGCGCGGGTGACGGCTATCGGGTCCTCGGTGAGTATGATCGGGCTGAGCAGTACTACCGGAAAGCGCTCAATATCGAATTCGATACCTACGCAATCCTCGGTCTGGCGCTCATCAACAAGCAGAAAGGCCTCTACCGCGAAGCCATCGAATCGCTCGAAGGACTTATCAAATCCGATCCGAACAACCACCGGCTCTACACCGAAATCGCTGATTGCCACATAAAGCTCGGTGAGCGGAACGAAGCACTCGAAGTCCTTCAGCGGTTCATTCGCCTCGGCTACAAGAGTCACTTCGTCGCTGAAATGTATGAGCGGCTGCGCCGGGGAGAGACCGATATCCCGAGTGACCCCGGCGTGAACTCATAGCGCGGCAGCGTGCGGCTATTCGAGTACTGCGCGTATCCGCCGCACTCCCTGCGATGATGACTGCTCCTTCGTGATCCTGAAGTGTCCGAGTGCTGCGGTGTGCTCCACGTGCGGGCCACCGCAAACCTCTTTCGAAAAATCTCCGATGGAATAGACCTTCACCACCTCTTCGTACTTATTGCCAAAGAGAGCAATTGCGCCACTCTCCCGCGCCTGCTCCAGCGTCATCGTATCGAAATGGACCGGCAGATCGCGTCCGATCTGTTTGTTGACGATGCCTTCGACCTCCGCTATCTGCTCGTCGCTCATCTTGTCCGGGTGCGAAAAGTCGAACCGCAGCCGCTCAGTAGTGATGTTTGAGCCTTTCTGCTCTACGTGCTCGCCGAGTACCATGCGGAGTGCCTTGTGCAGCAGGTGGGTTGCGGTATGCAGTTTGGTCGTCTCGGTCGAGTGGTCTGCGAGCCCGCCTTTGAACGTCTTTTCGCCACCGGCCTTCGACAGCTCCTGATGCTTCTGAAACGCCTCGTTGAACCCGTCAGTATCCACGGACATGCCATGTTCGCGGGCAAGCTCCTCGGTTATCTCGATCGGAAAACCATATGTGTCATAGAGCCTGAATGCCACCCGGCCCGGAATTACCCGCTGCGGATTCTTCAGAAGATTCGGCAGCATCTTCTCGAACTCTCGCTCCCCCTTCTTCAGCGTGTCGAGGAACCGTTCCTCTTCTGCAGTGAGTTCCTCGATGATGAACGCTTTGTTCTGTGCAAGAACCGGATACGGCTCCGAATACATATCGATAACAAGCTGCGCCTGGCTGCGCAGGAATGGGCCGTCGAGCCCCAGCTTCAAACCGTGGCGAACAGCGCGCCGAATGAGGCGCCGAAGAATGTAGCCCTGACCGATATTGGAAGGGGCAATTGAGCGCTCGTCACCGAGAATGAAGGTCGCTGTGCGAACGTGATCGGCGATGATGCGTATCGAGCGGTCATCCTCCTCCTGTGCTCCATACTTCTTTCCGGTGACCCGTTCGATGTCCGCAAGCACCGGGCTGAACACCTCTGTGTCGTACACCGAACCTTTCTTCTGGATCATTGCGATGGTTCGCTCAACTCCCATGCCGGTATCCACGCACTTTCGTTCCAGAGGAACATAGGTACCGGCAGCAGTCTTGCTGAACTGGAGGAATACATCGTTCCAGATTTCGAAATATTTTCCGCAGTGACATCCGGGATGACAATCGGGTCCGCACGCTGGTTTGCCGGTGTCGACGAACATTTCCGTGTCAGGGCCGCACGGTCCCGTCTCCCCGGCCGGCCCCCACCAGTTGTGCTCCCTGCTCAGGAAGTAAATGCGCTCGCGGGGGATGCCGTGTGACTGCCACAGTGCCGCAGACTCTTCGTCCGCGGGCACGAGTTCATCGCCGGCAAATACGGTGACCGATATCTTGTCAACCGGGATGTTGAGCCATGCGGGGGATGTGAGGAACTCGAAGCTCATCCCGATCGCTTCTTTCTTAAAATACTCCCCGAGTGACCAGTTGCCGAGCATTTCAAAAAACGTAAGGTGACTTGCGTCGCCCACTTCGTCGATGTCTCCGGTTCGTATGCACTTCTGGTAATCGACAAGTCTCGTACCGGCCGGATGTTTTTCACCGAGCAGATAGGGAACCAGCGGATGCATTCCGGCTGTGGTAAAGAGCACGGTTGGGTCATTCTCCGGAATAAGCGATTTACCGGATATCTCAGCGTGGTCCTTCGATACGAAGAACTCTATGTATTTGCGACGCAATTCGTTTGAAGTCATTAATTCATTCCTGTTGTGATTATTGATATACTGTTTTCAGCGCAGCCGCGAGAACTTCAGTGCTGCAGCTTGTGCACTAAAGGCTCTCAAAGTCCGAGTTTTGCGTTTCATCGAGAAAATCGGGGAGTACGTAGACGAGCGCGCCACTCTTCCTGACCCGCATCTCCGCTATGCCGCTGGAAACGAGTTTCTCAAGGTACTCTTTGGCCTGTTCGGTCGTCGTATTGCCCTCAAGTGCAACTTCCGAAGGCGTGGCGACCCCTCCGTTCTTCTTTGCAACTCGCAATATCACGTGCTCCACACTCTCTTTCGAAGCGGAGACACCCTCGCCCACTCTGCGGCGCGACTGCGAAAACGTGTCGAACTCAAGTGCGGCCTGAAAGCGGTCGTACAGCTGCGCTTCGCGCACCTGGCGAGGAAGTGTGATCGCGTCATACAGTGTCCCGAGTCCAAGCAAACCACCGGTCAACAGATACAGGATACCCGTACCAACTTTTCCAAGGTAGAATCGCTGGAGGCCGGCAACCCCGAACAGGGATGGCAACCAGAACACATATGCCAGTGTTACGGATTTCACGTCTCGGATCTCCATCTCACGTCTCTCTATTTCCAGAAGCGAATAGATAAGTTAATACCACGAAATGGGACCTGCCTCCAACCCCTTGAATCGCGCACTGCCTACAGGTACGTTTCATCCGGTGCACGCACGACAATCCGACCATCGTCGGACATCTCCTTCAGCAACAGAATGAATTGCTTGGTCGCCTTATCGACATCTCTGCGTGGTGTCGCGCCCATACGGTGATATTCGTCCATGATGAAGGTACGCCTGCGCTCGGAGACGTTTCTGAGCACCTTCGCCCGTATTTCCTCGCTCTTTCCCTTCAGAACGAGGGCAATATCGTGGTCGGGAAAGTCCTGGAACACCCGTTGCAGCTCCTGATCCTGTATCAGGAGGAGCGAATCGATAGTGAAAAGCCTGTCCCGGATATCTTCAGACAGATCAGGCGCGTCCTTCTGCAGCTCATTAAGAAGTTCCTCGCCGTCAGTTGGACTTAAGTGGCGCAGGATTTCGGCAATCACCGTCCTGCCATCGATATCTGAAGAGACGACTTTGCCCGCAGTGCGGATCTTGTCTCGAAGCGTCGACTCAACGCGGGTAATCACCTCCCGATCAACCTTGCCGAGGCGCGCAATACGTCGAACAGTCTCACGCTGCACGTTCGGCTCAAGCATCGACAGCACTCGGGCACCGATCCGCGGATCGATGTGCGAAAGTACGATGCTGGTAACCGTTGCAGGTTCGCTCCGCAGCAGCGTGTGGATTTGCTGCGGTTCCAGATCATTCATGAACTCGAATGGGCGCGGCAGCACGTCCGGAACCACTCGAACAAGGATCTTCTCCGCAGCTTCCGCGCCAAATGCCGCGGCAAGCATTTCCCGCGCCCGCTCCGGGCCACCTGAAAGCTTTCCCGGCGAACCCTGCACGGCAAAGCCGAACTCCGCAAGAACCGACGTTGCCTCTTTTCGGTCGACGGTCTCGAGAGCGGCGATATCGCTTACAACCTTCTCAATCGCCTCCGGCTCGAGGTGTTTGAGCACGTTTGCCGCCTCCTCCTTGCCGAGCAGCAGCAGAAGCTCCGCAACGCGCTTGCGTCCCGGTTTATCCGGCGTTCCCCGGGTCAGCCTGATGAGCGCGTCAGGCGGCAGCGGCGACTTTGCCGACGGCTGCGGCGACTTTGCCGACGGCAGCGGCGACTTTGCCGACGGCTTTGGCGGCGACTTTGCCGACGGCTGCGGCAATTTCTTGCTGGAGGCAGGCCGTTCGTCCCGAGGTGCCGCTTGCTCCTGGCTCTCAATTTCGGATGACGGTTTCTTGTCCGAGAACTTCCGATAGGCGCCAGCCCGACGCTTGTTCAGATCCATGGCATTATCATACGGACGCTCCGCCCTGCCGTCAATTCGTGCGCAGGCGATCGATCACGCTCGTGGAAAAGATAAACGATGAGGGTTGACAGGGAAATCGAATTCCGGTAGAAAGTTACTCATCCTTTTGCCGCTGTAGCTCAGTTGGTAGAGCAGAGGACTGAAAATCCTCGTGTCAACAGTTCGATTCTGTTCGGCGGCAGTATCTGATGTCCCTGGCTCGATAGTGAATTGGTCACGTTGTGGATTTTTGCAAAGGAAGCGTGACCACAAAGATGGAACCGCATTCGGGTTCGAACTTCATTTCGATCAATCCTCCGCTCTGTCGGACAATCCCGTATGCGGCTGCGACGTCCATATCACCCGTCCCAAATTCCCCGGTTGTAAAGAACGGCTCGAAAACGTCGTTCTTGATGCTTTGCGTTTCAACCGGACCGCTGTTACTGACCTTCACCGAACAGTAAGCACCAGCAGGCAAATGAAATTCATCTCGCTGCGACAGGTCAGCCATCTGGGTTCGAATTGTGATGGCACCGTGGCCGGGGATATTCTCCTGCGCCTTCCGTACAAGCGTTTGAATCGCTTCGCAGACGAGTTCGACATCGATATTCAGCATCGTCTTCTCATCCGACGGGCGGATATGGACTGTGATATTTTCCCGTACAGATGACGCAATTAGCTCTTTGTGGCTCTTCATCACTTCGTCGAGATCCACCGATGTTGGTGCCAGCAGCTGCTACTCGCTGAAGGAGAGCAGTCCTTCGGTGAGCCGTGCCGCCCGCACGGTGGACCGGTGGATTCGCTTTGCGGTCTCGCCGACATCATCATTAGTCGTGATTTCAATGTGCTGCGCGTTCGCCCTGATCGCAGTCATAATGTTGTTGAATTCATCGGCGAGACCGGATGATAGTCTAGCAATTGCTTCCATTTTTTTCGCACACTGAACTCGATCTGAGTTTCTTGCCATCTCTGCAGTCTGGGCCTCGATCTGCCTGAGATCCCGCCTGTGCAGGGCTGAAGCTGCCAGGCTCACACCGCCAACAATGGTAGTCAGGACGATGGCGTCGTTCATGTGGGAGAGGAGAAGACCCGGAGTAACCACAGGTACAATCAGATATCCGGCAATGGTGATTATGTATGTCCCGACGGTGTCAAGTGGAGAGAGTAATACGCTGCACAGAACGACAGCAATTATCGGGAAATCGACCACGAGCATGTTGCTTGTAAGCATGAGCTCGGCAAATGCCATCGTAGAGATCGCGGTCACAATCGTACGTGCGCTAAACAAGTAGAGGCCTTTTCGCGCAAGGATGGTGGCGAACAGCATGGCTGCGGCGACGCCAAGAAGGATGAAGGGAAAGATTGTCGAAACGTTCTGCTTCTGAACGACATCCACCGTTCCGACTATCCGAAAGGGCAAAGAGAGAAATCCCTGGAGTATTGGAATCCACATTATCGTAAGGATCGAAAGCAGAAGATGCAACCTGCGCCGCTGTTCAGGGTCCGTAATGGTAGCCGGAGGATCGGTCAGCCAGTGCCAGACTCGTGCATAGCAACGCGCTATTTTCATTCCCAATCTGAATTGTTCTGGACGTTCACTTTTTACTCTACGCGGTAACGTGCTACCAGCTCCTTGAGTCTCTGCCCCAGATCGTTCAGGTTCCTGGCGCCGGATTCCATTTGATTGGCGCCATCCACACTCTGACTGATCGCGGACCGAATACTCTCCATCGCGGTCGCCACCTGATCCATCCCCACGAGCTGCTGATGGCTCGATGCGGCAATCTGAGCCGCAGCTTCTGCCGCGGATTCCACAGTGGTTGTCAGGCGACCGATGGTCTCCCCCGCCTCCCGAAACTGCGCAATTCCTTCGCTGACTGACTTGCCGCCCTGTTCGGCCGCGAGCACGACGGTTGCGGTCGACTTCTGAATGTCAGAAAGGATTGACCGAATCTGAACCGTTGCCCGTCGGGATTGTTCCGCCAGACTCTTGATCTCCAGTGCCACGACAGTGAACCCCTTCCCCTGATCACCGGCCTTGGCCGCTTCGATTGCCGCGTTCACGGCCAGCAGATTCGACTGATCGGCAAGACCGCTCACCATCGCGATGATCTCCCCGATCGACTGACTCTCTTCGCCAAGCTGGACTGAGCTTTCAGCAATGTAGGATATCCGGTCCTGGATGTCCTGCATGAGTGAGAGCGCCTTTGTGACCGAATCCCGACCGGTGCGAGAGACTTCCACCGACTCCTGGGCACCCGCGGCAACCCGTTCTGCCTTCTGATTCGAAAGGTGAGAAGTCTGTTTCACCTCCTCGACAGTGGTCGTAGTCTCGCTGACCGCCCCGGCCATTTGAGCAGCTGCAGCCGCAGTCTCCCTGGTGGTGACGAAAATCTCACTTGCCGAGGAGGCCAGTATGTTAGCAGCGTTGCCAATGTCACCCATCTGATCACGAAGACTCTTTCTCATGTTCATGAGCGCCCGGGAGATCGTGTCCTGCTCCGATCGTTCGTGAAGCTCTACGGTCAGGTCGCCATCTGCAATCCGTTCCGCGAGGCTGCCCACTTCGACCAGAGCCCCTTTCATTTTGACGAAGGATTCCATGAGTGAGCCGATCTCGTCTTTCGAGGTGACCAGAAGCTCGCGGGTGAGATTCCCCACGGCGATTTCGGCTGCCGCAAAGCGGACTTCACGGATCGGTCTCACGATCGACCGGGAGATCAGATAGGCGGCCAGGATGCTGAGTATCACAAGTATCAGGGATGCCAGGGCGATCTGATTTCGAAGAGAGAAGATAGGACCGAGGACCTCCGCACTGTCGACACCGATCAGGAGAACCCAGTCCTTCTGGCCGATCCAGGTGAAGTTCTTCGTGGTGTCGTACGCAAAGAACATCGGGCGCCCTGCCTCGAAAGCGGTGAAGGAGCCACTTCCATCCCGGACCTGTCTGTAGAGCGAACTCTGCGTGAGGTCCTCGTTAAACTGGAACGTCTGTGTCGAAAAGAGCAACTTCTCCGTGCCCTGCGAAAGTCTCAGCTCCGAGGTAGTGTACCGGGTGGAGCTCAGGAGACTTGATCGAATCAGATCATCGGCCGCGAGAACCGCTTTGAGAGTTCCAATGAAGTTGCCGCTCAAATCTGTCATCGCGACCGCCACCGTCAGTCCGGTGATTCCCGCATCCCCACTCAACGCAATATCTCCCAGATAGGTGCCGTTTGCTGAAGCGCTCTTCCACCAGGCCGCACCCTGTTCATCGTAGGCATCCGGTTTGGAAGTTGCCGCGATTACGGCACCGTACTTGTTGGTCAGCTCGAAGCTCAGGTAGTTACGGTACCCGAAAACGCGCTGGTAGTAGTCGATCAGGTTACTCGAAAACGTCGAGGAAATCTCGTTACCGAGGATTGAATCGAGAAGTACCGTACTGCCGCCGGGTACGGACCAGTTTTTCTGGCGTTCTGCCGCGAGCGCCCGGGGATCTCCACTTGCCTCGAAATTGGCGTTGGATCTGGTCACGAATGCCTGCACCGGATTTCTCAGCAGAAAAAGCCGTAGTTCATTTACCGAAAGTCCCACACTCCGGTCCAGGGTGTTCAGCATGTTATCCGCAAGGAATATCGAACTCGTTCCGATCGTCTCCTCCATTGCAGACTGACTTACCACGACCGTATAGACCGACAGTGCTACCATAAGGAGCACGATGATCGCATAGCCGCCGATCAGTTTGACTGTCAATCGATTCATCGAGTATCTCCTTCGCAGTCTCTATTGGTAACTGATGCTTTTGTTGACGATTCGCCCGGGGAACAGCGGGAAATCTATATTCTGCTCGCCAGGCCGCAGGGAGAG
Organism: Spirochaetia bacterium; assembly: GCA_035530835.1. Lineage (GTDB taxonomy): Bacteria > Spirochaetota > Spirochaetia > DSM-27196 > DATKUC01 > DATKUC01. The sequence continues at coordinate 12,869 of DATKUC010000326.1, forward strand.
CGAGCCGAACACTCCCGAGTACATCAGCCCACCCTCGAGCAACACTTTCAGGCTTTCCCGGCTCGCCTCGTGGTTTTCGAGCAGTCCGGCGACGAGCTTGATGAGGTCATAGCCGTTGGCGGCGTACTGGGTGAATGGTCTTTTGAAACGATCTTCGAATTTCAGTCTCGCATTGCGGGCGAACATATAGGAAGGATTGTAGATGATCGATGTTGCGACGTAGGCACCTTGAGCCGTCTCAAGATCGGTGACCGACGGCAGCGAAGCGCCCGTCCCGCAGATGATGTTACCGGCGTACCCCATCTCCTTCAGCTGGGAAAGGATCAACGGGTAGTGGGCAGCAAGCGCTATGACGTAAATCGCCGAGTTTTCCTTGAGCTTCGTGATCTGCGGCCGAAAGTCGGTCGTCTTTGTGTCGAACGGAACGCCAATTATCGTGTCACTGAACCGGGCGAAGCTTTGCTTCGCGAGCTCATAGACCGGCTTACCGTAACTGTCGTCTATATAGAGCACGCCAAGTCTTTTCACGTGCAGGTTCCGGATAATCGTTGAGACCGCGTCGACCTCCTGCTTGGCACCGGAGTAAAAACGGTAGACCCACTTGTTTCCGACAGTTATTTCGGGCGAGGCGGTCACGAGGGCGAATAGAATCACCTTCTCGCGTGCAGCGAGCGGCGCGACCGGAATGGACAGAGAGCTGAGAGCAGATACGAAAAAGAGGGGATGGTCCACGGATTCGATCTTCGAAAAGGCCGCGACCGCTTCATCCGCCTTGCCGTGGTTGTCCTCGATTATCAGTTCAAATTTCTTTTTGTTCACCCCGCCGCGCGCGTTGACTTCGTCGGCTGCAAG
>DATKUC010000327.1:0-8033 GCA_035530835.1 Spirochaetia bacterium
CAAGATGGTTGTCTCCTCGATAGTTGCACTCTCGCACACGGTTGGTGCGCTCTGCCTCGCCGAAGGCGTGGAAACCTTCGAGCAGATGCTTGTGTGCGCCCAGCTGGGAGTGGACCTGTTTCAGGGGTACGTGATGTCGCGACCGGCGGCCGACATCGGCAGAATCTCGGCTCTGACAACTGATCTCATGAGCACGATGTATCCGGTGGTACAGGACCGTCTGGTTACCTACGCCGAAGAGAGGTATTCGCTGTTCAAGGGCTACAGAAAGATTACATCCTGCATGATGAAAAGGGTCTCTCCGCTGCGAACAATCGACGAGATTGCCGCGGAAATGCGGGCACTGCTCCCTTCATTCCCTTCGGTCGAGTGCCTGTATCTCCTTGATTCCCAGGGATTGCAGGTAACCGATACGATTACGCGCGAACGTGATGCGGGCAGTCGTGAGCACTTTCTGTTTCGTCCGGCGCCGCGCGGAACCGATCATTCCCTGAAGAGTTACTTCTACATGCTCTCGCACCGTGGCGAGTTCGTCACCGACCAGTACGTCTCTCTTGCAACCGGTAATATGTGCAGAACACTGGCAACGAGAATTGCGACCGGGACAGGCGAGGATCTCATTCTCTGCGTCGATTTTGAGGGTATGAAGTAAGGCAACTGTCGCGGTCTGATCCATATGACCGTTTGGTTGAGCTGATGGCTGAAAGCGACATCCAGCAGAGAGTGCCCGTCCACTCCGCCACTGAAATTCCTACTACTTTGGTATACAATGGGGGTGACTTTCGGGGGTGACGTGTCGTATCATCACCGGGGAGCGGTCGCCAAATGAGCAATGATCTGGACGGTCAGTTGGATTCGGATGTTCTGGTCGCAACTCTGCAGACCGGACTTCAGGAGTCGCAGGATCTGCTTGAGTTCCTCGCTCTGAAATTCGAAGAGCCCCTTGCCCATCTCATAACCGTGCGGCGGAAAGGCGGGTTCCTGTCAAAAGTTCGTACGGTGGAAGAAATCACCCTTCGATTCGACGATTACCACTTTCAGATTGTCCGGGAGCCGCGAGGCACCTTCACGGCAAGGATCCTGAAGATCGTGCGCGGCATCGTGCTGCGAACGAATGTAGTCGATGTGGATGTCTGGATTCGCGAGCTGGTCCAGGAACTGTCCCGTCAGGCGGAACGGTCAGTATCGTTCCGGAGCGCGCTTTCGCGTTTCATCCTCGGGTAGCCCTATGCCATTCTGGAAGAAAGAGTCCGCGGAAGAAAAGGACAACCGGCAGCTACGGGAGCAGGAACAGATTGCGAGTCTCGCCGCACTTGAATCAGGCAGAGTTCCCCTTCATGCCGAGCAAAGACTGAGTGAACAGGCAGGAAATGCCGGTTTCTTCACGAGCAATCTCACAACGAACGAACATCTGCTGAGTCGCCACGCGAGTTTCGAACCGCTCGGTCAGGTGATGGGTAGTTCATTCTTCAAAGTTGCGTACAGCAGCTACGCAACGGGAATGTTTCAATCGACAGGAGAGCTTCGGGCGCTGACTGAAGCGCAGCTATCATCGCGTACTCTTGCGCTTTCGCGGCTCAGGCAGGAGGCGGAAATCCTGGGCGCTCATGGAGTAATCGGCGTGCGCCTGGTCCGTCGCGAACATGACTGGAGCAACAACGTTGTCGAGTTCACTGCAATAGGAACAGCAGTCAGATTGAAGGGTGCTGCCGGGCAGAAATCCGCTGAACTTTTTACGAGCGCGCTCTCCGGTCAGGAGTTCTGGAAGCTGCATGAAGCCGGTTATCTTCCGGTGGAAATTGCATATGGCGTCTGCTCCTATTACATTCACAGCGATATGCAGACGAATATGGTGCTCAACAACTCATGGGGTTCCGGCATGACAAACCAGGAACTCGTGCAGTACACCGCGGGTTTTCAAACGGCACGGAACATTGCAATGACCCGTTTTTCTCATGAGGTGAAGCGCGTCAAAGCCCAGGGTGCCGTCGGTGTGAAGATCGACTGGGATTGTGAAGAGATCGAGTATGAAGTGAATGACAATCGATACGTGGATCTCCTCGTCCATTTTACCGCACTGGGGACTGCCATTGCCGCCCGCCCGGATCGGGTAACGGCGGGGACCACAACTCTGACCTTCCTGGACCTGAAGGACCGTGGGTCCTTCCAATTTCCCCTGAAGGAGTAGACCATGCCATCCGATCTTTCGCCACAAGCACTCGAACGACTCAATTCAATGAAGGGCAGCGCGGGGAACCCAGCCTTCTTTACGAGCGATCTTTCAGTGAATGAGTTCCTGCTGGTAAAGGAAGCAGGATTCGATGCAGTAGGAATGGTTCTTGGCAGCTCCATTTACCACATCGGCTACCAGCAGCGAAACTGGAACAAGAACCAGGAAATGGAAGTTCTTACTCAGGCGATGTACCATGCCCGGGAGCTTGCGATGACCCGCATGGAGGAAGAAGCGGAAGCACTGGGCGCAGATGGGATCATCGGCGTACGGCTCGACATCAAGCTGCTCGAATGGGGAGAGAGCCTCGCCGAGTTCGTTGCCATCGGCACCGCGGTGGTCGCACGCGACAAGAGCACCAACTTCAGGACGGTGCACAACAAGCCGTTCACGAGCGATCTGTCGGGGCAGGATTTCTGGACGCTGCTCAGATCAGGATATCGACCCGTGGGTCTTGTCATGGGCAACTGCGTCTATCACATTGCGCACCAGAGCCTCGGACAGGTCCTCCGCAACGCAGGCCAGAATGTCGAGATGACGAACTTCACCCAGGCCCTGTACGACTCCCGGGAGCTCGCAATGGAGAGGATGCAGGAGGAAGCACTTCACCTTTCCGCAAACGGCATCGTCGGCGTTGAGATTGAGGAGGGAAGCTTCGGCTGGAGCAGCCACGTCATCGAATTCAACGCGATAGGAACCGCAGTCATTTCATATCGTGAAGATCATGTCATTCCGACGCCTCAGCTGATTCTGAACGTAAACGACTGATCGTCATTGACGAACTGATACGTATGCACTAAAGTGCATACGTGCATGATCAACTTGCCAAACTGCAGGCCCTGAGCGAGCCGGTTCGGTTTCGCCTGGCGCGGATTATCGATTCTGCTCCGGACGAACTGTGCATCTGCGAGCTCGTCGACATCCTCCAGCTGCCGCAGTACGCGGTTTCCCGTGCCGCCACTGCGCTCAGGCGTACCGGCATTCTTGCCGAACGGCGCGAGGGCAAGCTCTCGTTCTATCGGGCCGCTGACGATCCATTTACCCAACAGTTGTTCGACGTGGTGCGCTCCGTTCCCGCAGAAGACGAGGTACTCAAGTACGATCTGGACCGGATGCGCTGGCGCATAGACATTCGGGAAGCGGGCCGATGCGTCATCATGTATCGGTCCGACAGGGAACCGCGGACTGTACTGCGTCGTGAGCGTGTGCTCTTCATCTGCGTTCACAACAGCGCTCGCAGCCAGATGGCCGAAGAGTACCTGCGCAGGCTGGCCGGTGATCAGTTTGACGTGGAAAGCGCCGGGCTCACTCCGGGCAAGCTCAATCCATGGGTGGTAACGGCGATGAGCGAGGATCACTTCGACATTTCCGCCAAAGTGCCCCGCAGTGTGTTTGACCTCTACCGGGCAGGTCACACCTACTCTCATGTGATAACCGTGTGCAGTCGGGAAGCAGAGACTGGCTGCCCGGTCTTTCCGGGACCTGCGCAACGCATGAGCTGGCCGTTTCCCGATCCATCGAGCTTCACCGGGACCCATGAGGAGATCCTTGATCAAGTCAGAGTACTTCGCGACACGATCCGGCGGAAGGTGAGCGAGTTCGTTGCTGCATATCAAATCGGAAGCGAGACACGAGGGTACCAATGACAAAGCTGAAGATACTGACAATCTGCATCCACAACAGTGCACGCAGCCAGATGGCCGAAGAGTATCTGCGTCTGTACGGAGGCGATCTGTTTGATGTCCAGAGCGCAGGCATCGAGCCGGGGCAAATCAATCCGATAGTCACGAAGCTCCTGCTCGAAGACGGCATCGATATTGCAGGCAAGAGTACCCGAAGTGTCTTCGACCTGCACCGCGCCGGTGAGTCGTTTGACTATGTCATCGCCGTGTGCGATCCGGAAGCCAGGGAGCGGTGCCCGATCTTTCCCGCGGAAAAGAACCGGCTGCACTGGCCGTTTCCCGATCCGTCACAGGCGCAGGGAACCGACGCCGAGAAGACAGAGTTCGTTCGGAGGATTCGCGACAGGATTCGGTCACAGGTAGCCGAGTTTGTCGCGGGCTACCGACTGACGCGAACGATTTAGCACGAACGAGGTGGAAAGTATGGAGTCGCAAACCGGCAGCAAGCTGCCCTTCTTTGATCGTTTTCTGACGCTCTGGATCTTCCTCGTCATGGCAGTTGCCGTGGGCGTGGGATACTTCGTACCGTCAATCGCAGCGTTCTGGAATGGACTCAGTGTCGGCACAACGAACGTTCCCATTGCGATTGGCCTTGTCCTGATGATGTATCCGCCACTGGCAAAGGTTCGCTACGGGACACTCCCGAGGGCGTTTGGAAATCTTCGCTTGCTGAGCTTGTCAGTTACTCAGAACTGGATTGTCGGACCGTTTGTCATGTTCCTTGCGGCGATCATCTTTCTGGGGAACAAACCCGAACTGATGGTAGGCGTCATTCTCGTTGGCCTTGCCCGTTGTATCGCCATGGTGCTGGTCTGGAACGATCTTGCGAAAGGAGACCGCGAGCTTGCGGCAGGTCTTGTTGCGCTTAATGCGATCTTCCAGGTCCTGCTCTATGCGCCCTACGCCTACATCTTCATCACTCTGCTACCGCCTCTGTTCGGATTGAGCGGCGCAATCGTCCACGTCTCCATTCTGCAGATTCTCGTTACGGTGCTCATCTATCTGGGAATACCATTCGCCGCAGGCGCAATCAGTCGCATCGGTCTGGTGAGACTGAAAGGAGAGCAGTGGTATCAGGATCGATACCTGCCAAAGGTCTCCGTTCTCACGCCGGTAGCGCTGCTGTTCACCATCTTCGTGATGTTCTCGTTGAAAGGCCAGGCAATCGTAGAATTGCCGCTTGATCTGCTGCGCGTCGCGATTCCCTATGTTGTCTACTTCGCGCTCATGTTCTTCATCACATTCTTTGTCGCGCGACGAGTTGGGGCTTCATACGAGAAAGCGACCACTGTCGCATTCACTGCAGGCAGTAACGACTTCGAGCTTGCGATTGCAGTTGCGGTTGCGGTATTCGGTATTGGATCCGGTGCGGCCTTTGCCACGGTGATCGGGCCACTCGTCGAGGTACCTGTTCTGGTTGGTCTGGTGAACGTTGCACTATTGCTGAAGCGTCGGTTGCCCTGGCCACGAAAGAAGTAGATTCCCTGTAATGCTCCATCAATCATCATCTACGCTCCTTCGCCTATCAGTCGGAGCGTTTCAGGATCTCTCACACTCCGGTAATATCTCTCCAGCGCCCGACTGAAAATACAATTCTGCAACTCTATTCCGTCGCGCATTTCGGCAAGTTCAAAGAGCGTAATTGAGGAACGAAACTTCAGGTAGTCCGGATAACCGAATATCGTCTCCGCGTTCGGACCATTGCTATCCAGAACGATCTTCGTGAAGGATCTGAGCCGTTCACCGAGTACCGGGTGATCAAGATAGGCGCGCGCTTCGGCAAGCGAGCCTATTCCATAGTACTGCGCAGTAGGACTGTGACCCAGTCCCCTTATCTGCGGAAATACAAACCACATCCAGTGGCTGCGCTTCCGACCTGCCGCGAGTTCGGCAATTACGGTGTCGATAACCGACTCCTGTGCATCGAGGAATCGTCGGAGATTATATCCATCATCCATACCCCACCTCCTTGCCTTCAAACTCTCTTCAGGAAAACGCAACCGTTTCTTCGGTTCTGCAGTATCTCTTAGTGAAACATACCACCACAAGGAGTCACGTATGACAAAGAGAGTACTGATAGTCGCAACGATCCTGTTGTTCGCTGCGCTCGCCGCGTTCGCAAACGGCAATGCAGAAAAGCTGAGCACAGTCGACGGAACCGCACAGTTCGTGCCGGCAGATAACGGGCAGATGATGCTCGTAATGCGAACCGCCCGCGGCGATAACCTCGCCGTGGATATGTCGGAGCAGGAGCTTGTACGGCTTCAGGTCCAGAACCGGGAGCAGATCCGCGTGCGCGGCGTCGTAATCGACGACAGCGAAGGAACGCAGACAATGGCGATGATCCGCATCCTCGCGAGAGAGGTCACAAGAGACGGCAATACTGTAGTATTGCAGGAACCGATCAAACTGACCGACCGGGATCGGGATCGGATTCGACTCTACGATGCTGATCAGGATCGTGACCAGGACAGAGACAAAGATCAGGATGGAGACGGTGCCGGACTCAAGATGCAGACTCGCACACAGACCCAGACAAGTACGCAATCCGGCACTACGGCACAGACCAGCAAGAGATAACTGGCAATCTGTAATTGCCCCCCCGCTCCTTGCGGCCTGTATCGGAAGTGATACAGGCCGCTTTCTCTTCGCGAATGTTACCGACATGTCTGAGTTCTCTATTCCAGGTGAAACTCGAAATGGGCTTTGATCGCGGCCGAGTTCTTCCGTTCAATGTCGCTGTTCGACAGATCGAAATTGCCCTGCAACGAAAGTACGAAATCTGTCCGCTCAGACAATGGAATTCCAAGATCAATTGTCGGTGAAAGATTGACCACCCAGGCGGGCACGCCCATATCCGTTACCCCACTGAAGGCGTCGTAGTTTTTCAGGTAGTAGTCGCACGGCACTTTCGCCGTCAGGGAGACCCCCTTCCCCAGGAGCCACGACAACTCGGCGGAGAGTGAGTATCGCTCCCAGGAGTCAAGCGGAAGCAGAACGCCGCCTGAGACCAGAGAGGAATAGCTCGTGGAAAAAGAGCGTGCGTACCCGGCTCGCACTGCAAGGGTGATCGACCCACCGGGGTACCAGTCGAAATCCAGTGCCGGATTGAAATGCCAGGCCGTAGAGACTCCACCGGGAACATCCATACCACCCTCAATGCTTGGCTTTACGAGAAGTGAGTCGAAGAATAGCCAGGCAAGGCCGATCCGGCCACTCAATGCTGCGGTCGTTCCGGATTCCTCGACAAGCGAGAACCGTGGCGCAATAGAAATCGACCCGGCCGGAGTTCCGTAGGAGAGGAGAAGATCGGCGGTGGACGCGGAATAGAACACGTCGGCGGTTGAGGGATTCGCAACCGAGGAGACTGAAAGTCTCATCAGGTATCCGTCGGACATGTAGCTGGCGTCGGCAGAGGCTGCAAGCAAGCCGGCGACAACTCCGCTCAACGGCTCGTACGTGCCGCCGGCACTCACATCGGCAAAGAGCCCGAGCCGATCAGTCGGGAGCCAGGAGTACGCACCAAGCAGTGCAAGGTCGACCAGCGGCTGCACCTGTACTGCCGCCGTGTTATCATAGCTCGCACCACCGCCGATCGATACAATCGTATCAGCGAATGTAATTGGTGCGAATGCGATAGCCAGCAACAGCGCGGTATATGTCCGTTTCATTGGCGCTAACGCCTCCTGCCCAATTCGAGCTCCATTTGCGGCAGCCCTCCGCCGCGACGCAAGATGCGACTCACCGAAGCGAGCAACCCGGCCCGCTCTCGGTCCGCGGCTGATGAACGGACGATGAATGAGCCTATTGTCCCGTATCCGGATGGCGAGATCCTGCTGTTCACAAGCGCGGAACCGAACGCAAGCAGCTCGGCATCCGTGAAGCCTCCGACCCGTTTCACCTCGAGGACAACCGAACAAGCCTGAAATGCATCATCGATCGGACGGCCGGACGTTGTTGCCCCCGAAAGCAGGGAATCCAGAAAATCAACTGAAAGTCCGCCACTCAAATATATCGATACAGTATTCAGAAGCTCCGTTCGTCGTGCGGCGGTCACCTGCTGCATTCCGCCGGCTGATGCGGCGACCCGATCGAGTATCTCCGATCCTGAACGCAGACGG
>DATKUC010000328.1:0-3690 GCA_035530835.1 Spirochaetia bacterium
GCAGTACGGTCAGCTTACCTATCTGCGCATCTACCAGGGAAGTGTCCGCAAGGGCATGGAACTGTATAACTCGCGGTCACGAAAGCGGTTCAAGGTTGGTCGGCTCATCCGAATGCACTCCAATCACACCGAGGACATTGCGGATGCGGGCAGCGGAGACATTGTGGCACTGTTCGGTATCGACTGCGCCTCTGGTGACACTTTCTGCGACTCGAGTCTGAACTATTCGATGACGTCGATGTACGTGCCCAATCCGGTCATCAGCCTCGCGATCACGCCGAAGGACAAGAAGTCCTCCGATCAGATGGGAAAGGCGCTGAACCGCTTCTCGAAAGAGGACCCGACGTTCAGGACCTTCGTCGATCCTGAGTCTCAGGAAACGATAATCCAGGGCATGGGCGAGCTTCATCTCGATGTGTACATCGAACGCATGCGTCGCGAATACAAGGCGGAAGTCGAAACCGGCATGCCGCAGGTAGCGTACCGCGAAGCTATCAGCGAACGCGTGGAGTACGACTATACCCACAAGAAGCAGACTGGTGGTTCCGGTCAGTTCGGTCGAGTTGCCGGCTACATTGAGCCACTCGAAGACAAAGACTACGAGTTCGTGAACAGCATCAAGGGTGGAGTGATCCCGAGTGAGTTCATCCCCTCGGTTGACAAAGGGTTCCACACGGCGTGCGAAAAGGGAACGCTTATCGGATTCCCGGTCATCGGTGTACGCGTTGTCATCAACGACGGCAGCACTCATCCGGTCGACTCCTCGAACATGGCCTTCGAAATGGCCGGCATTGGGGCGTTCCGCGCCATCTATGCCAAAGCAAAGCCGATCATTCTCGAGCCGATTATGAAGGTCTCGGTTGAAGGACCTATCGAGTTCGCAGGTAACATATTCGCCAGCATAAACCAGCGTCGTGGTATCATTATCTCCTCGACCGAGGACAACAACTCGTCGCGCATTGACGCTGAAGTCCCTCTGAAGGAGATGTTCGGCTACTCCACGGTTCTGCGGTCGATGAGCCAGGGAAAGGCGGAATACTCCATGGAGTTCCTCAAGTACGGCAAAGTACCAGCCAGTGTTGCCGAGGAGCTGAAAAAGGAGTATGAACTGAAGAAGAAGGCCGAGCACCGATAGGTCAGAGGGAGGAAGACTATGATAAAAGCCGAGCTCATTAAGCGGAGCCCCTTGCGGATACTAGAAAAGTCTACTCACGGTGGCGTCACTGCCGGCCAGGTTGGAATCATTGCATCCCGGAAAGGCGTTGGAAAGACTGCGTGCCTTGTCCACATTGCCACCGATAGGCTGCTTCAGGGCAAACACGTGATTCACGTGTCCTTTGCTGGCCGAACCGACCACATTATCACCTGGTACGAAGACATTTTTCGGGAAATCGCGAAAAAACGGAATCTTGAGAGTGCAATGGATATTCACGATGATCTGATAAAGCATCGGGTTATCATGAACTTCAGCCTTGACGGCGTTCCTGTTGAGAAGGTGCTTACGAGCCTCCGCGCGATGATAGAGGAAGGAAGCTTTGCCGCGGACCTTATCATCATCGACGGATTTGATTTCTACGTGCAGACCGCCGAAGATCTGGCGAAAATCAAGGCGTTTGCGGCCGAACTTGGTGTTTCAGTATGGCTGTCGGCATCACTGCGTGGCGACGATCCTCTGTACGACTCCCGCGGAGTGCCATTCGCTCTCAAGGCATTCGAAGGGGAAGCGGACGTGATTGTAACCCTTGCGCCGGTGGCCGACTTCATAAGACTCAGTCTGGTCAAAGATCATGAGCGTCAGATCCAGGAAAACCTTCACCTCAAGCTTGATACAAAGAGCCTTCTGATCGTCGAAGAGTAGGAGAAATACTCCTCTTCAGCGTGAGGCGCTCACCCCTACCCGGGGGCATGCCTCGGTGCGCCCCCCGCGGCGCGCGGCTGCTCCCGTTCCAAATGGACATTCTGAACAGCGCGGCGACAGCGGCGTGCAGAGTTTCTGGCCAAAGACGACAAACAGCGAGTTGATTTCAATCCAGTAATCTCTCGGAAGAATCCGGCGGAGTATCGCTTCGGTCTTCTCCGGCGTGTCTGTGCCGAGCCAGCCGAGGCGGTTTGCTATGCGATGCACGTGAGTGTCCACGCAGATTGCAGGTATGCTGAAGCCAAGGCCGAGTGTTAGGTTCGCTGTCTTCAGACCGACACCGGGAAGCGCGGTGAGCTGCTCAAGGGTGTCCGGCACCGCGCCACCATACTGCTCCACGAGAATACGGGAAACCTGTGAGATGTGAACGGCCTTTGTCCGGTAGAACCCTGCAGGGTAGATGAGGGCGGCAATCTCGTCGACCGGGAGCAGTGATAGCTCCGCGGCCGAAGAGGCTGCGGAGAAGAGCCGCCTGGAAGATGCCAGGGTAACTTCGTCTTTCGTGCGAAGCGAGATCATCGTCGAAACGAGAATTTTGAATGGATCCTTATCGGTTGTCGCTATGAGCGATACGGACGGAAGTTCGAATCGTTGCATCCCGGTGCGCAGTGTTTCGAAGAATGCGCGCCACCGAGATGGATCATACGGATCAGAAATCTTCTTCTTCCTCGAACTCCTCTTCCTCTTCCACAGTCTCGTCCATTGATTCTTCGGCCACAACAGCCTTCTTCTTGCTTGCATGCTCGGCGCGGCCGTTGTCGATCTCCAGCTTACCGAACACGATCTGTTCCACTTCGTCTTTTGAAAGATTCAGCGAAAAGGATATCTCATCGACGAGCAGCTTCATTGCGCTGTCGAAGAGCTTCCGCTCGAGTATGGGCAGCTCTTTGATCTTGCTGCGGTGGTAGAGCGCGCGAACCACTGTCGCAATGTCGGTTACGCTTCCCTGTTTGAGCAGGTCGAGGTTCATCTGGTAGCGAAGCTTCCAGTCTGCGGGAACCGGTTCGTAGTCTTCCGAGATGAGCTTTAGCGCCCGTTCCGCTTCACTTTTGTCGACTATGGCACGAATGCCGAGCTCTTCTGCCTTATCGACGGGAACCATTACTGTCATATCAGAGACTTCGAGGTAGATGACATAGTAGAGCAGTTTCTTGTCTTTGAAATCGCGTTCTTCTATCGAAGTGACCTTGCCAACGCCTTGCAGCGGGTAGACTACTTCCTGATTTGCTTTGAATGTCGTTGAGGGGAGCTTGGCTTTCGTGCTGGTTTTCATACTCAGTAAATATACATGAACGATATTTCCGCGTCAAACGGCAGAGAGGGATGCGATATTGCCGTCCGACAGGTTCCGCCCGTATACTCATGCCGGATGGACCGCAAAAAGCTCGGCCGAATCATATCTACTGTAGCATTTCCTGCAGCTATTGCGACCATCGTGGTCGTGGCGGTACTGTTGCGCGCCGATATTGCGCGGGTGTTTTCCTCGCGCGTCGCGTTTCAGGCGTGGATCGATGGATTTGGCGCCTCCGGCCCGCTCATCTTCTGCGGCGTACAGGTCTTTCAGGTAATAGTATTTGTGGTTCCCGGCGAGGTCGCTCAGATTGCAGGTGGCTATCTCTTCGGGACCGTTCCCGGAATCGTCTATTCGGTGATCGGCATCGCGGCAGGCTCAGCGTTCAACTTCTACCTCTCCCGCACGCTCGGAATTGCGTTCGTCGAAGGTCTGTTCCGGGCCGATCGGGTTGAAAAGTTTGAATCGATCATCAGTTCGC
>DATKUC010000329.1:0-5229 GCA_035530835.1 Spirochaetia bacterium
GTGAAGGAATACCAGGGACGCGGGGTCACCGCGCTACTCATGCGATCGATGCATGAGTCGCTCATCAAAGCGGGGGTCACCGAGGTCGAATCTTCCGGCAACCTTGAAACCAACACGGAAATCCAGTCGGTGTGGAGCTACTATCCGCACCGGCTCCACAAGCGGCGCCGGTGCTATATCAGGCAACTGTAGCGGCAGAGGGTTCGCTCGCTGCCCTATACGAACAGGTTGACCTGGCTCTCTGATGCATGCTCGAGGTAGGTCGCAACTCCGCCGACTTCAACACCGTCGATGAGCTCCTCCCGCTTTATTCCCATGATGTCCATCGACATCTGGCAGGCGACAATGCGCACGCCCGCCTGCTGGGCGGACTCTATCATCTGCTCGAGCGAAGCCACGTTCTGTGATTTCATGCGGGCGCGCATCATTCGAGGGCCCATTCCCGCGAAGTTGATTTTCGACAGTCCCAGTTGCCGTGTCCCACGCGGAAGCATCCAGCCGAACATGCGACCCATGACATCCTTGTGCACCTTCTCCTTATCGTTCTTTCGGAGGATTGAGAGTCCCCAGAAGGTGAAGAAAAGTGTTACCGTTTTGCCGGACGCCGCTGCGCCGTTTGCAATTACGAAGGTGGCAAGTGCCCGGTCAAGGCTGTCGGAAAAGACCACAAGTGTTGTACCTGTGCGTGTGTCGTTCCCTGATGCGGGTCCATGCTGAGCCTGACCGGATGGCCGGGCATCATTTGCGTTCTTGCGGATGAGCGCCTTTACTCTCCCGGCGGACTCATCGAGCGAGAGGAGGGTATTTCCTGTCATCCTGCACCAGCTTTCCACGTCGCGTGCAAATCCGGGATCGGTGGCGAGCTCTTCGAGCTGCGTTCCCGCGGGCACTTTGTCCATCTCCTGTTTCAGCTTCATGATCGGCCCCGGGCACTGAAGTCCGCTTGCATCGACTCTCAGCGTCTCCACCGCAACCGCGGCCTTGACCGTTGAACCGTTTGTCCCGCCGGCCGACGGTGTGACCGGTTCCGAGGGAACTGCCTGGTAGATGTTGTCGTCCTTCCAGATGATGTCTTTCTCGAAGATATCCTCGTTGCCCTGGCGTTGAGTTGCCAGTTCGTAAGTCTTGTATCCTCCGGACAGGTTGTAGACATCGGTGAACCCATGCTGAATCAGGATGCGCTCGGCCATGTAGGCCCGGAGACCGACGCCGCAGAAGAGGACAATCGTTTCACTGGTGGGAAGTTCGGACAGTCGGGAACGCAGTTCGTAGATCGGAATATTCACCGCTCCCTCAATTGTCCCGAGCGCATACTCTTCGGGAGTACGTACGTCGACAAGGTGAAGATCGGCAAAGTTGCAGCCGGTGAGTTCGTGCCACTGCATGTGTCGGCTCTTGCCGGTCAGCACGTTTTCGGCTACGAATCCGGCAATGTTCACCGGATCCTTCGCCGATGAGTAGGGTGGTGCATACGCATGTTCGATCTCTCCGAGGTCTTCGACGGTTCCCCCGGTGCGAAGGATTGAAGCGAAAAGATCGATGCGTTTGTCCACGCCCTCGTATCCGACAATCTGCGCCCCGAGGAGCCGTCCGGTGTCAGGTTCGAAGATAGTCTTTATCGTCATGGGACGTGCATCCGGATAGTATCCTGCGTGCGATGAGGAGTGGGTAATGACGCACTTGTAGGGCATGCCGTTCTTTTTCAGGACCTTTTCCGGCAGGCCGGTCGATGCAACGGTAATGTCGAATACCTTGGCGATCGCGGTCGCAATTGCGCCACCGTAGGTGCGCGTGTTACCGAACGCAATATTATCCGCGGCGATCCGGCCCTGTTTGTTCGCGGGACCAGCGAGGTAGGTGATGGTCGGTATTCCTGAAATCGGGTGTGGAAACTCGATAGCATCGCCGACCGCGTAGATATCCGGGTCGTTCGTGGCAAGGTAACTGTTGACCTTGATGCCGCCTGTCTGACCGATGTCTATCCCCGACTCTTTCGCGAGGCGACTCTCCGGGCGAACGCCGATGGAGAGCACCACGAGGTCGGCGTCGAACCTTCTGCCGCTCTTCAGTGCGACCGTGATCCTGCTTCCGTTCGTGCCGAACGATGCAACACCGTCGCGCAGGTAGAACTCGACGTGCTTGGTCTTCAGGTGCTGATGAACTTCCGACGCCATTTCGTAGTCCACCACACTCATGACCTGATCGGCCATTTCGACAATTGTCACCTGAAGGCCGAGTGCATGGAGGTTTTCAGCCATTTCGAGGCCGATGAATCCTGCCCCTACGATGACTGCCTTTCGCGGGGAATGGGTTTCGATAAACTGTTTTATGGCATCGGTTTCCGCAACACTTCTGAGTGTGAAGATGCCATCCTGGTTGATGCCGGGGATGGGAGGTCTGACCGGTTCGGCACCCGGGGAGAGCACCAGCTTGTCATAGGATTCTACCTTCTGTTCTCCGGATGAGAGGTCCTTCAGCGTTACGGTGTGGGCAAGTCGGTCGATAGCGATTGCCTCGGTTCGCGTCCGCACCTGAATACCGAAAGTGCGCTCAAAGCTTTCAGGGGTCTGGACGAAAAGCCTGTCCCGCTCAGGAATAATGCCGCCTATGTAATAGGGAAGTCCGCAGTTCGCATAGGAAATGTCGGGTCCCCGTTCGATCATGAGAATCTCTGCGCTCTCAGCGTTCCGTCTTAACCGTGCCGCAGTGGTAGCTCCGCCAGCGACTCCGCCTATAATGATGCACTTCATTGTGTGCCTCCTTAAGCTGACTCATTACGGAAATATCGTTATTTTCGTATAGATAAAATATATGATATTTCGAGAAACAGGTCAAGAGGTACGGGGAAATGAGACGATTTGATTCCGCCGGTTTCCGGAGCGGATTTCGGAATTTCGGGGATCAGTCGGTTGCGAGCTGCTGTCGAATGCGGGCGAAATAGTCTTCAGCCTCCGCTACGTCGACCGGGTCTTCGTCCTCACGAATCTCGATGAGTTCTGACGGGATCTCTTCAATGAAGGGGGAGGGCGTGCATTGAATGGTTTCCCGCATTACCTTGCGGGTTCGGCAGGAACTCATGTAGAGTTTGTCTTTCGCGCGGGTAATTGCCACGTAGAAGAGGCGCCGTTCCTCCTCGACGTTCTCCTCCGACTCCTCGAGCGCTCGTGCGTGGGGGATAATGCCTTCCTCGACGCCAAGCAGGAACACGATATCGAACTCGAGACCCTTTGCTGCATGAATGGTCATCAGATTCACTTTGCCGCGGTCGTCCTCTTCGGTCAGATCGTCGCGGGACTGCAGCGTAATGCGGTTCAGGAAGGTAAGCAGCGTGGGATTCGCATTGTCAGGATCACGCTCCCACTGTTCGAGGGATTGGGTGAAGTATTCGATATTGTGGTACTTCCACTTCGCCACCTTGTCGTTCTTCTGGAACTCCTGCACCAGGAATCCCCAGTAGTCGATTTCGGCGACAAGCTCCTTCAGGTGTTTTGCAAGCTGCTTTCGCCCGTTCCGAAAGAGCTCCTGGTACTTCTCGATAAGCTCGATGAAGGAGAGAAGGTCGATCCTGTTCCTGTCCGGAAGCGGGCAGGGATCGGCGTGACAGAGTGCCGCCATGGCAGAAAAGAGGCTGATCTTCCGCCGTTCGGCAACCGATACGATCTGCTCCAGACTGCGCCGCCCGATGCCGCGACGCGGCGTGTTGAGGATACGCAGCAGGCTCACATCGTCATCAGGATTCGCCATGACCCGAAGGTAACTGATGACGTCTTTCACCTCGCGTCGCTCGTAGAAGCTCGTACCGCCTGAGATCTTGTACGGCATGTTCACCGAGAGGAATGCTTCTTCGACGCTGCGCGACAGGCTGTTGGTGCGCATCAGCACACCCACCTGTTCGTACCGGATGTTCTCCCGCTGCGCGAGGTTCTTGATCATTCGCGCCACAAACTCACTTTCGCGTTGCTCGTCCTCCGGGAAGAAGAGTTCCACCGGCTTTCCGCCGGCAATTCCCGTCCACAGTTCTTTGTGCTTGCGGTTCTTGTTGTGCGATATGACGCCGTTCGCCGCAGCAAGGATGGTACCGGTAGACCGGTAGTTCTGTTCAAGTTTGATCTCGATAAGCTCAGGATAGTCGCGTTCGAAATTGAGAATGTTGTCGTAGTTTGCCCCGCGCCAGGAGTAGATGGATTGGTCATCGTCTCCCACGACGCAGACGTTACGGGAGCCGTCGCCGAGCAGTTTCATGAGCCGGTACTGGTTTGCCGAGGTGTCCTGGAACTCATCGACCATGAGGTAGCGATAGCGGGCACGGTACTCAGCGAGAACCTCCGGAAATCCTTCGAAAATCCTGATCGGCAACTGGATCAGGTCGTCGAAATCGACCGCGTTGTACAGTTTGAGATGAATCTGGTACTCGTCGTAGAGCGATCGGAACTCATCGGTGACATCGCGCCATTCGGATCTGCCGGTCTTGATCGCCGAGAAGAGGTTGACGAGCTTGGACATGTCGGCGGTTTCGAGGTGGAACTTGATCTCCCGCGCGGTCTCTTTGATGAGGGAGATCTGATCGCTTGTGTCGTAGATGGTAAAGTTCTCGCGGTAGCCAAGGTGATGGATCGACTGCTTGAGCACGTGAACGCCGAAGGCGTGAAAGGTCGATATGGTCAGGTTTGAAAGCTTCTTCTTCGTCATCTCGCGCACGCGCATCTCCATTTCACGCGCGGCTTTGTTGGTAAAGGTGAGGGCGAGAATCGCATTCTGCGGTATACCCTGTTCGAGCATCCGCGCTATGCGCATGGTGACGACACGGGTCTTGCCGGAACCTGCGCCGGCGATAATAAGAAGCGGTCCGTCAATTGAGTCGACGGCCCGATGCTGTTCGGGATTCAGTCGGGATTCTGCGATCATAGACCGCGCATGATATCAGGAAAGCGGCGATTTGACAAAGGCTGGTCAGTCGAGTGTCAGTTTCCTGAGCAATGAAAAATAGATCGGGCCCCGACCTTCAAACCGATCGGGGAAGATCTCGGTACCGAACTCGGTTCGCTCACCCTCTTCACCCGCGGCGGGAATGACGGAAACCAGCGCGCCGCGCTTTTTCAACAATCGTCGCAATACTTCGTCATTCTCGATCCCGGAAACCGAACAGGTCGAGTAGAGGATCAGGCCGCCGGGCTTTACCGCTTCGACTGCGGCAGCGAGCATTGCATGAGCCTGTGTTGCAAGATGCCG
>DATKUC010000330.1:0-3064 GCA_035530835.1 Spirochaetia bacterium
GGCGTCGAAGTGATCTGTATCGATGTCCCGGTCATGACCGCGGTCTGAAGGGTGATTGAGGCACCGTGCCGATCGCTCTCGGTATTTTTGACAGGTTCAGACCCGGGGACAAACGGCGCCTGCCGCCCTGTGTCAGATTCCGCCGAGCCGCTCGGAGCAATGGCCCCCGAATTGCTGGTGGTGCGCTGCGCCGGGGCAGTGCCTTTGTCTGCGGTCTGACCATTGCGGTTCTTTTCCGCCTGCACGATCGAAGCATAGGTGTTCCCCTGCTGGCTGGCGCAGGAAGCAAGAAGGGCTGAGGCAACAACGAGCGCAATGAGTGCGCGATTCATCATCAACCGGTTCATACCCGTATCATACATACAAGCGGGCGAAACAGTAAGTCTTGTGTGACCCCAAGGATGCCGATACTATGAACAGGACAAATGCGATGATGCGAACCGTGAAAGTGACCCTCTGTTTCTGTTGCGCGCTGCTTTTCGGCGGAACTCTCGCCGCCCAGACGACAGTGCCAGTCGGCAACCCGCCGGCTGGAGCGCACGCACAAGCCGGCAGCTCTGCGCAAGCGGCCAGCCCGGCGCAAGCAGCGAACCCGGCGCAAGCAGCGAACCCGGCGGCGCCTGCTCCCTCTGCGTCAGCTACACAAACTGCCGCAGCCACGCTGCCGAATCACCCGCTGTCGCTGCCGCGTGGATTCCAGGATATTCTGCTGGGGCTTCCGATGCCGGAGGTGAAGAAACTTCTCGAAAAGAATCCCTATTTCGCGTACCGCGGCGATCCGGACGTCAGTCTCGCTCCCGTCGACAAACAGCCGATCATCGAGACCGCCGGTGTGCACTTCGTGAGTTCGGGCATCTTCCAGTTTCACAACAACGCGCTCTATACAATAACAATCGCGCTGAATCCTCAGATTCTCGACTTCTACACGATGTTCACCACGCTATCAAAGAAATATGGCGATCCAACGTCCCTTTCGCCGGATGAAGTTGTGTGGGAAAACGATCAGATGCGGCTTTCGCTGGAAAAGCCTCTGACTATCAAGTATATTGACCGCGTCGTATTCAATCAGATCCGTGATGCCGGAAAGGCTCAGCAGTCGCTGCAGCAGCTGTCGCGACAGGATTTTGTACAACTCTTCTAGGATGGTCATGATGATTCGCCTGTACAATTTGAGCCGACGCGGCGCGCGCGCAGTATCCCTGTTGGGAGTGGTTCTGTTTCTTGCGGTTTCGCTCTCAGCTTGCTCTCAGTCGCTTCCGGCAGTGACTATTGCGGTCGGGTCAAACAAGCTCGATGTAGAGCTTGCCACGACTCCCGCCGAGCGTGAGCGCGGATTGATGTTCCGGACCCAGATGGCGGAGAATCACGGCATGCTCTTTATCTTTCCGAACGATCAGGAGCTTGCGTTCTGGATGAAGAACACCCGTATACCGCTTTCAATCGCGTTCATCTCTTCGGATGGATACATCAAGAGTGTTGCCGACATGCAGCCGGAATCGCTGGACAGCATCTATTCCGACTACTCAGTACGGTATGCACTTGAGGTGAATCAGGGATACTTTGCGCGGCATGGCGTGAAAGTCGGTGAGAAAGTCGAGTTGCCGGCGGATCTGCCGAAGGCACTCAAGTAGATCTGCGGAGAGATTCCCTCACTATGAGTCCGTATCATTGAGTTCGGGGAAGAGTTCAAGAATCGGCTTCTCGTCCGGTTCGGTCGGTTGATTCACGAGGATCTCGATTTTCCGCTCAACCCTTTCAAGGTCCTTCTCCAGTCCTCGAGCAAGTTTTATTCCTTCTTCGAAGAGAGCTGAAGCTTCTTCGAGCGACACCTCACCCGAGCGAATCCGATCGCTCAATGTTTCAAGACGTGCAAGTCGTTCTTCAAAGTTTTTCATGTGCATCTCCCTTCGACACTGCTTTCACCCGGGCATCGAGGGATCCGGAGTGAAACCGTACGGCAATCTCATCTTCGATCTTTACGCTCTCAGTCGAGGATATAACGCTGTGGTCCGCTTTTCGGTAGACTACCGCGTAACCGCGTTTCAGGACATCGAAGGGTGAACACGCTTCTATTGCCTGTTTCGCAAGCGCAAGTCGGTGACGCAGGTCGGTCGTGCGATGTTCCATTCCTGCAAGCGCCGTCTCTTTCGCGTCGTCAAGTCGGAGAAAGTAGGGCTGAACGATGACCCGGAAGCTCCGCTCAAGCTCGAGCGGCGTAAACTGTCGTAGCAGAAGGCGTCCGTTTCTGAGCCGCTCTTTGAATGCGCGTATGACAACTCTCCCCAGATCGAGCACGCGGTTGCGGAGTTCGTCTCTGCTTGCAGAGACAATCTCGGCAGCTGCCGACGGGGTGGGCGCCCGCAGGTCGGCCGCCATATCGGAGAGCGATACGTCGATTTCATGTCCTACCGCCGATATGACCGGGGTTGAGCAGGATGCAATTGCCCGCACAACCTCTTCGTCCGAAAACGGGAGCAGGTCTTCGATGGAACCGCCGCCGCGGCCAACTATAATGACGTCCCCGAGTTTATGCTGATCGGCCGTACGGATCTGCCGGGCAATTGCCGCAGCCGCTTCGTCTCCCTGAACCGGTGTCGGGAGAATTACCACATCGAGTCCGGAGTTACGCCGCCTGAGTACGTGGAGAATGTCTCTGATCGCTGCACCTGTCGGTGAGGTAACTACCGCTATTCGTGAGGGGAGGATCGGAATCGGCTTCTTGCGGTCCGCGTCGAAAAGGCCCTCGGCCGAAAGCCGCTGTTTGCGCTCCTCGAGAAGCGCGAGGATTTCGCCGAGCCCGGCAACCGACATTGCCTCGCAGATGATCTGGTAGTTGCCGCGCTGAGCGTATACCGAAATTGCGCCGCGTACCACCACGAGCATACCATCAGCCGGTTCAAAATTGAGATATCCCCGACGGTTCCGAAACATTACTGCCTGAAGCATCGCGTCCCGATCCTTCAGCGTGAAGTAGAGGTGACCGGTGCTCGAAGGCCTGCAGTTGGAAATTTCGCCTTCGACGGTGATCGCAGGAAAAGTCCCTTCCAGAGTGTTCTTGATGAGT
>DATKUC010000331.1:0-8060 GCA_035530835.1 Spirochaetia bacterium
GCATTGAGTGATTCTCCAAGCGCTCCTATTCGTCCGGCAATGTCGCGAACATTATCGACTGCGGCAGAGATTTCCCGAATGCCGGCGGTTATCTCCTGCATACCGCCAGTTACCTCTGCCGAGACTCGCTGCACGGCAAGCATCGTATCGTCTATGGAAGCCGAGGTCTCTTTGATCGATCCTGAGCCCTGTTTCACCTCATTCGAAACGTTCTGGAGGACAACCATAGCCTGCAGCACCTGATCGCTGCCGGACCGTATCTCGTTCATCGTGGAAGCGACCTCGGTGAGCGATGAGGCGAACTCGCGAACTTCCCGTTCGATCGATCGAAATGCGTCATTTAGCTCGGAACCCGATTCATTGGCCTGGGTAATCAGCTCCAGCATCATACGAAGAATTCTATCAATCTCATGTGACTGCGCAGCCGAGGCCTCCGACAGTTTTCGAATCTCGTCGGCGACCACGGAGAACCCCCGGCCGGCCTCACCTGCGTGCGCCGCCTCAATTGCAGCATTCATTGCCAGAAGGTTTGTCTGTGACGATATCCCTCCGATCAGGCTGGTGATGTTACGAATGTCGTCAACATTGTCGTTGATTTTCTGCAGGACGTCGAACGTTGCAGCAGCCTTTTCCCCGCCGGTTCCGGTGGTCTCAATCAACCTCTCCGCGGCTAACCTGCGCTTCTCGGCTATAGAGGCAACATTGTCGAGTGAGGCGATCATTTCGGTAACTGATGCGGTCGACTCCTCTACCATCGTCATCTGTTCCTCTATTTGCGAGTTCAGCGACGAGATGCTGTTGGAAATTCCTTCGATATCACGGCTGGCCTCTACAAATCTCTGGTCCAGTCCCGCAATTCGTCTGCCGATCGATTCCGCGTTGGAATTGATCTCTACAGCAGAAGCGCTAGTCTGCTCCGTTGTAACAATCAGGCTCTCCTTGAGCTGAATATTATCGCGGGATACATTCTGAACGTGCGAGATAGTCTCTTTGAGAGTATGGCTGAACGTATTGAGATTCGCGGCGAGTGTTCCGATTTCGTCGCCACTCCCTGTTCGAAACCGGGTCGCAAGATCGCCGTCCTTCAGTGCGGCGATCCCCGAGTCCACAAGCTGAATCGAACGCGCAAGACGGCCGGTGAGGATGAAGAAAACACCGAAGGTGGCTCCCACCAGCACAATGATGATGATCAGGGTAACGAGTCTGCTTTGGTCTTCTATCTTCGCTATTTCACGGTCGATCACGGCAAACTGCGACGACACGACGCCGGCGGCCGATGTGATCGATTCATCGAGCGTCTCCATCTGAGTGTAAAATTCCTGCACATGTGCAATCACCGGAGAGTGATCACCCTGCGCGCGCACCTTCGGGTCGATGACAAGCGACGGCAGATCGAACCCGGTCGTGAAGTAGAAGATCTGTTTTGCATCCGAGAGCACCGTACTCGTGGCAATCGAGAAATTGGCGCTGTCCTGCACAATCGACCTCTGCAGCCGCTCGATTACCACGAGCGCATCCCGTACCGACTTATCCATGGCGGGCAGAATCTTCAGTTTCTGCACAACCGCGAATGCCTTCAGCGTGTTCTCGCGAGCCGCGTTGAATGCCGTCAACTGCCTTTCGAAGGGCAAGTGTGCAAGACGATTCAGTTCCGCCGATTCAGTGCTGAACGCCTGCTGCAGATTGTTGAGATTCTGTCGCTCGGACTGGATACCAGCTACCGGCGCAAGGGCAACGAAGTAAACAATCGCCGAAGCCACGAAGGTAACCATCAGAGAAAGAATGAGAGAGAATAACTTGACACGTATGCGCATTCGGAAAACCTCGTGCTGAGCGACGAGCTGGACGGCCGCGCTGCTAATGACGGCAAGAAGGGCTCGCACTTCTCTCGCAGAGTGAGTGAGCCGGGCCCTTTTGTCAAGCTAACCGAATCTAACCCTTTCAGCGTTAGGTGGCCGGTTCGAGCAACGAAAGTTCGGCTGCCTGGCGCATCGTCCCGGGATGGCGCGTGTCGAACTCTCTCAGGTACTTTTCCATCCCGGCCAGTCTCTTGATGGCGAGGAGCTCCCGGGAGATCTGTCGCATTTCATCGAGAGTAAACGATGCGAGGCGCCGCTTGACCGATTCGACCTTGGCAGGGCTGACGCTGAGTTTCCTGATGCCGATGCCGACAAAGAAGGGCGCGAGCACGGCATCGGCCGCGACGTCTCCACACACCGAGAGTTCTTCGCGTTTTTTCCCGCTGAAGCGGGCGATTGCAGAGAAAACACGCAGCACTGTCGGATGATGGCTCTGATAGAGGTGGCTCAGCTTGTCGTTCGTGCGGTCCACCGCGAGAAGGTACATCGTGAGGTCGTTCGTGCCGATTGAGAGGAAGTCGGTTTCCGAGGCAAGGTCACCGACGGCCATTGCGGCCGAAGGTAGTTCGATCATCGCCCCAATTCGCGGCGAGGCATTGTGGCCAAGTCCACGCATTGCAAGCGTCGCAGCTGCAAGTCGGATCTCCTCCTTCGCCTCAAGCACCTCCTCGACTCCGGACACCATCGGAAGCATGATGCCGAGATCTGAGCCTTCGCCGGCGCGAAGCATTGCACGCAACTGCTCGCGGAACATCTCGCGGTTGGCGAGTGAGAACCGGATGCCGCGAACGCCGAGAAAGGGGTTACTTTCAGCATCGCCCCTACCCTGCAGGAGCTTGTCACCTCCGATGTCGGCAGTCCGGAGGATCACCGGCTTTCCCGCCTGGCTTCTGACTATCGACCGGTAGATTCGGTATTGCTGTTCTTCGGACAGGTAGTCGTTCTTCAGGATGAACGGAAACTCGCTTCGATAGAGGCCGATGCCTTCCGCCCCCTGAGCTGTCGCATCGATTGCATCCTTCAGGATGTTCACATTCGCAAGAACCTGAACATCAACTCCGTCCGCAGTCCTTCCCCGCAGTCGATAGGATCGCTCACCGGCGGCAGCGCCGTCCCGCAGCGCGCGGTAATGGTCAAGCTTACCGCGTTCCGGATGTATATAGAGCCACCCGCCGGTCGCATCGAGGAGCAGCGGAGTACCCTCTGCGATGCCGAGAATCTCCCGGGCGTCGGTGATCATGACCGGAAGGCCCAGGGACCGGGCAAGGATGGAGATGTGCGCGGTCACACCACTACCGCGCAGCACGAGTCCCTCCACGCCCTCGATCGCGAGGCGATAAAGATCAGACGGATACATGTGGCGGGCAATCGCAATCTTGCCCCGGTAGGAGAACCCTTCGGGGGCGCCGCCAACTATATTGTTGATGAGGCGATATCCGAGGTCCCGCACATCCTGCGCCTTTTCAGCGATCCTCACTTCAGTCATCGCCGAAAACCGATCGGCATATTCAGTAACAACCGACTGGACCGCCTGAACGGCCGACTGACCGTCGCGGATGTGCTGACGCATCCTGTCGGTAAAGCTGCCGTCCTTGAGCATGAGCTGGTGCGCGGAGAAGATCATCGCCACCATTTCGATGTCGCTTGAGGCGGCGCTGTCCTGCATGCTGCCGAGCTGTTTGACGGAAGCCGCCAGCGCAGTCTCAAAAAGCGCAAGCTCGCTGACACTGTCCCCGGCCGGCACCGCCCTCCGGGCAAGCGTCTCGATGTCCGTCCAGAACGGCAGGGCTGTCCCGTACGCCAGCCCTTCAGATGCCTTCATGCCGTGAATCGATAGCCGGGGAGTATGCGGAATATCATTCCCGCGAGAGCTGATAAGCACCGATGCGTCGGTCAGCACGTCACCGAACCGGGACGCGGCCGCCATCAGTCCGGATTCATCCTCACGATGAAAGCCGTCATTGCCGACTTTCGCGAGGATGAGAACTCCGGTATGAATGGGTCCGCGCAGGATCGGAATCAGCACCTTCGAGCGGTAGGAATGTTGCGCGGCGACTCCCTCGTAGGTGATCCAGATGATCCGCCCCTCGGTAAAAGCACGCCCAACTTCATTCCCTTCGAGCCCGAATCGCAACGGAGTCCGACTGTCAGCTGATTGTCCAGCCGCCCAGATTTCCCCCTCCGCGAATCCCGCGCGAAGAACGAGCTCACCCGCGCTTTCGTCGTGCACGAAGACCGCACCCATGTCGGCACCGGTGCGCGTCACAACGAGATTGATCAGCTCTTTAAGAACGATGTTCCGCGTCTCCTCATCCTCAAAGAAGGATATTCGTCCGGAAATCTCTTCGATGGCCCCGGTGATCGTGCCTGAATTCATAACCTAAAAGGTACACATTCCGGCATCCGCCGGGAACACAAACCTCTCGCTTGACATCCGCACAGGCATATGAAAATCTTCCTTTTCGAGGTTCGCAATGGCTGAGTCAATTCTTTCGATGCTCTCAGCGGCAAACGATACGTTCCTGACAGCGGAACGACCCCGCGTCGCTACGATCCTTGACCGCGCGGGGAAGCTCGACCGAGCCGCAACCGCACTGGTCGGTGCGCGTGCAGCAGGCTACCACATGGAGTCGCTCGCGAGCGCTTACGCCCTCGAGAAGTCGCGCTATTTTCGTTCGCCGGAGGTCGCCGGCGAACTTGCCCGCTGTGTGCGATTCATTGAGATGATTCAGTACGACGATGGCAGCTTCGATGCGGGCAATCGCAAATCACCACCGGACACAGCCTTTATCCTGCGTTCGCTATCGGCAACACTGCAGCTCCTCCTGTCAGCGGACGCGGCTGAGCTTGACGGTGTGCGGGAATCGCTGCGCAGGGTAATCCTCAAGGGCGCAGAGATTCTCGTGACCGGCGGAATCCACACACCGAACCATCGCTGGATTGTGTGCGACGCACTTGCCCGTGCGAACGAGCTGGCTCATGACAGGCGCTTTGTGGACCGCATCGGGGAGTGGCTCTCCGAGGGTATCGATATTGATCCTGATGGCCAGTTCAGCGAGCGCAGCGTGGGAATATACAGCGCGGAAGTGGATAAGGCGCTGATCAGCATTGCAGTCAGAATCGGGCGGAGCGAGCTCCTCAACCACGTTCGAAGGAATCTCGAAACAACACTCTGTTTCGTGGAACCTGATGGCGAGCTTCAGACGATCGGTTCGCGCAGACAGGATCAAAGCAGCCCGGGGAGTATTTCCCGCTACTACCTGCCCTATCGCTTTATGGCAGCCCTCGACTCCAGCCCACTGTTCGAGTCGGCAGCACATCAGATCGAGCAGCTGTTCGGTGCGAAGCTTCGCGACGAGTTGATCTACCTTCTGGCAGGCGAATATCAGCCGGGCACCCGAGAAACTGCAACTGTCGACCCACGGACTAACGCCCCCCGTTTCGAGGCAGCGGATTTTCTCAGGAACTTCACCAGCATGGGAGTAGTCCGGATCCGCAAAGGGAGAAAGAGCGCCACAATTCTCGGTGGAACCGACTGGCCGCTTGGATCGGCAAGCGGACTCTCGAGCAGCCCGACATTCTTTACCTTCCGCAACGGGAATGCAATTCTTGATTCGGTGCGGCTCGCTACGGACTTTTTCAGCATGGGCTATTTCCGTTCAGAACGAATAATCGAACAGGCAGGTCGATATCTCCTCGCCCAGACAATCGAAGTTCCCTACTATCAGCCGCTCCCGCCGGCTTTGCGACGTACCGACGGCCTGTACGAACTCTCTTCGGCTGACGGCCGTTTCTCCAGTCGGATGAGCTTTCCGTCGCGCGAACCCTCGAACATACAGACACTCACCATCAACGTCGAGATCCAGCCTGCAGACCACGGCGGCTACACGCTCGCATTCAGGATAGTAGGCTGCGACAATGTACCCGTTGCAATCGAGTTCGCGCTTCGCAGCGGCGGCAGCTTGAGCGGAGTCACCGGGCCGCTCGGACAGGAGAACATATTCGCGCTGGAGAGTGGATTTGCCCGCTACGAACGTGCGGGATACACGATCCAGTTCGGACCGGGAGCAGTCGATTTTCTGTGGGGCGACGATCTCCTGCCCCACCTTCCCGGCTTTCTTGCGCCGCAGCCGGACGCGGTTACAGTCTACATAACCGGACACACACCGTTCAGGCGTGAAATTGAAGTGAATTAGCCACGCAACGTTCGGTCCGGACGCCCAACCGGTAGATTCTCCGCTTAAAAGGGAGATTGACCACGCCAGCCTAACTCTCCGATAATTGGGGAAACAGATCATCTGAAAACTTCGGAGGCGGCGACATGGCGATTTGGACGATAATCGGCCGCATCGTGTTGATTTCACTCGCATCTCTTGTCGGCCTCGTTGCTGTCATGGCAGGCATTCTCCTGATCCTCAGCCCGGGAAATCCAAAACCGTTCACAGATGCAAACGGATCTCACCTGGCGGGCAGCATATCCGAAAAGGTCTACGTTCCCATCAACGGTATCGAGCAGGGTATGTTCATCAAAGGGAAAGATGCAACGAATCCGGTGCTGCTCTACGTTCACGGGGGTATGCCTGATTACTTTCTGACTGAACGATACCCGACCGGTCTGGAAGAGTACTTTACCGTATGCTGGTGGGAGCAACGCGGCTCAGGCCTTTCAGCGCGCGCCGGCAGCAGGGCAAAGCCTGTGACAGCTGAGCAGCTGGTCTCCGATACGATTGAAGTGACGAACTATCTGAGAAACCGTTTTGGCGAGGATAAGATCTATCTCATGGGACATTCGGGGGGAACATTCGTTGGGATCCAGGCTGCATCGCGAGCGCCGGAACTCTACTCCGCATATCTCGGGGTAGCGCAGATGGCGGACCAGCTGAAGTCGGAAAGGCTTGCGTACGATTACCTGCTTGCCGGATTCAGACGCAACGGAGACACGCAGATGGTGAGCAAGCTTGAGGCAGCTCCGGTGACAATGGAAGGCGGTACGCCGAAAGCATATCTCGCAATCCGTGACGTCGCGATGCACCGGCTCGGCGTTGGAACAACGCACGCAATGCGATCGGTAACCCGCGGCATCTTCCTGCAATCGCTTCAGTTCAGCGAGTACACGCTGAGAGAAAAGATCAACTTGTGGCGCGCAAAGGCCGCCTCAGGCGCAAGCGTGCTGTGGGGGACAATGATCTCGACAAGCATGGTGCATCAGGTGCCTGAACTTGATTTGCCGGTCTACTTCTTTGAAGGTGTCTACGATTACACCTGTTCTTACACAGAGGCGAAAGCCTACTTCGACAAACTGAAAGCACCACTGAAAGGTTTCTACACCTTCAACAACTCCGCCCACAGTCCGATGCTTGAAGAGCCTGCAAAAATGCAGAAGATTCTCCGGGAGGACGTACTGACCGGAACCAATCACCTTGCCGATCCGACTTAGCTCCTGCGAAAGCTGATAGTAGTGTCCCAAAGCCTGGTGTTCCACCTCATCTAAAAGCATATCCCGGAACATATTCGCGCTTCGGGCATGAGCTTTTGGAGTCGCACATCTGTCGCCGCAGATCCTGAACATTGATCTCCCCTTGTGCGCCGAGTCGCCGCACCTTTGCCAGAAGCTGCGGATCCTCTCCCCGAAGTGGCGTTGAGTATCGACGCAACCAGAGGTTTCGCGCGCATCCGCGGACCGGCTCCTGCGTGAGTAGTCGTCTGCGCGAGTACAGATTCGCAAGCGCCTCATCGATCCGCTGTCTATCGATTCCGGCCTCTATCGCGTGGAACCTTCGTTCTGCGACCGGTGTGTTCAGCCGAAACTGTTTTCTATAATTATGAACGCCGAGGTAGACCCATAATCGCTCCATGCTGTTGTTCACGTTGCGGGCGAATCGAGTTGACTCCCGCACATGTTCGGCAAGTCCTTTGCGAAACTCCCGGTCCATGTAGTTCACCGGGAACAGTGGATTGTGCACATCACGGGCGCGCCGTGAACTCACCGTCGGATGCTCAAAGGTGTGATCGATGATTCTCCGTCTGATCGCAGGGATACCGCTCAACGCATCGCGGTACGCGGTCTTTTTATCGGTCCACAGGGTGATGCGTGATAGCTCGGATCGATCGGCGAGCTTCGCGATAGCGACCGCGAGATTGGAGAAACTCCTGCGAATACCGCCGGGATCAGCCCGATAGAGCTGCTCAAGTGCACGCCGA
>DATKUC010000332.1:0-16801 GCA_035530835.1 Spirochaetia bacterium
ACGCAGGTGTTGACAAGCTCAAACTTAGTCATTATTGTGTGACGCGACAGTTACAGCTGCATTTCCCGGTGGTGTAATGGTAGCACTCAAGACTCTGGATCTTGCTGTGGAGGTTCAAGTCCTTCCCGGGAAGGACGGCCCCTTCGTCTATCGGTTAGGACAGGAGATTCTCATTCTTCAAAGAGGGGTTCGATTCCCCTAGGGGCTAAG
This sequence comes from Spirochaetia bacterium, assembly GCA_035530835.1. Taxonomy (GTDB): domain Bacteria; phylum Spirochaetota; class Spirochaetia; order DSM-27196; family DATKUC01; genus DATKUC01. Next base: position 211 of record DATKUC010000332.1, read on the forward strand.
AACCGGGAGACCGGTGGACCGGCTTGGATGAGCCGGTTTTTTTTTAGTCCGTGGACCACCTTGATTCCGTTAACCACCACACCTCGGTCCTGGAATGGGCAGTGTGCCAGAGGAGCCTGTGATGAAGAACCGTACGTTTCTCGTGCTTGACGACGGAACGGTATATAGTGGATGGGGATTTGGTGCCGAAGCTCCGCTCATCGACACTCTGAATGCCCCGATAACGAACGCCCCCGCACCCGAAAAAGCTGCGGGTGAGGTTGTGTTCAATACCGCGATGAGCGGCTATCACGAGGTGCTGACCGATCCTTCCTACACCGGACAGATCGTCACCATGACTTACCCACATATCGGGAATTACGGCGACGATTCGGATTGGAGCGAGGTTGGCCCTGAAGGGCAGAAGAAGCGGCTCGGCGTAAAGGCTGCGGGATTTGTGGTTCGCAGCGTGCATTCCGGTCCGATTCCGGACGGCAGGACCAGTCTCCACGACTTCCTGTCTCAGAACCAGACCCCGGCGATCACCGATGTGGACACACGGGATCTCACACTCAGGCTGCGATCCGGCGGAAGCCTTGTCGGAGTTCTCGTCCGCGGATCCGATAACGACCGCCGCACTCTCACCGCTGTCGAACTGACTCGTGCCATGGAGTTCCTGAAGTCGTTCCCCTCCATGGAAGGGCGAAACCTCATCGGAGATGTCGGTACCGACGAAATCGAAACATTCAATCCGGAAGGGAAAGTCCATATTGCGCTGCTGGATTGCGGTGCAAAGGCAAATATCCTTCGGGAAATGATCGCCCTTGGCTGCAAGGTTACCGTTTTCCCGAGCGGAAGCGACAGCGCGGCAATTGCCGAACGAAATCCCGATGCGCTACTGGTCTCGAATGGACCAGGCGATCCTGCGGTGCTTACGAACCAGATTCAGACGATCAAGTCGTTTATTGGAAAACTTCCCACGTTCGGAGTCTGCCTGGGGCATCAGCTCATTGCTCTTGCTCTGGGAGCTTCCACCTACAAGATGAAGTTCGGACATCACGGGGTGAATCATCCTGTGCGTGACGAACGGACCGGAAGGGTATTTGTTACCAGTCAGAATCATGGGTTCTCGGTTGAAGAGAATGGACTGCCGCCGGGGACTGACATCTGGTTCCGCAATGCGAATGATGGCACGATTGAAGGACTCATCGACGAGAAGCGCCGGGTCCTTTGTGCGCAGTTCCATCCGGAATCGGCTCCCGGGCCGCACGATTCGACTTGGATCTTCAGTGAATTTCTGAAACACATTTAGGAGGCAGCATGCCCGCGCGAACGGACATACACTCAATCCTTATTATCGGATCCGGACCTATCGTGATAGGCCAGGCATGCGAGTTCGACTACTCAGGAAACCAGGCAGTCAAAGCGCTGCGGGAAGAGGGCTATCGGGTCATCCTGGTAAATCCGAATCCCGCCACCGTGATGACCACGCCCGGAATAGCAGATCGAATCTATATGGACCCGCTTGAGGTTCCCTACCTCGAAGAGATCATCAAAGTTGAGCGTCCGGACGCAATTCTCCCGACGATGGGTGGCCAGACTGCATTGAATCTGGCAATGGATTTGCACGCGGCCGGGGTGCTGGATCGCTACAAGGTTGAATTGATCGGCGCGAAGGTCGATGCAATCCGCAAAGCCGAGGACCGAGGCGAGTTCAAGAAGGTTGTTGCATCAATCGGGCTTGAAAGCCCCAATTCGGTGCTCACCCGGAGCGTACGGGAAGCGAAGGAAGTGGCCACTGAACTCGGCCTTCCGGTCATCATCCGTCCGAGCTTCACTCTCGGTGGACGAGGCGGAAGCATCGCGTACCGGTGGGATGAACTTGACTCTCTGCTTGAACGCGCCTTTGCCGAGAGCCCGGTGCACGAGACGTTGATTGAAGAATCGATCATTGGCTGGAAGGAATTCGAGCTCGAAGTGATGAGAGATCAGGCGGACAACGCGGTCATCATCTGTTCCATAGAAAACGTCGATCCAATGGGGGTTCACACCGGCGACAGTATAACCGTGGCGCCGATCCAGACGCTTTCGGATCGGGAATATCAGCGGATGAGGACAGCTGCCATCGACATCCTGCGTGCAGTCGGTGTCGACTGCGGAGGGTCGAACGTGCAGTTTGCGGTGAATCCGGATACCGGCAGGATGCTGGTCATCGAAATGAACCCGAGAGTGAGCCGGTCGTCAGCACTCGCGAGCAAGGCAACAGGTTTCCCGATAGCGCGATGCGCGGCAAGGCTCGCTGTTGGCTTTACTCTTGACGAAATAGTGAACGATATCACCGGAAAGACAGTCTCCTGTTTTGAACCGTCACTTGATTACGTCGCCGTTAAGGTACCGCGGTTTGAGATTGAGAAATTTCCAAAAGGGTACCGCGAGCTCGGGACGCAGATGAAGAGCGTCGGGGAGAGTCTTGCAATTGGCAGGACGTTCATGGAGGCGCTCAATAAGGCTATCCGTGCCTGCGAGTTCGGCTTCAGCGGACTCGAGGACCTCGCGAAAGTGGATGACGAAGAGATCGACCGCATGATGGCAACGCTTCACCCGCGCAGAATCTTTGCGATTTATACTGCCATAAAGCGCCGCGGCGAAAAAGTCATCCCGGAGATCGAACGAAAGACGGGGTACAACCGCTGGTTTCTGCACAACATGCTGGAGCAGATACGCCTCGAAGCTGCTCTGGTCACCGGACCGCTTGAAAGAGATCTGCTCCTTACGGCGAAGCGACTTGGTTTTGCGGACAGCCGCATCGCATTCCTGGGCGGGAAGAGCGAGACTGAAGTTCAGAATATGCGCGCCGCAGAAGATCTGCATGCGGTCTATCACTTCGTTGATACCTGTTCAGGTGAGTTCGAGGCCGAAACTCCCTATTTCTATTCAACCTACGGGGAAACCGACGAGGGAAAGCCGCTTGGCGAAAACTCGGTAGTCATTATTGCAAGCGGTCCGAACCGGATCGGGCAGGGACTCGAGTTTGACACCTGCTGTACGCTCTCCTCCATGGCGTATCGGAAACTTGGCGTAAAGACAATCATCATCAACTCGAATCCTGAGACAGTATCAACCGATTTCAACGTATCCGACCGGCTCTATCTCGAACCACTCACGGTAGAGGATGTGAAAGAGGTTCTGATAAAGGAAGGCGTTCGTGACGTTATCGTGCAGCTCGGTGGGCAGACGCCTCTGAACATGGCCGAGCAGCTCGAGGAGTGGGGCGCGCATATTGTCGGAACGACTGTGAAGAGCATCATGGACGCCGAAGATCGGAAGCTGTTCTCCGCGGCGATGGATCGCATCGGTGTGAAGCAGCCGAAAAACAAGAGCGCCGTCAGCATCGATGAGGTCGAGCGGCTTGCCGATCAGATTGGATTTCCCGTCCTGCTCCGGCCGTCGTTCGTCCTTGGCGGGCGAAGCATGGTCATCGCGTACAATCGGGACGAACTCCATGAATTTGTCGGTACGGCAATCGAGATCTCCCCGCGGAAACCGGTGCTTGTAGACCAGTTTCTTGAAGATGCGTTCGAGTACGATGTTGACGCGCTGAGTGACGGGAGCAACGTCTATATTGCCGGTATCATGCAGCATATTGAGGCGGCAGGAATCCACTCGGGTGATTCAGCATGCGTGTTTCCTCCGTACAAGTCGGAGCCACGTATTCTCGAGCAGATGACCGAGGCCACAGCGCGCATCGCCCGTGAAATCCGCGTTGTTGGATTTTTGAATATACAATTTGCGTCGAAGGACGGCGTTCTCTACGTTCTGGAAGTGAACCCGAGAGCGAGCCGCACAGTGCCGTTCATTTCGAAGGCTTCCGGCGTGAATCTGGTTGAAGCCGCAGTAAGAATCTGGCACGGCGAGACTCTCGCGAGTCAGGGGTTCATAAACGACTCTGTTACCGGCAAGAGCGGGGTTGGAATGGGATCCTGCATTGTTGGATGGGCAGTCAAGGAGGCGATGTTCTCCTTTGACCGATTCAAGGACGTCGATCCGCTCCTTGGACCCGAAATGCGCAGCACCGGCGAAGCAATCGGTATTGGGACGACATTCGGAGAAGCGTATGCAAAGGCGCAGACGGCGACGGGAACGAACCTCCCGTCTCGCGGGAAGGTCTTTGTAACCGTACACGATCAGGACAAACCCACAATCCTTCCGATCGTGAAGGATCTCGAGGAAATGGGGTTCCAGATCGCAGCAACCCGCGGCACTGCGGAGTACCTCTTCAACAACGGGGTATTTGCAGAGGTCATTCTCAAGGTGCACGAGGGCAGCCCGCACATTATCGACCACATGAATGCCGGTAGAGTGCAGCTCATCATCAACACGCCGCTCGGCAGATATACGCAACGGGACGACGACTATATTCGCATCAACGCGGTACGCCGAAGGATTCCGTATACGACAACGACCTCGGCCGCACGTGCCGCGGTTGAAGGGATCCGCCACCTGCGCACCAATGCGTTCAATGTGTATGCACTTCCGGACCCACGGCCGGAGAGCCTGCGTTCCGACTAGGTCCGAGAAACATGCCGTTGCATGCGTCGTCAAATTGAGCTAGAATACGGCTTAATGGAGAGAAGGAGCGTTTTTGAAACTCTCGCATCTCAACTATCGACCGACGAACGCAAGGAAATTCTCTCGCGTCTCGGTGATAGGATTGTTGCGGCCGGAGACGAACCGCTATCAAAAGACGGTGACGAGGAGACCATTGACCTGGAGGAACACTATCGATCGCTGAATCTGTTTCAGAAGATCGTCGTGTTCTTTCGCGCCCTTTTCAGCGGACAGGATCGAATCCTGGTACTCGAACGGCACGCGCTTGGCGATCTTGCTCGCAAGGTCAATGCTGCTATTCCCGGGCTTGTTGATTCCCACAATGAATTTGCCGGTGGTGCCCTCCTGGACAGGATTCAGGATCTTCGTGACGCCACCGATTCAATAGCTGTTCTTCTACGCGCCTGTTCCGGGGCCGATAAGGCCGAGTTCCTGGTATTCCTTGCGGGCATCGAGATGGGCGAGTTCCAGGAGCTCGTGGAGTCGCGAACCGACCCGTATCGAGTGGCCGAGGCGCATCCCGATCTTACCGATGTCGAAGTCAAACGCAGACTCGACCATGATCTTGACGATCTTCTGTCGACGCTTCCTGCCGAGGGCAGGCAGAGGATGTATCAGGACGCCCAGCTGCTGTACATGCTTCAGCAGCTGTTGAGCTTTCGCTTCGAGGACGTGACCGGACACTTCTCTGTTCAGAGTTCGACCGGGACTACCGGAGCGCCCTTTGCGGCAGTGAAGGAGGGACTCGGTCGCCTTGCATCTCTCCTGCTTTCGATGACCGATCCACCGAATCCCGCCTTCGTCGAGTCACTGGTAATATTCGCAAACCGCGATCGACTCTCGGATTCCGGAGACGCGGAAGGCGCACCACCTGATGCCGGCTCCGACGGGAAGAAGTCGTCAGCGGAATTCGAACAGCTGATTGAAGAACAGACGAATCGCACGCTCAGGACATTTGATTCCATCCGGAAGTTTATTCGACGCATTCCGATTCGCAATCTCATGCGTTGCGTTACCGGAAACCTCAGCTATCGCCCTGAGACGGTACGCGGTGGTGAGGACTGGTTTGCCGTGGTGCGGCGGTACTGGCGTGACTACCTTGATGGAAGCTTTCGTCGTTTTGTGTTTATCAGAAAGCGGGACAATCTACTGGTTGAGGGCAGCACTCTGCTTGAGTCCGGCGCACCCGTGCCGGTTCATGGCTATCCCGCCGATCGTGGTATCGGAGGCAACGGACGATATGGAACCACGTTGTCAGTGGCCAAAGGGTTCTTTACATCAGTCTACCCCTTGAAGATCAACCGTCCGTTCAAGACGATTTTGATCGATGGTGAGTTCTACAAGGAGATGAACAGAACGGAGTTTGCCGACAGCTATGGAGTGCTCGATCGTTCCGCCTCACGAATCCGTGCGCTCGAAGAGAAGTTGAAACCCGATGGAGACTTTGGGGCAGTGTTCGTTCGCAACAATGCGCAGCCGCGGTCCCCGGCAATCGTTGAACAGGTACTGCGAAACCTCGACGCTGAAGTATCGAGCATTCTGGAGAGCTCGCTGGATGCGCTGCGCAAAGTGAGCGAGGTGGTCAACGGAATACTCTATGGCGAAGTAGGCGGACGCTACGATACCCTGTCGAATCTCGGATACGTCGGTGGACGAATGAACAAAGAGTATCTGCAAACGCTCGACGAAGCGCTGCGCAAGTGCAAGGATGCCGCCCGCATCATTGGCGATCTCTACGATCTTGAATCACTTCGAAAATAGAACTGTCCACCGGAAAGTGTCTGTCGTTGACGTCGTTCGGGCTTTCAAGTAAGGTGTGACCGATGACAACGGTGACTACGATCACATATCCATCGCTCACAAACGAACGCATCTTGTCGTTCGAGTTTCCCGTCCCGGCACTGCTCTCGCTGAAGGCTGCGGGTGAAATGGGTGCGTCCGGCGGGCCGCTGAGCGAGGCGAGGCAATCACTGCTGAACGAAGTCGGCGTTGCTCGTGAGCGATTTGTCAGCCTGCACCAGGTGCATTCGCGATCCGTTCATGTAGCGGATGCTGATACGTACGGCGCGGACGGTGACGGGATGATCAGCTCCAATCGGAATCTCTGCCTTGGCGTTACCGTTGCCGATTGCATGCCGATTTTTCTCTATGATCGCGCGAGCGGCGCATTCGGCCTTCTCCATTCCGGATGGCGAGGCACCGGAATTGCCGTTGACGCGGTGCGTCAGATGAACAATCACTTCGATTCCGAACCTGAGGAATTAACGGCAATGCTCGGGCCCTGCATCGGTGTGTGCTGTTATCGCGTTGACGAAGAACGGGCGTCGCTGTTCTCGAGCCGATGGGGAAAAGAGAGCGCCGTGAAACGTGACGGCCAGTGGTATCTGGATTTGCCGCGGGCGAACCTCGGACTGCTTCGCAAACTTGGCGTATCTCAAGTTATCGACGCACACATCTGCACCTCATGCCATTTGGCATTTGCATCATATCGGCGCGAAGGACCGGAGCAGTACACCGGAATGGTAGCGCTGCTCGGAAGACTGAAAATCCCGGCGGATGCCCTTCGGCTCTCCGCGTCGGGAACGGAGCACTCAACATGAATAGCATTCGCCGGGAAGCGATAAAGAGGATTGAAGAGGTACTTGTTGCGATGGCCGGGCTTCGAGGTGTGGACACCTCACTCGTCAGGGCGGAACAGATAGTCGCCGAGAAGCCGCCAAAAGTCGAGATGGGCGATATCGCGTTTCCCATGTTTCCCTTTGCCAAACTGTTCCGCGCCGCTCCTCCGCAGATCGCGAAGGAAGTGGCGGAGGCACTGACCGGGCAGGGTTTGCCCGATGGGATTGAGAAGGTTGCTGCTCTTGGACCGTATGTGAATGTCAGTTACGATCGGCCATCCTATATTCGACGAACGCTTGCAGCGATTGAGCGTGAGGGGACATCGTACGGGCAAACCTCCGCGCTCGCCGGCAAGCGGGTCACCGTCGAGTTTTCCTGTCCGAATACGAACAAACCACTGCATCTTGGCCATCTGAGAAACGATGCTCTTGGGGAAAGCGTGTCACGGATTCTCAAGGCAAATGGGGCGCAGGTGAGGAAGGTCAATCTCATCAACGACCGTGGTATCCATATTTGCCAGTCAATGGTCGCATACCGGAGGCTTTCTGAAGGACGGACACCGGAGAGCGAAGGGGTGAAGGCTGATCACTTTGTGGGTTCCTACTACGTGAAATTCCATGAACTCGCGAAAAGTGACCCTACGGCTGCCCAGGAGGCACGTGAGCTTCTGAAAAGCTGGGAGGCAGGAGAGCCTGAGACAATTGCGCTCTGGAAGAGAATGAACAGCTGGGCAATCGGAGGCATACAGAAGACCTATGACAGAACAGGAGTCTCCTTCGACCAGATCTATTACGAAAGCGAAACCTACCTTTCCGGAAAAAGCGAAATTCTGCGCGGTCTGGAAGCCGGATTGTTCGAGAAGGAAGTCGATGGAGCGATAACTGTCGATCTGAGTGAGGCGGGCCTCGAAAAAAAGGTGCTTCTCCGTGGTGACGGGACTTCGTTGTACGTAACGCAGGATATCGGAACCGCACTTGCGCGGTACCACGACTGGCCATTCGACCGGCTCGTCTACGTTGTCGCCTCCGAACAGAAGTACCACTTTGCAGTGCTGTTTCGAGTGCTATCGATGCTCGGTTACGAATGGGCGACGAATCTCTATCATCTCGCGTACGGGATGGTGAATCTTCCCGAAGGGCGCATGAAATCACGGGAAGGTACCATTGTCGATGCCGATGACCTGATTTCGCAACTTGCCCGGATGGCCGCCGACGAAATTCGCGAGAAGGAGCGGGAAGAGGCCGTAGGAGATCTTGATGCCACCGCAGAGAAAGTGGCGCTTGGTGCGCTTCACTACTACCTCCTGCAGGCATCGCCGAACAGGGACATGGTATTCAATCCGAAAGAGTCCCTCTCTTTCACCGGCAACACGGGACCCTATCTACAGTACATGGGCGCGCGTATTTGCAGTATGCTTCGGAAAGATTCGGGCCGTAACGACGTTGCCGTGGCGGAAATCGATCCTTCAGTATTCACCGTTGAGGATGAGTGGGAGATGGCACGACTTCTCTCGGAATTTCCGGAAGCAATCGCCCTTGCTGGTGAGGGGTATAATCCATCGATCCTGACAGCCTATCTTTACGAACTCGCAAAGGTATTCAGCCGCTATTATCATGACAACCCGATCGCAACCTTTTCCGACGAAATCGTAAGAAAAGCGCGGGTGTCCCTTGCTAAGTCGGTCCTGCAGGTCTTCAGAAACGCGTTCGCGTTGATCGGAGTTCCGTTTCTCGAAGTGATGTGAAGATGTTGCGACATCTGGGTAGGATTTTGGCTCCATAATCCTACCTTTTGGTAGTATGATGACGATATTGCAAGAATATGCTATGCTTCTAAATAATTATGCAGTGAGAACTTGATCTCTCCAGTGATGTTTGGCATAATTATTGCTTAATTGTAATACTCTCTGTGTTCAACCTCAGGGGAAGGAGTATCTATGAGCTTCACGGCGCGGCCGAAGCAATCCGGTTTGTACGATCCGGCTTTTGAACATGATAGTTGTGGTGTTGGGTTCGTTGCGCACATAAAAGGAAAGCGAAGTCACTCAATTATCGATGGCGCACGCGAAGTGCTTATCAACATGACTCACCGCGGCGCAGTGGGAAGTGAGAAGAACACCGGAGACGGAGCTGGAGTGCTCACTGCGTTACCCTGGGAATTTCTGGAGAAGGTCGCACGAGAGGAGCTGCGGATGCAGCTTCCTGAACGCGGTACCTATGCCGCAGGAATCGTATTTCTGCCGAAAGACGGGGGACAGCGAAGCACCTGCAAATCGGCGCTCGAGCGGATCATCATCGAGGAAGGTCAACGGGTTGTCGGCTGGCGGGCAGTGCCACGCGATGATTCTATGATCGGACCGACAGCTCTTGCGTCCGAGCCGGTCATGGAGCAGGTTTTTGTAGCTTCCGCGGATAACCTCGATGAGGCAGCATTCGATCGCAAACTCTACGTAATCCGGAAGCGAGCGACCCATTCAATCCGCGGCAAGGCGAGTGATCCGAACGATTTCTTCTATATTTGCAGCCTCTCAACGCGGGTGATCGTCTATAAGGGTATGTTGATGCCCGAACAGCTCTTCAACTATTTTACCGATCTGAGCGATCCTGAGTACAAGAGCCATCTGTGCATGGTGCATTCCCGCTTCTCCACCAATACGTTCCCCAGCTGGGATCGCGCACAGCCGCAGCGGTTCATGGCGCACAACGGCGAGATCAATACGTTGCGCGGCAATATCAACAAGATGCAGTCACGTCAGGGTACCCTCGAGAGTTCGCTGTTTGGTGATGACCTCGCCCGGGCAATGCCAATCATTGAACCTGACCTTTCAGACTCCGGTACCTTCGACAACGTACTTGAGCTGTTGCTTCTCGCGGGCCGAGAGCTACCTGAGGCAGTCATGATGATGATTCCCGAAGCGTGGCAGAAGCACGAGCACATGCCCGATCACGGGAAGGCGATGTATGAGTTCATGAGCACCATGATGGAGCCGTGGGACGGTCCCGCCTCGGTCACCTTCAGTGACGGAAAGGTGATAGGCGCAGTACTTGACCGCAACGGGCTGCGGCCGAGCCGTTACTACGTAACCGACGATGACATAGTAGTCATGGCGAGCGAAGTGGGCGTGTTCGATGTACCCGCCGAGAAGGTCAGGATAAAGGGACGTCTTCAACCGGGGCGAATGTTTCTTGTCAATTTCGACGAAGGCAGAATCGTCGACGATATCGAACTCAAGGACGGCTTTGCCACGAGCCGGCCCTATCGCCAATGGCTCGACGAACAACAGATCACGCTCGCTCACCTTCCTGAACCGAACCACGTAGCCGTAGTCGATAATGAGACGCTGGTGCAGCAGCAGCTCGCGTTCGGATATACGCTCGAACACAAGATGGTATTGCTGAAGCCGATGGCTGAAACCGGAAAGGAACCGCTTGGCTCGATGGGAAATGACGCACCGCTCGCCTGTCTCTCCGAACGGCCACGACTCCTGTACGACTACTTCAAGCAGCTTTTCGCGCAGGTCACGAATCCGCCGATCGATTCAATTCGGGAAGATATCATCACGAGCCTGGTAACCTATATTGGTCCGGAACGGAACATCCTCGAAGCGACCCCCGAGCATGCGCACCGCGTTCGCCTTGATCAACCGATCCTCAAGAATGCCGAGCTCGCACAGCTGCGGGAGATGGATCACCGCGGTTGGCGAACACTCGATATCGACATAACCTATCCGCGGAGTGCCGGCGCCGATGGACTGAAGACCTGCCTGGACCGAATCAGCCGGGAGGCCGAGCAGGCGATTACCGACGGCTACGGACTGGTCATCCTGAGTGACCGCGCGGCCTCTCAGGATCGCGTACCGGTAAGCGCTCTCATGGCAACCGGTGCAGTTCATCATCATCTTGTCCGCAACGCGAAACGAACGCAGATCGGCATTGTTGTCGAAAGCGGTGAACCGCGTGAAGTGCACCACTTCTGCATGCTGTTCGGATTTGGGGCCGACGCGGTCAATCCCTATCTTGCATACGAAACCATGTGGCAGATGGCACGCGAAGGGCGCATCCTCAAAGATCTGGACGAGAACGGCATTGTGGCAAACTATCTCGACGCCCTGGGCGCCGGAATGCGCAAAGTCATGGGAAAGATGGGTATCAGCACACTGGAAAGCTACAAGGCTGCTCAGATCTTTGAAGCCGTTGGAATTGCACAGGACGTCGTGGACCGCTGCTTCGCGGGGACAGCTAGCAGGATCCAGGGAGTCGATTTCGAGATTCTTGCTGAAGAGGCGCTGAAGCGTCATGACATGGGTTATCCGTCCCGAAATATCCCCATCGGATTTGAGGACCTCAACCCCGGTGATTATCAGTACCGGTATGACGGCGAAAAGCACATGTGGGACCCCGAGTCTATCGCGCTGCTGCAGCGCGCGGCATCTCAGAATGACGCAGGCGCATACCGTCAGTTTGCGGACCGACAGAATCAACGATCGACCAGACAGTCGACGCTTCGGGGACTTCTGAAGTTCAAAGCCGGGAATCCGATTCCTCTTACGGAAGTCGAGCCCGCAGCGAACATTCTTCGCAGGTTCGCGACCGGTGCCATGAGCTTCGGTTCGATCAGCCAGGAAGCGCACGAGACGCTGGCCCTTGCGATGAACCGGATAGGCGGAAAGTCCAACACGGGTGAGGGTGGCGAAATGCGGGAGCGGTACAAGCCGCTTGCAAACGGCGACTCGAAGCGGTCGGCAATCAAGCAGATTGCTTCGGGACGGTTCGGTGCAACCATCGAATACCTGACGAATGCCGATGAGATCCAGATCAAGATGGCGCAAGGGGCAAAACCGGGCGAGGGCGGAGAGTTGCCCGGGCACAAGGTCTTCGAGGTTATCGCCAGGACGCGGAACTCGACTCCGGGTGTGGGGCTCATCAGCCCACCTCCCCACCATGATATCTATTCGATCGAAGATCTCGCCCAGCTGATATTCGACTTGAAAAATGCAAATCCGAAGGCGAGGATCAGCGTGAAGCTGGTATCCGAAGTCGGTGTCGGGACAATTGCGGCGGGTGTCGCGAAGGCACATGCGGACCACATCCTGATTTCCGGTCACGACGGTGGCACCGGAGCGAGTCCGTTGACCGGCATCAAGCATGCGGGACTGCCCTGGGAGCTCGGTCTCGCCGAGACTCATCAGACGCTCGTCATGAACGACCTGCGCAGCCGCGTCGTCGTTCAGACCGATGGCCAGATAAAGACAGGTCGCGATGTCGCGATCGCGGCGTTGCTGGGTGCCGAAGAGTGTGGTTTTGCAACAAGCGCGCTAATTACCCTCGGGTGCATCATGATGCGGGTGTGTCACAAGAATACCTGTCCGGTTGGTGTCGCGACTCAGGACCCGACACTGAGAGCCAAGTTTTCCGGCAAGCCTGAATACGTGATAAATCTTCTCACCTTCATCGCCGAAGACCTTCGGACCATCATGGCCGAGCTTGGTTTCCGGACCTACGAGGAGATGGTCGGTCGAGTGGACATGCTTGAACCGGACAACTCGGCACGTAACTGGAAATCAAAGAATATCGACCTGAGTGCGCTTCTGACTGTCGCGCAGAAAAAGAACGAAGATACCCGCGTTATCTGCTGCATCCCGCAGGAACACGGAATTGCGCACGTGCTCGATCGCAAGTTCATCAGTCTCGCCGAACGAGTACTTCTGCGGCGCGAACCACTTCGTCTTGATTTGCCGGTACGAAACACCGATCGTGCAGTTGGTACCATGCTGAGTCATCACATCACCACGCGGTGGGGAGCTGAAGGTCTGCCGAATGAAACGCTGCACATTAAGCTCACCGGGAGCGCCGGGCAGAGCTTCGGTGCATGGGTCACAAATGGCGTAACGATCGAGCTTGAAGGTGATGCGAATGACTATGTCGGCAAGGGGCTTTCAGGCGGAACCCTCGTCGTCTATCCGCCAGCAAACTCGACCTTTGTTCCGGAAGATAACATCATTATCGGAAACGTGGCGTTCTACGGTGCCACTTCAGGATACGGATTCTTTCGCGGAAGATCGGCAGAACGGTTCTGTGTGCGAAACTCCGGGGCTCACGTAGTAATCGAAGGCGTTGGTGACCACGCGTGCGAGTATATGACCGGTGGACGGGCAGTAATACTTGGTCCGACCGGACGCAACTTTGGTGCAGGAATGAGTGGTGGTGTTGCCTATGTCTGGAATGTCCAGAAGGACTTCTCAACCCGGGTCAACATGGGAATGGTTGTTCTCGAGGATCTCGCAGAGGAGGAGGACGTTCAGACAGTACTCGATCTGGTTCGTATGCATCGTGATTTCACCGGCTCTCCGGTCGCCTCTCACATTCTCGATACCTGGAAAGAACGCCGGAAGGAGTTCGTCAAGGTCGTTGCTCCTGCCTACAAGCGGGTTCTCGAGCTGCAACGCACTGGACACACCGAACGGTTGATGGAGGTTGTCAATGGGTAAGCCTACCGGTTTCATCGAGTTCACGCGCAAGCCTGTTGCCGATCGCAAACCTCTTGAACGGACGAAGGATTTCAAAGAGTTCCATATCCAGTTGAGCGAAAAGGATCGTCGGGACCAGGGCGCGCGCTGCATGGACTGCGGCGTGCCATTCTGTCAGTCGAGCTTTGGTTGCCCGGTCAATAACCTGATTCCCGAATGGAATGACCTGGTCTATCAAGGCAGATTTGACGAAGCGTTCAGGCGCCTGCTGAAGACGAATAACTTCCCGGAATACACCGGGAGAGTCTGTCCCGCGCCATGTGAATCTGCATGCGTACTCGGTGTTAACGAACCTGCGGTTACCATAAAGGATAATGAAGCGTTCATCATCGACCATGCGTATGAAACCGGCCTCATGAAGCCGCGTGTTCCCTCCCTGCGAACGGGAAAACGCGTGGCAGTGGTCGGGTCGGGCCCCTCCGGACTCGCCTGCGCCGATCAGCTCAATCAGGCGGGGCACAGTGTCACGGTCTTTGAGCGAGACGATCGCATCGGCGGCCTGCTCATGTATGGCATTCCAAACATGAAACTCGACAAAGAGATAGTTGAGCGCCGAAATCGTTTGATGGCGGACGAAGGGGTTGAGTTTCGTCCCAATTCAGAAGTCGGAAAGAATGTCGATCCAGGCGAACTTCTCGCTGAGTACGATGCGGTAGTACTCGCCTGTGGTGCAACGGTACCTCGTGATCTTCCGGTTCCGGGACGCAACCTTGAAGGCATCCATTTTGCCATGGAGTTTCTGAAGGCGAACACGAAGAGTCTGCTCGACAGCAAATTGCAGAACAAGGCAAATATCTCCGCAGAAGGTCTCAACGTAATTGTTATCGGCGGGGGTGATACGGGGAACGACTGTATCGGCACGTCGATGCGACACGGGTGTGCAGGCCTCGTCAACTTCGAAGTGCTTCCGAAACCGCCGAGCGAGCGGAATGCAGAAATGCCCTGGCCGACTTACCCGCGGCTCTACAAGACCGACTACGGCCACGGTGAAGCGGAGGCCAGGTTCGGCAAGGATCCACGTGAGTACAGCATTCTCACCAAGGAGTTCGTTGCCGACGAGAAGGGCCACGTCAAGGCGCTGAGGACTGTACGGGTCGAGTGGGTGATGAAGCCGGGAGAGCGACCGCAGCTGCAGGAGATCCCGGGTACCGAAGAGGAGTGGAAGGCGGATCTTGTCCTGCTCGCACTCGGTTTCCTCGGACCTGAGCAGCAACTGTCGGGGGCCCTCGGCATCGAAACTGATCCGAGGTCCAATTTCAAAGCGGACTACGGCAAGTTCCAGACATCGAACCCGAAGGTGTTTGCGGCAGGTGATGCGCGACGGGGACAAAGCCTTGTCGTGTGGGCAATCAACGAAGGTCGCGGCTGCGCCCGTGAGGTAGACCGCTACCTGATGCAGAGCACACTACTGCCGTAGCCGCGCTACGAGCGTGACACAGGGCTCTCCTTCTGTACGCCGGCGACGGTCGATGGCGACCGACCGGCGCGGATATTCAGTATGCGGCCTTTCCAGCGTATCGGCCGTCGCGCAAGGGTCTGGAAGGTTACGAAGCTGTAGAACGCCATCGAGAAGAGCACATTCGGCAGGAGCATAACCCAGTACCTGAATCCTCGCCGGGAAGCGATTCCGGCGATAATTGCGACAAGTGTCATGCTGAGGAACGAGCCTGCCGTGGTAAATAGAAGCGGCGGAAATATCGGCGACAGCAGGAGCGCGAGCACACTTCCCAGCAGGAACAGCATGACAACACGGTAGCTGTATCGCGCCGCTCTGTCGGGCGCGTAAAGGCCACCGGTGTTCCATCGGATCGACTGGGTTACAAGCTCCGACAGATGCCGCTGTGGTTCCGGTGACACGATTGCCTCAGCGGCAATGAGCGGCCGCACCTCGTACCGATGCAGGTCGCGCACCTCTGCAATAAGCTCCGCATCCTCGGTGACCGAGTATCGAAGCCCGGAAAATCCTCCCACCTCTGCAAGCGCCGAGGCGCGGACCGCGATATTGTTGCCAAATCCACCGGTCGGGTTCCCGAGTCCCGCACTTCCAGCGGTGTAGTAGTAACGGAAGACGTGGTCGAAGCCCTGGTACTGCGGCAGGAACATTCCGGCCGCCTTCGGCATCACTGTGCCGAACAGAAGCCCGAGGCTTTCGTCCCGGAATGGGAGCACCATCCGCCGCAACCACTGCGTCTCGACCACGCAGTCCGCATCCGTAAAGAGCAGCAATTGCGAATGGGCTGAAAGCGTTCCGTAGTGCAGTGCGTTCTGCTTCGGATTCGTACGGACCAGTGGTGGCGTCGGTTCCGGCGTATCGATGATCCTGACCGGCCACGGTGCACCCGCGGCGAACTTCTGCATGATCTGTGGAGTTGAGTCGGTTGAACGGTCGTTCACAAGTACCAGTTCGAAATCAGGCACGTCCGAAGTGTCAAGCTTCTCAAGAGATGAGAGAAGGCGGGGTAGCAGGATCTCTTCGTTCCGCGCCGGGACTACAAGGGAAACCGACGGCACCTTACCGACAGACCTCTGTGTGTGTCGCTCGGCTGCAATAGCACGAAAGATTCCAACGATACAGAAAAGATGCACGCTCAAAATTGCGGCGCCCAGGACTACCAGAAGAAGAATAAGCAGGCTGAATATCACGCTGAGAACTCCTGGTTCATTGTAGCGTGTCGGATGACGGCATGCAACGAAAAGCGTGTTGTCCGTTGTCTTCAGGCGCCCAACTTGACTTTCGTTCCATTTCCATGTTAGTTATACGTTTACGATTCACTGATGAGAATCCATCCCAGAAACTGGAGACCGCATTCATGTACGCTATGGTAGAGATACAGGGACGACAATACAAGGCTGAAAAAG
>DATKUC010000333.1:0-2772 GCA_035530835.1 Spirochaetia bacterium
GAACCGTCCCGCGAGCAGCGCTTTCCAGCGCTCGAGAACTCCTCCTGCGCTTTCGAGACGGTATTCACCGCGGGAGAGGCCGTGATCGGCAAGCATCTGTTCGAGAACAAATGCGTATCCGGTGGTCAGTGCGTCGACAGCGAGCACACCTCCCTTCAGGTCTGCGAAGGTGCGGATGCGATCGGGGACGACAATACTCAAAAATCCGTCGTCGCCGCCCATGAACGCAAACAGATCATGAGTCCCGCTGACCTTCGCCGCACCCTGGCCTGAATCGTATGCAACCACATTGTCGAAGGCTGTCATTGCTATATCGTACTTCCCGCTGATGAGATTGGTCATCTGGTATGCCGAGGAGGGTGTGGGAGTGACATCAACTGCAATCCCCTCGTCGCTGAAGTAACCTTCGTGCTGGGCGGCCCAGATCGGCCAGTTGAACCCTCCCGGGAAGACGATGACCCGCACCGGCTGCAACGCATGAGCTGATGCAGGCGCTGCGAGGAGCCCGCACAGAGAAAGGACGATCAGAACTGGTACACTACGCATTGACTCTCCTTGATGCTGTGACAAATATAACTTACTCACTTGAGATGATTATATTGGTAAGGACTGAAGCGGCCAAGCCGGCACTCTGCACTCAGTGGATGAAACGGTGGATGATCGTGTCTGCGATGAGACCAAGCACGAAGAAGGCGCCGAAACGACGCGTAAAGACAAACGCTGAAGCGACAAACCAGAGCGGCCAGGCGTTCTCCGGATAGGATTCAGGACGATCTGCCGGACGTGGCTTTCGATACATCGGAAGCACAATCCTGAAGAGGGACGGAAGCGAAAGCAGAACAATAGCCATGACCGGCGTAAAGAACCCGGTGATCACGAGGTATCCGGTTGCGACAAACTCGAGGACGATGAGTGCAACGGCAACCACTCGCGCAGATTTCTCGCCAATGACGACGGGCAGCGTGAAGACTCGCTGACTTCGATCCACGTCGTATTTGTCGATATGTTTTCCCATAAGCGTCGCAGTCACGCCGAGCGCGAACGGCAGACTCGCCATCACCACGTTCCAGTCCCACACATTCGTCAGCACATAGTATCCGCCGCCGACCATGAGCGGCCCCCAGACGACAAGCAGGGAGATCTCACCGAGCGCGAAGTACTTCAGCGGGTACGTATAGAAAAGCACAAAGAATGCACCCGCGGCGATGAGCGGCCAGGCGAGCCCGCCACGGAACAGCACCACGGGCAGACCGAACGCAAGGCTGATAAGGCCGTTGACAAGTGCGTACCGGAATTGTCCCGCGCGCGACCGAAGACCACGCTCGAGCGGCTGCGGTCCGTACATGTCCCGAAAGTAGTTCTCCCGGTCGACACCCTTTGCGAAATCGACCAGGTCGTTCACGATGTTGTTGGTAGCATGGGCGAATACAAGTGACACCATCATGAGCGCCCAGATCCCGATATTCACCGGCCCTGTTCGATAGGCGAGGATTCCCGCGATAAGGACCGAGAAAACCGTCATGATGATCGCGGCAAAACGGGTGCTTATCAGCCATCGTGACACGAAGTCGAGTGAACGATACTCCTCGTTTGACATCCTCGGCATTTCACGAAGTGCCCTGCCCCACATGCGAATGTTGAATCTCATGTTTACCTCCGGTCCGACCTACTTCTTCCTGGGTTCCACCGGGAATGTGAGCATTGCACCGTAGGTGCCGATGATGCCCACGATCGGGGCGAGTGAAAACACCAGCACGAGGTAGAGAATGTTGATCCCGGAAATGTGATCAAGCACGCCAGGATCGACCATTCTCCAGATGAACGCTGCGAGGCCTACCAGAAACAGGACAAATGAAAGAATAATCTTGATTGTAACCGCACGAACCGGACGCGCAAGGTAATTGATCCACCAGGTTAAAAAACCGGTGGGAATGGCGACCAGCGAAAACAGCACGCCGGCCCCGAGCGTGCTCACGGAGGTGAGCTCGAACGCCCTGACTCCGGTAATGAGGTAGAGAATGACGAACAGCGGCGTTGCCACCATGAAAGCGATCGGGAAGTGAACTGTCATTGGATGCGGATGGCGTTCGAGAAACGGAATGCGTTCAATGAGCTTTGCGACAATCGGCGGAAGGTGGCTCTCTTCGGCTTCTGCCAGCTCCTGCAGCTTGAGCGTGCCGACCTTCGGGAACCGTTCGAATACTTCATGTGCGTGAGGCGCTCCCGCGAGTTCCTCGCTGAGGTTCATCCCGGCGGGATGTCGTTTCATGTGCATGCCGGTCCGCCACATCTTGCTGGTCGATACGTCGAACACGTCCCCGCCGTAGGCCACATAGACCGGCTTGCCGTTCTGGCCGTTGTACTCCTTCAGCTCCTCTTCAGTGAATACCGGCAGCTCATCAGCCATATGTCTCTCCTTGTCAGTGAATATACCCGAAAGCGGGAGAAATCCGCAAGAACACCCGGCTCTGAGCACCTTGCAAACCGCAGCTCCATTCTGCATGATGTGCAGATGAGCACACCGTCGGTCGAAACTCAGGATATTTCACTTGATGAGATGATGAACCGCATTAAGCAAACTGTATACGGTCCCTTCGACCTTGTAGTCGCCGTGGAGCGCGGCGGAATTCTGCCCGCATACCTTGCAGCCCGGCATCTGGACGTTCAGTTTGCGACAGTTGCACTCAGATTCCGCGATGAAAGCCACGCGAAACTCTACAGCGAACCGCAGGTAGTCCACGGGCTGGATCGCGACGTTGCAGGTCTCCGCAT
>DATKUC010000334.1:0-10387 GCA_035530835.1 Spirochaetia bacterium
ATGCTGACCTTTGCGTTCTCGAACCTCAAGACGATTGATCCGGTAAAGGTCAACGACATCGGTTTCTTTGCCCAGCCGGGCGATTCCGCATCGAGCAACGGACTGACGGTCTGGATGCCGGCTGCGTTCTCGATCTACAGCCAGGGCAAGAACATCGACGCGGCAAAGAAGTGGGTCGCATTCTTTGAATCGACGCAAGGTATGGACGCGTTCAAGGCGGCGCAGACGCCCGATGGTCCGTTTGCGGTCAAGGGCATCACGCTTCCCTCGACAGTACTGCCAGGTGTGAAGGACATGTTGCCGTATATCGATTCGGGGGCCACTGCACCCGCACTGGAGTTCCTGTCTCCGATCAAGGGGCCGAATCTTCCACAGATCTGTGTTGCAGACGGACTCGGACTCGAATCACCAGCCCAGGCGGCGAGCGACTACGACAAGGATGTCCAGAAGCAAGCCAAGCAGCTCAATCTCCCCGGCTGGTAGATCAGCACGCTTCTCTATAACTGACAAGCTATAACTGACAAGCTGCCAGCGACCCTGTGCGGGCTCACGCCCGCACAGGGCTTCCGCCAAACTATCCGCCGGCAACGCTCACAGGGAACGCAATGACAAGAGCAATAAACAAATTCTACTCATTCTGGTTTCTGGCCCCAGCAGGCATCATCTATTTCGTGTTCTTTCTTCTTCCGACGATTATTTCCTTCTTCTTCAGCATGACCAGATGGACGCTCTTCAGCTGGACGTTCACCGGATTCGAGAACTTCGGTATGTTCTTTTCCGAGTCTTCCTTGAGCATAGGATTTCGGAATACGTTTATCTACGCGATAGTCACCTGTGCACTGAAGGTAGTAGTCGGTTTTCTGCTTGGAGCCCTGCTCACCACCAATTTGAAGAGTCGCGGTTTTCTCCGGTCTATGATATTCTTCCCGACAATCCTAAGTACCATCGCTGTCGGCATCACCTTCAGCAATATGATGCATCCGACTCTGGGTGCCATAAACGCAGGGCTCAAACTCATTGGCCTGCAGGGACCCGATTGGCTTGGAAATCCTCATATTGCGTTACTTTCGGTCGCGTTCGTCGACGTGTGGAAAGGCGTCGGTATCGCCACAGTCATTTTTATCGCCGGCATACAGGCGATTCCCGCACAGTACTACGAGGCGCTTATGATCGACGGTGGTTCCTCGTTCGATAAACTGCGCTACATCATGTTGCCACTGTCGCGGCCGGCAACCAACGCTGTAATCGTGCTCGCGTTTATCGGCGGACTGCGAACCTTCGACCTCATCTGGACCATGACGGGCGGTGGCCCCGGATTTACCACCGACCTCATTGCATCGATCATCTACAAGCAGTATTCAGGCGGATTCTATGGCCTCGCCACTGCCGGGAATGTCATCCTGTTCTTCATGGTTGCCATCCTCGCTGTCCCATTGTTCAAGTTCCTTTCGAAAAGCGAGGTCGGTTTATGAAGGGCTCTCTCCTGGCAAAAATCGGCGTTGAAATCATTGCTGTCTGCTTCGCGCTCCTGATCTTTGGAGTTCCCTTCCTCTTTGTGATACTGAACGCCGGCAAGTCGGTGAGTGAGTCTGCAGTCATGCACATGTCGTTCGCCGCACATCAGCAATATCTGCAGAATTTTCACGATGTACTGGTTGCCGCGAACGGCATGCTTATTACTGCGTTCTACAACAGCACCAAACTGACTGCTTTCTCGATCGTTGTCATCGTGGTAGTAAGTGCAATGAGCGGTTTTGTCCTCGAGCGGCGGAAGAGCCGCATCATGCCACTCGTGAGCTTCCTGATTATGGCGGGCCTCATGATACCACCGTCGGTTGTTACGACAATCTGGGTTGTAAGGGGAATTCATCTCTACAAGACAATGACTGGCATGGTGTTCATCGAGACTGCGCTCGCCTTCTCGTTCTCAACATTGCTGTACCGCGCTCATATGGTTACGATACCGCGTGAGATCGATGAAGCGTCGATAATCGAAGGCTGCAACGGACCGACACTGTTCTTTCGCGTCATGTTCCCACTCCTGCAACCGGTTACTGCAACAGTAATTGTTCTGTCCGGGGTGAACATTTTCAACGACTTCGTAAATCCGCTCTACTTCTTTCCCGGAGCCGAAAATGCGACAATTCAGCTTACGCTCTACAACTACATGAGTCGTTTCATCACTCAGTACAATTTACTGTTCGCGAACGTATTGCTCATCTCGATTCCTCCGCTTATTCTCTTCATAATTTTCAACAAGCGAATCGTTGCCGGTATAGTTGCCGGTGCGGTCAAGGGCTAAGTCGATTCGATCCAAGGAGCAATCATAATGCTGAATGTTTACGATCTTCGGTGCGAGCACGAACGCGAGCCGTTCGGCGTTATAGCTGCATTGCCCCGTTTCAGCTGGAAGTTGAGCAGCGACAGGCGGGATGTCGTTCAGAAGACATACCGCATCGAGGTCGCCACTGATCCCGAGTTCCATGCGCAGGTCTGGAGTTCAGGAGTGGTGAACGGATCGAAATCACACCTTGCGGCGTACTCGGGAACTGAGCTCGCGCCGGCAACTCGGTACTATTTCCGCGTGCAGGCAGGCGACAACCATGGCGACCAGAGCGGGTGGAGCGAGCCCTCCTGGTTTGAAACTGCGCTTCCGGTCGGCGGCTGGGCATCGGCATTCATCGGGATGGATGTGCCGAACGAGAAGTACTCGTCACGACCGATCTACCTGCGAAGGGAGTTCACGCTTGCGGAAGCCCCGCAGAACGCGCGAGTGTATGCGACCGCCCTCGGCGTCTACGAACTCTACCTGAATGGCAAACGAGTCGGCGACGCTCAGTTTGCGCCCGGCTGGACGAACTACCGCGAGCGCCTTGCCTACCAGACATACGACGTGACCTCCCTTCTCGTGAAGGGGAAGAACGTGATTGGTGCGGTAGTCGGTCCCGGCTGGTACAAGGGTGAGCTCACGTGGCTCGGGGTGCGCGGACTCTACGGCGAACACGCAGCACTATCGATGAAACTCGTCGTGAAGGATGGCTCGCAATCAGTTTTCGACCTCGCGTCCGATGCAGGCTTCCGCGCCGCCGAGGGACCGATTCTGTTTGCAGAGATCTACCACGGCGAACGATATGATGCGCGACTCGAAAACAACGGCTGGAGCGAGGCGGGTTTCGATGATTCAGGCTGGTCTCCAGCCGTAATCAGGGAGTTTGATTCAAAGCGCGTTACGCCGCAGGACGGACCCTTTGTGGGAATGCAGGAGAGGCTGCCCGCTGTAAAGCTCCTCACCACACCGCGAGGCGAGCGGGTGCTCGACTTCGGTCAGAACCTCACCGGCTGGGTCGAGTTCGCCGTAAAAGGGAAGGCGGGCGACCGGGTTGTCCTCAGTCATGCCGAGATCCTCGACGCAAAGGGCAACTTCTACACCGAGAACCTTCGCTCCGCACGCGCGCGAATCGAGTACATCCTGAAGGGTACAGGAACCGAGACCTACGCGCCGCATTTCACCTTTCACGGTTTTCGCTTTGTACAGGTCGAAGAGTACCCGGGTGAGCTCGATCCTTCTGCGTTCACCGCAGTGGTCGTCCATTCCCGAATGGCAGAGACACTCTCGTTCAGCTGCTCGGAGCCGCTCCTGAATCAGCTCCACCACAATATCCTGTGGGGCTGGAAGGGCAACGCATTCGATGTGCCCACCGACTGTCCGCAACGTGATGAGCGCCTCGGCTGGACTGGTGACGCGCAGGTGTTCATCGGGACCGCCACCTACCTCACCGACTCCATCACCTTCTACCGCAAGTGGCTCCGCGACCTCGCCTCCGAGCAGCGGTCCGACGGCGGCATCCCCTATGTGGTTCCCGACGCACTTACCGGAGTCATGGTTGCGGACGCCAATGTGAAGGATTCCCATTCGTCCACCGGCTGGGGGGATGCAGCTGTTGTCTGTCCGTGGACTGCTTACGAGCGGTACGCCGACCTTGATCTGCTTCGCGAGCAGTATCCGTCGATGAAAGCGTGGGTGGAGTTCATTCGAGCCAATGCCGAGAAGGGGCTGATCTGGAACACCGGATTCCATTTCGGTGACTGGGTCGCCCTTGACGCAAAAGAGGGGAGTTACTTCGGAGCGACGCCGAACGACCTGACGGCGACTGCCTACTACGCCTATTCAGCGCGGCTTCTTGCCAGTGCGGCAGGAGCTCTCGGGAAGACCGAAGACGAGGCGATCTACCGCAAGCTGAGCGATGCAGTGGCCGCTGCGTTCCGTAATGAGTTCATCACCCCTTCAGGCAGGCTTGCCGCACGTACACAGACCGCCCACGTACTTGCGCTCGTGTTCAGACTCGTTCCGGAAGCGCACCGCGAACGCGTGACTCGCGATCTGGTGGCGCTGCTTGATGAGAACGGAGGACACCTCACAACCGGTTTCCTCGGTACACCGTTCATCTGCCGCGCACTGGCTGAAAACGGTCGGCTCGACCGCGCGTACGCACTTCTGTTGAAAGAGGACTTTCCGTCCTGGCTCTACCAGGTAAAGCAGGGCGCGACCACAGTATGGGAACACTGGGACGGCATGAAACCGGACGGCACGATGTGGAGCACAAACATGAACTCCTTCAATCATTATGCCTACGGCGCGATTGGTGAATGGATCTATGGCACGATCGGCGGGCTTTCGCCCGACCGGGATGCGCCGGGATTCGAATCGGTGGTTCTGTCACCGCGGCCAGGCGGCGGACTGACTCATGCCCGAACAAGCTACGAAGGTCCGTACGGACCGATTACGCTCGAATGGCAGCGCGACCAGGACAAGGTTCACATCGAGCTGTCGATTCCGCCGAACAGCCGAGCGCGCGTAGTCCTGCACGAGCCTGCCGCAGGCAGCGTGACAGGCTCGGACGGACTCCGGTTTGCGGATGAAGCGGGAGAAATAGCCGCAACCGCCGGCTCGGGCAGCTTCAGGGTCGATTACCGGATCTCCCCCACGGCAAAGGGCTGATCGCGGAGAGCGGTCAGTTCGACGCGCCCTCGACTGAAACCGGAACGTAGAAGTATCCATACGGCGTACCGAACACGATAGTTCCGCCGACGGCAAAATCATTCTTCTGTGAGGTGAGGGCATTCAGCGCAAAGCTGAGTGTCTTCCCCACGGAGTTGTGCATGGTGAGCAGCACCGAACCGGTACCGTTCGGCTCAATCCGTGCCTCGTTGCGATTGTGCAGCAGCGTGTAGCGCTGACCGTTCAGATTGATGTAGGAATCGATACGGTCGACAGACATTGGAAAGTCGTTCGTATTGTGCACTGCAATAACTGCCGAGAACTCGGTACCGACGATCGAACCACGTGTTCCTTCGAGACTGAAGGTCGGCACATTGGGTATCGGAATTTCAAGCGTCCCGCGAAACGGCACCGGCATGAGCCCCGAGGTCACGCTCGGATAGACGTTACCCTGGAATGCAACTTTCACTTTGCCGTCGGCAAGAATTGCAACTCCTTTTGACAATACCTCTTTCATCGGAATCTGAAACGGCACCGTTACGGTTTCGTAGCCGCCGGCATCAGTCCGGTTCATCCCGGCAAAGGTACCACTGAAAAACTGCTTGCCGAACAGGTCGGCCGTGTAGTCCATTTTGTCGAAATCGAGCGGGCCGCGCATATTATTGTCGATGCGGACCTTCGCGACGAACTTCACAAGCTCGGGCGTGATGACAGTTGAATTGAAATAGCTCACGTGCACCGTGGGTTCGACCGGAACCACCGGGCCCTGACTCGCGCATCCGGCGAACAACGCCACAACAAGGGCAGTGGACACTGCAGCACACATAATCTCTGCTATAGACCGTTTTCGCATCATGTCTCGCCTCCAGGTTGATCTTACGTTGATGTTTCGGCTCGCGTCAATCGACTGCGCTATCAGGTGCGGGCACCGACCAGCGCGGATGCGTCTGAGCGGTACCGCCCCGGTGCTACACCCATCTGCCGTTTGAACGCGATACTGAACGCCGATTCGGAACCGTATCCCACGGCAGTGGCCACAGTTGCTATGCCGAGATTACGGTTTCGCAACAACTCAGACGCCTTGATCATTCGCCAGCGCGTCAGATAGGCGAGCGGTGAAAGTCCGGTGATCTCGGCAAAGCGCGTTGAGAAGGAGGTTCGGGACATATGGGCACGTTCCGCAAGTTCGGCGACAGTCCAGTCCCGCTCCGGATGAAGGTGTATTGCCTCAGCCACCGGTTCCATTCCCGGCTGAAACATGAGAGCAAATGGGCTGCTCGCACAGGCAGTCTGTCCGCGCCGCTGCGATAGCGCGGATCGAAGCATCTGAATGAACAGAAGCTTGATTAGCTCGGACATCACGTATCGGGACCCGGGCAAAGGATGGCGCGCCTCCCTGCAGCTGAGGCCAAGCAGGGATCCGAAGTCAGGCGAACCCTCGCTATCCGATTTCACGTGCAGCAGAGGTCCCATAGTTCGCAGTATGGAGAGTGCCGCATCTGTATCGAACCGGAAACTGCCGCCAAACAGCTCAGTCGGCGGTCCACCGCCGCCGTAGCGCAGTAGCGGTGCCGGATCATGATCCTCTGCAAACGAGGTTCCCGTCCACTCCGATCCGGTAATCTCGGCGATCGGTCGGACCTGACAGTGCGGGTCGCTTCGCAGCCGATGCGCATCACCCCCGGGCAGCATGACAAAATCCCCCGCAGTAAGCTGCAGTTGATCGTCACCTTCACCAACCTCGATAAACATCGAACCGCCAGAGACGAGATAGAACGTGGCTCCGGAATCAGCCCGGGGCACCGCAATCCCCCATGGTGATGAGAGATCCGCTACCAGGTTCACGGTGCCGTTGACCCGGATTGTTCTGAGCACCTCAGAGAGTATGTCCATTGTGCCTCCGTCGTGGCGAACGATTGCGCATGAAAATAGCATAATCAATTATTTTCCGTACGGCAAACTCTCAGGATCTTATAGACATCAAATGAGTTATTGTGGAGGCGATAAATGAATACTGCAGTTGCGGAAGAACGAAAACTTGATGCTCAGGCACTCGATATCCTGTTCAGGGAGGCGCGAACCTTCAATTCGTGGCAGTCACGACCGGTCGATCCGGGCATTCTGCGGGAGCTGTACGACCTGGTCAAGTTCGGTCCGACAGCGGCAAACTCGACACCCGCCCGTTTCGTGTTTCTCACGACCGAGGCGAGCAAGGAGAGGCTCGTGCCGCTCATGAATGAAGGAAACCGTGAAAAGACCCGGCAGGCTCCGGTTGTGGCACTCGTCGCGTACGATCTGAAGTTCTACGAGAAAATGGACAAGCTCATGCCGTTTCGTGACATGAAAACCCCGTTCGCGGAGAATCCCGCGGGTGCCGAGCGAAATGCACGTCAGAGCGGAACCCTGCAGGGCGGTTACTTTATCGTCGCGGCCCGTTCGCTCGGACTCGACTGCGGTCCGATGGGCGGCTTCGATGCGGACAGGATCAACGACGAGTTCTTTGCGGGAACCGACATGAAGATCAACTTTGTCTGCAGCCTCGGATATGGCAACAGGGAGCAGCTGTTCCCCCGTCTGCCGAGACTCGATTTCGAAGAGGCCGTCACGATATTGTAAGCGAAACGCATGAGTCCGGCCATTCGTTCAGGATTGTATGTTCCGATTGACTTCTGAGTATGTGCCGGATATGATTGCAGCCATGCCATTGCGAAATGAAATCATGCTTATCACCTATGCGGACAGCCTGGGCGGGAATCTTCGCGCGCTGGCCCAGGTTCTCGAAAACCATTTCAAGGACGCAATAGGCGGGCTGCACGTGCTGCCGTTCTTTCCGTCGTCCGCTGACCGCGGATTTGCGCCGACCCGGTACGATATCGTGGATGAAGCGTTCGGAACGTGGGAGGATATTCAGCTGCTTTCAGGTCGGTACGATTTCATGGCCGACTTCATGATCAACCACATTTCCCGAGCGTCCAGCTACTTCGAGGATTTCACGAACCGGAAGGACAGTTCGCCCTACGCAGACATGTTCATCCGGTACAAGGAGTTCTGGGAAGGAGGAGAGCCGACTCAGGAACAGGTGGATCTTATCTACAAGAGAAAGCCACGGGCCCCCTATGTGGAGGTGACGTTCCGGGACGGAACAAGTGAAAAGGTCTGGTGCACATTCGACAGCGAACAGATCGATCTTGATCTCAGGAAAGAGATCACCTGGAAGTTCGTTACCGATTCTCTGCTCGGACTTGCCGACCGGGGAGTAGCAGTTGTGCGGCTTGACGCATTTGCCTATGCGGCAAAGAAGCCAGGAACGAGCTGCTTCTTCGTCGAACCGGAAATGTGGGATATGCTCGAAAGGGCGCGCGGAATCCTGGAACCTCGCGGTATCGAAGTTCTGCCCGAAATTCACGAGCATTTCAGCATCCAGCAGAAACTTGCAGATCGCGGGTACTGGGTATACGACTTCGCACTTCCCATGCTGCTGCTTCATACGCTCTTCGCCGGTTCGAACGTGCGACTGCTCGAATGGCTCAGAATCTGTCCGCGCAAACAGTTCACCACACTCGATACCCACGACGGAATCGGAGTAGTGGATGTGCGCGGCCTGCTCTCCGACGAGGAGATCGAGGCAACGCGGGAGCACCTGTTCACCCACGGGGCAAATGTGAAGCGTGTCTACAACACTGCGGCATACAACAACCTCGACATCTACCAGATCAACTGCACCTACTATTCCGCTCTCGGTGCCAATGACGATGCGTATCTTCTGTCGCGCGCAA
The DNA here is from genome assembly GCA_035530835.1 of Spirochaetia bacterium. Taxonomy (GTDB): domain Bacteria; phylum Spirochaetota; class Spirochaetia; order DSM-27196; family DATKUC01; genus DATKUC01. The sequence goes on from DATKUC010000334.1 coordinate 8,776, forward strand.
TTCAATTCTTCGCGCCCGGCATTCCGCAGGTGTACTATGTCGGATTGCTTGCCGGTGCCAATGACATAGAATTGATAGAGCGCACGAAAACCGGGCGCGATATCAACCGGCACTCGTATACGGTCGACGAAGTCAACCGGGAGGTACGGCGGTCGATCGTGCAACGGTTGTTGAGACTGATGCGATTTCGCAACTCCTGCAAAGCATTCTCGGGGACATTCCAGATTCTTCCCACGCAACAGGTCAATGAGTTGAAGCTTGCATGGAAGAGTGGAGAGGAGGTCGCAATGCTTTCAGCCAACCTTGCAACATTCAGCTTTTCCGTCGAGTTCACCGACCCGCAGTCAGGTCACCTGGTCGAGCTTTCTCTGCTCGAATAGTTTACAGGCACGCGGTTCTGCTGGTTCGCCTCTCGGAAAACGACGCAACGCACGAAACGAAAAACTCGAGTGTTCGGCTGAGCGTCTCCCGTCGCGGTTCAATCTCAATCAGAAATGTGTGGTCTGTGCCGTTGTAAGCGATCTGGTGCAGGAGCGACACGTCCGGCATCCGTTCAACAGTGTCTGCGAGCCAGTCACGAACAATGGGATTGTACCAGAGCAGGAGGAAGCGCCTGCCGTCCTGGGTTTTGGAAGTAGGGTTCAGGTGCTCGCCCTCTTCGAACGGAAGCCAACCGGATTGCAACCGGTGCGCTTCCACTATGCGACCCTGGCCCGGTGGAGTTGATTCACTTTTCATTACGATCCGCAGCTGGTCTTTCCGACGCGCAAGAAGGGCAAACGGAAGATAGAACAGCGAATCTCGCGGGAGAAACGTTACGGTACCTTCGACAAGTCCAAATGCCGGTCCGGTTTCGTACAGGAAGTGATACCCGTTGTTTCGCCCGACGCGGGAATACTGCGCCTCTTCCGGCCTGAATGTAGCTTCGAGGAGCCGCACGATATGGCGTGCCCGGGTGAGGTTTGCGCGCGAGCCGATCACGTTCGAGACTGCGATGATGATAAATGCGATGGCGATTCCCGCACCGAGCGTCAACACTTTCTCCCCTTTTTACGTGCTTACGAAGGACGCGCTACGCGCCGCCAAGCTCGTCCTGGATGAATGCGGTAATGATGTCCGCCATACTGTTGTCCGCGACAAAGCCGAGCGAACGGGCCCGTGTCGCTTCGATGTAGCCGGGCCACCCTTCGACGACTTTTGCAACCTGTGGATCCGGACGGCGGACAATCCGCGCAACGACATCGTCACCGGCAATCTGTCGAAGCGCCCCTATCATCTGACCTGCCGAAACCCGTATGCCCGGAAGTGTCAGTGCGCGGTCGAATCCAAGTTCTGAAGCCGGAATCCCAATTGCGTGCCTTATATTCCGGATGAGCATTCGCGGTGAAAGGATGAAGATCTGAACCCCATCATCCACCGGACAAATCGCCTCCTTGCCCTGAAGCGGCTCGCGGATAATCGAACTCGCGTAGCTGGAAAGCGCCCGGTTGGGCGCACCGGGCCGTACCACGATTGTGGGAAAGCGGAGCGCACGCCCATCGATGAATCCTTTGCGGGAGTAGTCGGTAACGAGCAGTTCCCCGATAACCTTCTGGGCACCATAGGATGTCGT